>NZ_JAGPZB010000010.1:0-95302 GCF_024454115.1 Corynebacterium sp. CCUG 65737
CGTCCACTATGCAGTATCTGACACACCACACACATGCCACAGATACAGATAACTAAACAACCGACCACACCACACACACAAGTGTGGTGGTCACCATGACACACAAGCCCTATTAGGTGTGTCGGTGGTTGATAGCGGTGGGGAAACGCCCGGTCCCATTCCGAACCCGGAAGCTAAGCCCACCCGCGCTGATGGTACTGCACCCGGGAGGGTGTGGGAGAGTAAGTTACCGCCGACCAACAACAACAAAAACAACTCAATACAGACACAAACAACCCCCGAGGAACGGCGCCACACAGCGCCACCCCGGGGGTTAAACGCGTCTGCCTAAACCCACGCTGGTTGTAACGATTCCTCCTCCCCCGAAGACTTCACAGATAGAACCACATAACCGTGAAAAAAAGGGGGAAACATCATGGGTCGCACCACACTCGCAGCTACCGGAATGGCAGCTATTCTCACCACCGGAGCCGCACTCCCAGCACACGCACACACCACCCCGGCACAACCCGACACCGTAGTAGCAGCGCAAGCAGACACTACCGCAAATAACACGCGCACACGGGCCGAAGAGTCCTCCGCATGGGCCGAAGGCACACGCTGAATCACCAACGACCTGTCCTCGGATTTTCCGTTCAGTATTGTCAGGTGGATCTCTGCCGCAGCTTCGGTTCCGCTCGTCTTCTTGTTGATTGAATATCTTCGCTACTGGAACAACCGGAACAACGAACTCGCTGCCGGTAACGGAAGCTAGCTCCCACTAATTGGACATCGGGTCGTAGGAACGCGGAGTGTGTTGCGGCAGCCTTGATCGTCGCTTGCCCACCGCCCTTATACGGTCAGCTTCTACCGCTTAGGTACCAGGGCGCACTATCTGTCTTCACCCACTTTTTGCTTCAGCCCCGGAATCGCTTGTCCCGAGAACCCTGGTGCAGTGAAGGTTCGCTTCACGCCGGTTAGGGGGTCGGTGAAAGCGAGCCCGACGGCCGCAAGCAGCATTGGCCGGGAGAAGTCTTCAGCAGACGCTGGTAGTAGCTCGGGATAGACAGGGTCCCCGTGAATGGGTGCGCCGGCAGCGTGCATCTGCACTCGGAGCTGATGGGTGCGGCCTGTTACCGGCTGTAAGAGATATCGCGCAGCACCTCCTGGCAACGGAGTGATGTCTGTGACGTATGTGAGTGAGTTCGGGATGGCGTCTACGGTGATGGACGATGCCAGCTCACCTTCTCGCTTCACAATGTGGTGCTCCCATACCAATGGGGAATTCGCCGATGGACGTGCGGGCAGCGACGGGCCGATGTCGTCGGCCACAGCCTCATAAAGTTTGGCGACCGCCCACGACGCGAAGAGTTGCTGGTAAGCGCCCCGCACGGAGGCCTTCTTGGTGAATAAGAGAAGGCCGGACGTCATGCGGTCGAGGCGGTGCGCCGGCGTGAGTTCTTCGTTTCCCGTCGAACGGCGTAAGCGCACCGTCGCGTTTTCGGTGATGTGTGATGCCCGGGGCATGGTGGCCAGGAACGGAGGCTTGTTCACCACCATGATGGCGTCGTCTTCGTAGACGACAGTTACTTCGAACGGCACGCGCGGCTCCGGGGCGGGGCGCCGGTAGAAAAAGACGTCCGTTCCTGGCGGTACTAGGTCACTGGGGCTGAGGGGGGTGCCGTCGATAAGCACGACCTCGCCCGCGGTGAAGCGGGATGTCACGGCGGACTCGTCGTCAAGCGGGTGGCGGTGGCGCTGTGTGGACACGAGATGCCAAATGAAGTCCCGGGCGACCCTCGGCTCACCGTCCGGAACACGCGCTCGCGTCGCGCCGAGTCCATCACGCGGAGGTAAAGGTTTACGGTTCCTCTTTCCAACTTCTGTCACATGTACTAACTTATTCCCCATGAATATTGATGCAATTCTGGGCCAACTGACGGCTTTCTTCAGCGAAGGTATCGGCAAGACGATCAAGGATGTCCTGTGGACGATCTACACCATCCTCTTCCCGGCTAACGCGGAACCGGCTCGTCCGATCGAAATCCCCAAGTAGACCGACCCCCGCGGCGGTATGATGGGGGTGTCAGATAAGAACGAGGAAAGGCACCCTCATGAGCCGTGAAGATATGGTTGTCGTCGCTGTTGATGGCGGCGAACCGTCGAACAATGCCGTCCGTTGGGCGGCCAACACCGCTAACAAGCGCGGCGTTCCGCTGCGTCTCGCGTCCTCGTACACCATGCCGCAGTTCCTCTACGCCGAAGGCATGGTGCCCCCGCAGGAGCTGTACGACGATCTGCAGAACGAATGTCTGCGCAAGATCGCAGATGCCCGCGACATTGCTCTCGAGGTCGCTCCCGACATCAAGATCGGGCACACGGTTGCGGAGGGATCCCCGATCGACATGCTGCTAGATCTGTCGAAGGAATCCACGATGATCGTCATGGGTTCCCGCGGTTTGGGCGGACTTTCCGGCATGGTGCTGGGGTCAGTCTCCGCCGCAGTCGTGTCTCACGCTTCGTGCCCGGTCGTGGTCGTGCGCGATGACAACGCGGTGACGGAAGATACCAAGTACGGCCCGGTTGTCGTCGGTGTCGACGGCTCCGAGGTCTCCGTTAAGGCTACTCAGGTCGCCTTCGAGGAGGCGCAGGCCCGCGGTGCCGAGCTCGTCGCCGTGCATACCTACATGGATAATTCCTCCCCAGCCGCCGGCGCGATCGTCACGGAGGATCAATTGCAACAGGTGGATCAGCAGCGCGCGCAGAAGCTCGAGGACGCGCTGTCCTCCTTCTCTACTGAGTTCCCCAATGTCACGGTGCGCAAGGTGGTCACCCGCGACCGGCCGGTGCGCGCTCTGGTGGAGCAGGCGCAGGGCGCCCAGCTGCTCATCACCGGTTCCCACGGCCGCGGCGGCTTCAAGGGCATGCTGCTCGGCTCCACCTCGCGGGCGTTGCTGCAGGCCGCGCCCTGCCCGATGATGGTCGTGCGCCCGGAGAAACTACCAAAGTAAACAGGCAAAAGGTTGCAATGGCAGCCGAACCGTTATGGAACCGTGGGCCTACTGTTGCCCACGGTTCGGTTTCTTTGGGCATAATAGGAAGTGGAAAGTTTAGGAATTTGTTAGAGAGGAATTTTTCATGACCCCTACACTCGGTTTTCTCGGTTGGATCGTTATCGGTGGTATTGCTGGTTGGATCGCATCCATGATCATGAAGCGTGACGCTTCCATGGGCATCTTCGCCAACATCGCTGCCGGTGTGGTCGGTGGTCTCGTTGGTGGTTGGGTTCTGTCGCTGTTCGGCGTTGATGTTGCCGGCGGTAACTGGATCTTCTCCATGTTCACCTGCATCATCGGTGCGGTTATCGTCCTGTGGATCGTGAACATGATCATGGGTCGTCGCCGCTAATCACCCGTAAGAAAGAATGTGCTCCCGTCCGGTTGGGCGGGAGCTTTTTCGTGCCTGAAGCACCAAATCCTGCCACCAAACCTTTGAATGGACGTACCGGTTTGTCTATATTGAGTTAGGTGAGCAAGAAACAGCCGGCATCGCGTCGCCGCAACAGGCCCAGTCCCCGTCAGCGCCTGCTCGATGCCGCCACAAAATTGTTCACTGAAGAGGGCATCCGCGTCATCGGCATCGACCGCATCCTGCGTGAGGCGGATGTGGCGAAGGCATCGCTGTACTCGCTGCTGGGGTCGAAGGATAACCTGGTCATCGCGTACATTGAACGGCTTGATTCACAGTTCCGTGATCGCTGGGTCGAGCGCACCTCAATGATGATCGATGCCGACGAGAAAATTCTCGCCTTCTTCGACATGGCGATCGAGGAGGAGCCGGAGAAGGATTTCCGCGGCTCACCGTTTCTCAACGCCGCTGCCGAGTATCCGCGCCCGGAGACAGAGTCGGAACGCGACATTGTCGCCGCGTGCTTGGAGCACCGCCGCTGGATGCACTCCACAATGACGGAGCTGCTCAACCGGAAGAACGGTTACCCCTCGGAAGCGCAGGCGAACCAGCTGCTCATCTTCCTTGACGGCGGGATGACGGGTGCGCGCGTGAGCCGCACTGTAGCGCCGCTGATCACTGGTCGGGATCTGGCGCGTCAGATGCTGTCGGCTCCTCCGGCTGACTATTCGATCTAGTCTTCGCCTCGTCGCGTGCTTTCTTCCGCTCCTCCATCTCTGCTTTGCGCATGTCGGAGCGGACTTTGCTCTTTTCCTTCTTCAGGTTCTTCTTTTCCGCTTTTTTATCCTTGAGTGCCTGCTTCTCCGCCTGCTTTTCTGCCTTGATGGTGCGGCGGACCTCCGGGAGCGTCGACGGGTGGGCGAGTGCCTGCAGGTTGCGGCTGCGGCGGGAGCGCTTCGCCTCTTTATTCTGCGCGTCGGCGCGGGCTTCCTCGACGTGGTCAAGGTGGTGCGGCTCGAGCGGGTACTTGCGGGTAAGCAGGTACCACATGATCGCTGTCTGGCACAGGGTCCACAGGTTGCTGATGAACCAGTACATCAACAACGCAATGGGGATCAGACCGGTCATGCCCACGAAACCGAGCATGACGGGTATCAGCAGCATGAGCCACCACATCAAGTCGTAGATGCGTACGGCCATGCGTTCGTTCCAGTCCATGTGCACGCGGCTGCGCAGCTGGGAGACGAACATGTTGAAGGTGGTGAAGATGATCGCGAAGATGAGCAGCGGAATGGCCACTGCGCGCACGTCGTCGCCGGTAGTGCCCAGCGCCGCGAACTGCTCCTGGCTCATGGACACGTACGCCGGCAGCGGCACGCCAAGGAAGGACGCTTCGAGGAAGCCGGCAATGTCATCAGGGTTGAGCAGGCCGATGTCGCTGCCCGTGCGGCCGTTCTCGGGGACGGACATCCAGATGAGTAGGCGGTACAGGCCCAAAATGAACGGCAGCTGCACCAGCGGCGGGATGCAGCCGGACAGCGGGTTGTACCCGTACTCCTTATTCAGCTCCTTCAGCGCCTTCTCGTGCGCTGTGATGTCGTCTGGCTTTAGGGAGGCGCCGTAGCGTTCTTCGAGCGCGATTTGCTCAGGCCGCATCATGAGCATCTTGCGGCTGGATTTGAACGTCGACCAATAGGACGGGACCAGCAGACCGCGCACGGTGAGCACGAGAAGGCAGATTGACAGCACCCACGCTGTGTCGGGAGCCACGTTGAACACATCCGCCAGCAGCCAGTGCCACAGCTTCATCACCGCGGACACCGGGTAGACGAACGCTTCGAGCATGCCTCACTCTCCTCTACGTACCGAGGGTTGATTTTAGGCCATGCCCACGACGGCTCCTAAAACTTCGGTGCATTGGTGAACTACAGTTTCGCCAAGACATCCGCGATCGCTTCGGCCATTTGTTTCTGCCCGGTCGGTGTCGGGTGCACGGCAAAGGAGTCGGTTTCCTCACCGGTCAGGTCGGTCCAGCGCTCGCTGGCCGGCGCGCAGACGGAGTGGAAATCCGCGTTCGGTGGCATGACAAACAGTGCGCCGTTGCGGACTGCGGCATCGCGCACCATCGCGTTCATGGTCACGGTCAACCCAGCCGCCCAGTTCAACGTGCCGCTGGGCAGATCCGCTGTGCGCTCGCAATCATCCTCCATGGACAGCAGCGGCATGTAACCGGTCGTGATGATCGTCGCGTCCGGTGCCTTTTCGTTGATGCGTGCGTAGATCGCGTCGAGGCGTTTCGGCAGGTCGACTAGGGCGCGGGCGGTGTCGTCGTAAAGCCCCTCGTCGCAGTCTGCCTCGCCGCGGTCCTCGACCATGCCTGTGATGCAGCGGCTCCACGGCCCGAAGTGAATGTCGTTGCCGCCGATCGACAGCGTGATCAGGTCCGTATCCGGTTCGAGGGATTCAATCTGGGCGGTGATGGTGCTTGCGCCAGCATCCTCGGTCGTGGTGGGAGAACTCATGCTGCTTGTCGACGTCGCAGCGCTTGTCGACGGACTTTCCGTCACCGTCGCCGAACCCGTTGCGGTGTCTTTGACCTCTGCGTCGAGGACGGGGGCGGGGATGTCTGCGCCGGTGATGTCGCGGTCGGCCAGGATGTGGTCGGTGGTGGAGCCCTGGCAGGTCGCGTCAGTGAAGCCGCGTTTGGCGTTGATGCCGCTGTAGAGTTTCGCCAGCTCGTGCGGGTAGTTGTCTTCGCTGCGGGCGCAGAAGGCGGGGCCGACGAATGGACCGGAGGCGGACCCCATCGCAGCATACGAGTCGCCCAGGGCCACGTAGTGGGTGAAGGAAGACGGAAGGTCTGTCGGGTCGGCAGTGACGGTCACGGTGGTGGGCACCTCGACCGTGACGCGCTCAGACGCGGCGTCGCCGGACTCGGAGCAGCCTACAAGAAGAAGGGGAATCACGGCGAGAATGGCCGCCAGCACGCGACGGGATGTCATGTGCATCATTCTAAGGCTAGAACCGTGGAAGCTCGGGGTACGCTCTTGCGCATGGTCTCCACGGTATCTGCGGAAAGCGGTCGGCCCGACCGGGTCGCCGGGCTGCCGGACAACCGCGCCCTGGACACGGGCATCGCCGCGCTGACAGTGGCGTTGCTACTGGTCTCCCTGGGCGGGGTGTTCCGCATGCACATAAGCCAGGCGGTGACCCTGGTTTTGCTCATCATCACCTTCGGCGGGATCTACTCGTTCGGCGCGTTGCAGATGCGCCGCTGGAACGCCATCGCGCGGGTGCTGTGGATGCTCGCGCTGACGGCCGTGTGGGTCGCGGCGATGTTCTTAACCCCGGTGGCCGTCTACTGGGTGTTCATCCTGTTCTTCCTGTTCATGCGCGCGTTCAATGGCTGGTACGGCGTGGTTGGCGTCGTCGGGGTGTTGGCGATCTCCATTCTCGTGCAAATCCCGGATGGGCTCACCCTCGGCGGGGTGATGGGTCCCACCGTCTCGGCGCTGGTGGTCATCATGATCACGTACGCGTTCAAGGTCATTGCCCGGGTGAGTGCGGAAAGGGAGGCGCTCATCCAAGAACTCGTCGATACGCAAGAAGCACTCGCACTCAAAGAGCGCGAGGCGGGCGTGGTTCAGGAGCGCCAGCGTCTCGCGCACGAGATTCATGACACGGTGGCACAGTCGCTGTCGAGTATCCAAATGCTGCTGCACGCCGCTGAACGCGATCTGATGAGCACCGGGCTTGAGCGCGAGGAACTTGCCAGCCCGCTGCGCCGCATCGAAGTGGCTCGACATTCTGCGTCGGACAACCTGGCGGAAACACGCGCGATGATCGCGGCGCTCACGCCGGCGCCGCTGTCGGAGACCTCGCTGCCGGAGGCGCTGGAACGGATCGCGGGATCGTTCGCGCAGGCCGGGGAGATGGACATTACCGTCGACGTAGACGGTCAGCCGCGTCAGCTGCCGATGCGCGTGGAGGCGGGCCTGTTGCGGATTGCGCAGGGGGCGGTGGGTAACGTCGTCAAGCATTCGGGCGCATCGATGGCGCGGGTGACGCTGACGTTCGCGCCGGATGAGGTGCGGCTAGACGTCGTCGATAATGGTCAGGGGTTCGATGTGGATGCGCTGCCGGAGCGTCCCAGCGGGCTCGGCCACCTCGGGCTCGACGCAATGCGCACCCGTGCCCGGGAGTTGGGCGGAGAGCTCATCATCGAGTCCGCGCCGTCAGGCTCCACGGCATTGTCGATCGTGGTGCCCGACGGTGATACTATCAATCGAAAGATTGAGGAGGAAGAATGATTCGTGTCTTGCTTGCCGACGACCACGAGATCGTCCGCCTTGGCCTGCGCGCCATCCTGGAAGAGGCTGACGACATCATCGTCGTGGGGGAGGTGGCGACTGCTGAAGGAGCTATCGCCACAGCTCAGGCAGGTGGAATCGATGTCATCCTCATGGACCTGCGCTTCGGCGCAGGCGCGCAGGGGGCACGGGTGACCACGGGCGCGGAAGCCACCCGCGAGATCCGCGCCTCCATGGAGAACCCGCCGAAAGTTCTCGTGGTGACCAACTACGACACCGACGTGGACATTCTCGGCGCGATTGAAGCCGGTGCTGTCGGCTACCTGCTCAAAGATGCCCCGCCCGCCGAGCTGCTGGCCGCTGTGCGCTCCACCGCCAGAGGCGACCAGGCCATGTCCCCGATGGTGCGCGACCGGTTGCAAACCCGCGACCGCACGCCGCGCTCCTCACTCACTCCGCGTGAACTCGAGGTGCTTCAGCTTGTAGCCGGGGGCTCCTCGAACCGCGAGATTGGCCAACGCCTCATGCTGTCAGAGGCGACCGTGAAGTCCCACCTCGTCCACATCTACGACAAGCTGGGCGTGCGCTCGCGCACCTCAGCAGTGGCATCGGCGCGCGAACAGGGAGTGCTGTAACTCGCAAGCTCGTTACAGCAGGGATTAGCGGAGGGTCTTTTCCTGGATCTCCGCGGTCAGTTTGTTGATGTCGCGGTCGATCGTCTCGTGAGCCAGGCGGCGCTGCGCGTCGTTCATCTGCTCGACATTGTTGACGGCGGCCTCGATCTCGTCGCAACGCACCTCGACATCGCGGCGGAAGTCGTCCTTGAGCGCGTCGTTATTCTGCGCCTGCGAACGGATCGCCTGCACGCGGCCCTTGAGCTCAGCGCCCTGGGTGGAAAAACGCGCCATCGCGTTGGCGGTCAGGCCAGCGGCACGTGCGCGGTCGTTGACCTTGTTCTGCTGGTAGGTGGTCAGTGCGCGGTAAGCGAGCGGGATGAGGATCGGCAGCAAAATGCGCGACGCACCGACCCACTGCTTGGCCTTCTTCTTGGTCAGGCCGGACTCCTGGATCTTCTTCAGCTCGTTCTTGGCCAGATTCTGCTCGTGCTTGCGCTTGCGCTTCAGGCCCTGCTTTTCCTCTTTCAGCAGGCGCTTTTCAGCCTTGTCCAGCAGCTTGGCCATTTGCTTGTCGTTTTTGGCTTCTTCCTTAGCCAGCTGGCGCGCCTTCGCCTCAGCGGCCTTGATTTCAGCCTTGGTCTTCGCGCGGGATTTGCGGATGGTTTCGAACAGTCCCATGAGTATCTCCTTAAATAACTTGTCCGGTTCAACTTTACCCATCTCTGGCCGTTAGGCTTGGTTTCCGTGAGCGAGGAAACGTCTTTGGTGCGGGCGAGTGACCTTGTCGGTTGCCGTTACCGCCTGCGCCAGCGCATCGCCCACCCCGAGATTCCGCCGCTGCCTGAGGCGGAGCGCCGCCAGCCGCTTATCGACGCCGGACGCGCCGCCGCATTCACCCTCCTGCCTGTCCGAAGAGCCATGGGGGATGGCCGCCGCAAACCCTTCTCGCGCGTGGACATTGATCCCGCCGCAGATGTTTTCGCGGCAGAAGGTCACACCCGCGCAGTGCTGGCCAAAGGAGCGACCTTGATCACGAACGGCGCTTTGACCGGGACGATCGACGGGGTGCCGGTGGTGGCGGAGATCGACATCCTCGCCCGCCTGGAGGACGGGACCTATCTGCCCGTGGTGATTTCCAACCACCGCGTCGCCCGGTCGAGCCCTTCGGCGACGCTACGGTTCATCCCCACGCGCCGGTTAGGGCTGGGTAAGCCCCTCGAGGTCGGTGCGAAGCTGCGCCATCACACTATCGACGGCTACCGCGCTGCGCTCGCGCACATACTGCTTGACGACCTCGGTTACGCCAGCGGGCAGGCCGCCGCCGTCGGCCAGGATCGCGAACGGGCCTACCTCACTGATGTGACCCGCTATGAGGAGGCGCTCCGCACTGCTCTTGCTTTGCCCACGCCCGATCGTCCAGTGCGCCTGAAACAGTGCGCGACCTGCCGGTTCTGGGAACTCTGCGAGCCGGAGCTGCTCGCAATGGACGATATCTCGCTCGTCTTTCCCGGTCAGCGCGCCGAACCGCTGCGTCTTAAAGGCTTGGAGACAGTCCAGGCCGTCATGGATGCTGATCTTGGCGAGTCCTCCCAGATCGCCCGCGCGTGGCGCGCCGGGATCCCCGTCCTCGCTCGCGACGACTTCGCCCCGCCTGCAGAACTGCGAGCTGATGTCGAAGTGGACATCGACATGGAGGCCTACCTCGACCAGGGCGCCTATCTGTGGGGCGCGTTCGACGGTCAAACGTATCGCGCCTTTTCTACGTGGGAAGAGGTCGGCCCGGATTCCGTGGCCGAGGAAGAGAACTTCGCGGCGTTCTGGAGCTGGCTCATGGGCCTGCGCGCGGCCGCTCACGCTGAAGGCAAGACATTCCGGGCGTATTGCTACGCGGCGGGTGGGGAGAACCACTGGTTGATGGGGTCGGCGCGGCGGTTTGCGTCGATAAGCGAAAACGAAGTCCGCGACTTCATTGCTTCCGACGAGTGGGTCGACGTGTTCACATGGGTGCGCCGCCTGCTGGTGGGCACGGACGGGCTAGGGCTGAAAGTGGTCGCGCCCATTGCCGGGTACGAATGGGCCGGCGATGTGGACGGGGAAGAGTCAGTGGCGCTGCGCCGTGAAGCGCGCGCCGGGAACATGTCCGCGCGGGCGGCGCTGGAGCGCTATAACGAGGACGATTGCCGTGCCACTGCCGCCGTGCGACGGATGCTTATGGCTGGTGCGCCCGGGGTGCCGCGCCTTTCTTCACTGTGAGCGCGAGCCACACTGCGATCGCCGTGAGCGCCACGAGGAATCCAGCGACGACCCCGATGAAGCTCGGCCAGTCGAGGTACTGGAAGAGCCAGCCCGTCAACGCGCCGAGTGCCGACGATCCGACGTAGTAGAAGAACACGTACCCGCTCGAGGCTTCCGCCCGGTCGCGAGTTGCCACTTGGCCCACCCAACCGGACGCCACCGAGTGCATGGCGAAGAAGCTGGCCGTAAACAGCAGCAACCCGACGAGCGTGACCCACAGGTTCGGGCTGATGAGGATGAGCGCGCCGATGAGCATGAGCCCCGCGGTGATCACCATGACCCGGCCGCGCCCGGCGCGCTGCACGTAGTTGCCCGCGCGTGCCGACGACCATGTGCCCGACAAATACATCACGTAGACGAGCCCTGCCAGCGCCGGCGGGAGCCCGAAGTGCTCGATCGCCCGGAAGCCGAACATGTTGTAGACGGAGACGAACATGCCCATGCCCAAAAACGCGCAGGCGTAGAGGGCCACGAGGCGCCAGTCGGTGAGGTGGCGGGCGATAGCTGTCGCCTCGCTGGAGAAGTGCAGCGGTTTCGGCTCGAACTGCTTCTGGTTAGGCAGCAGTGCCCACATGATGCACGCGAACGTCAGAGCCGTGACCGCCCCGGCGAACAGGGCGGTGCGCCAGCCTGCGACCTCTAAGGTGAACGCGGGGACAAGGCGACCGATCAGCCCGCCGATCGAGTTGCCTGCCACGTACAGCCCCATCGCTCCGGCGGAGTCCTCGGCAGCGATTTCCTCCGAGATCCACGTCATCGCCACTGCCGGGGTGCCGGCGATGAGGCAACCCTGGATAAAGCGCATCGCGATGAGCTGCCCGCCTGTTTGCGCCAATGGCAAAGCAAGCCCGAGCGTGGTGGCGAGCAACGCTGAAATGATGAGCACCCTGCCGCGGCCGAACCGTTCCGAAAGGATCGACGCTGGCACGACGCAGAGCGCCAGTCCGCCGGTTGTTGCCGAGACCGTCAGAGCTGCTTGGCCCTCGGTCATGCCGAGCTCGTCAGTCAAGGTGGGCAGCAGAGCCTGCGTGGCGTAGAGCGAGTTGAAGATGGCGAGTCCCGCGAACAGCAGCGCGAACGAGGCGCGCCGGTACTCCGGTGTGCCTTTGCGTATGCCTGCTTGTCTGTCGGGTGCCATAGCTCCTATCCAACTACTCTTCGCCCGAGGGGTCTAATCCGGGCAGGTCAGGGCGTCGATAAGCAATTAAGCGCATTTAATGTTGCATAAACCTTGCTTGTTTAGGTCAGCCTTACTTATAGTGAAAGGCGAGTTCGGAACTCCGCCGATCTCGTTGCGAAAATCAGGTTACGCACCCAGGCACCTCCAGCCCCGGGAATGCGTGAAGGGACCGCCACTTTCTGGGTAGTGGCGGTCCCTTTCAGCTTGAAGCGACTTTCGCGCTTCAAGCAGTCAAGCGATGGTTAGGCGGAGGCCTTAGCGTAACGCTCGGCGACGTCCTCCCAGTTGACAACGTTCCAGAATGCCTTGGCGTAGTCAGCCTTGACGTTCTTGTACTGCAGGTAGAACGCGTGCTCCCACATGTCCAGCATGAGCAGCGGGGTGAAGTCAACGGAAATGTTGCCCTGCTGGTCGGTCAGCTGCTGGATGATCAGGCGACCAGCAATGTGGTCGTAGCCCAGCACAGCCCAGCCGGAACCGTGGATGGAGGTTGCAACGCCCTCGAACTGCTTCTGGAAAGCCTCGAAGGAGTTGAAGTCGCGGTTGATGGCCTCAGCGATCTCGCCGGTCGGCTCACCGCCACCGTTCGGGGACATGTTCTGCCAGAAGATGGTGTGGTTGGTGTGGCCACCCAGGTTGAACGCCAGGTTCTTGGACAGGGCGCGCAGCTTGTCCGGGTTAGCCTCGCCGTTGCGCTCCTCCTCGAGAGCCTCCAGGGCAGCGTTAGCGCCAGCAACGTAGTTCGCGTGGTGCTTGTCGTGGTGCAGTTCCATAATCTCAGCGGAGATGTGCGGCTCGAGAGCGTCGTATGCGTACGGCAGGTCAGGAAGCGTGTAAACAGCCATTGTTCTAATACCTTTCGTATGGGTGATTGGCTTACGTGGCCCATGATAGGGAAATTTCCCAGGGTGGGGGTCTGGGCCAGTTTGGGCGATCACCAAAAGTAGCTCGGGTACTCAGCTCCGTTGAGCCTATTTCCGGCCAGCCCAACGACGGCAAGAACAACCGCGGCCAACAGTGCGAGGGCAACGAAACCCACGTTGGTATCCACGCTCACTCCGAGGACAGCAGTAGCCGCTGCGGGGGAGTGGGGCATGCGGGCGGCCATCATGGCTCCGAGAGCCAAGCCGCCAGCCAAAGCGCCAAGCCATAGGGAATCTCCGAAGAGTCCGACCAGAACTCCCACCAATGCGCTGAGGGTCTGGCCACCTACGACATTTCGTGGCTGAGCAAGGGGGAGATGCGGAACCCCCATGATCAAGGCCATGGATGCGGCCATGGGAGGAATGAGCCATGGATGCCCTGAGGCGGCAGTGAGCGCTGCGAGAACTCCTAGCGCTGCGCAGCTTGAAAGGGTTGAAACGGCAATGGTGCGGATCGGGGGGCGAGGCGGGGCTGCGGTAGTGAACATAGTATCTCCAATTAATGGCAAGGGCATTAGGGCGATCCCAACATTACTGGAATTAATGGGAATGTCATTAGTTATATTCACGTTAGTCTTGGCGTAGCGGTAGATTCCGCACGACAGGAGGGTGAAGTGAAGACTCAGTACGTAGTAGACGGCGCCCTAGTCCGCCCACTTGAGCCTGCGGCGACCCGATTCCTTAGTTCCCGGTTTTATGACGGCCGGGAGCTAGTCGATGCGTTGGCAACCAAGGAAACGGCGCGGAATTGGTTCAGAGCCATGTCGCAAGAGTTGGGCGTTGCGGACGTTGGTGGGATCGATGCTGAACAACTGGAACAGCTGAGGAGCGCAAGGGTTAAAATCTCGGAAGCTTACGATGCGGCACTAGCGGGCGACTCTCCGCGGGCGGCGAAGGCGTTTAATTCCCTCGCGAAAGAAGTGAACATTGCTCCGAGTTTCTCCGGAACAAGTGGAACCTTTGATGTGCATCTCGCCCACGGTGCTGACCGTTTAGATGATTTTCTGGCGGAGGTCTTCCTGTCTGCAGTTGATGTGCTCACCGAACCGGAGTTTTCCAGACTGCGAAAGTGCGACGGGCCTCATTGCGTTCTCTATTTCACCCAACTGAGGAGTGGACAACAGTGGTGCAGCAACACGTGCGGCAACAGGGCACGTGTCGCTCGCCACTCCCGAAAGTAGCTGGGCGGGAATCTTCCGCGGCACACGGCCGTTATGAAAGACATGGCATTCTTCTTCGGACGCACCCCTGAACTCACCGACCCGGAACGGGCTCTGCCCGGCCGCCCGGACCCGGTCCTGAACAACCCGCGCCCGCACGCTGTGCTGGGCACGCCGATCACCGGCCCGTGGCGTGAGGGACAGAAACGCCTGTTCATCGGCATCGGCTGCTTCTGGGGTGCAGAGAAAATGTACTGGGAGACCCCCGGTGTGGAGTCCACGTCCGTCGGCTACGGCGGCGGCGTGACCCCGAACCCGACCTACCGCGAAGTGTACAGTGGGGCCACCAACCACGTCGAGCTGGTCGAGGTGGTCTACGACCCGGAGCAGATCAGCCTGAAGGAACTGGTCAGAATGGCGCTCGAGGCGCATGACCCGACGCAGGGCTACCGCCAGGGAAATGACGTGGGCACCCAATACCGCTCCGCGTTCTACACCGATACTGAAGAAGAGGCGGAGCAGACCCGCCAATGGGTGACCGAATACGGCAAACAGCTCGAGCAGGCCGGCTTCGGCGCCATCACCACAGAGGTCGCGGCCGGGCAGGACTATTACCTCGCCGAAGACGAGCACCAGCAGTACCTGCACAAAGTTCCGAACGGCTACTGCCCGCACCACTCCACGGGCGTCGCCTGCGGAATCTAGTTAGCGCCTTTAGCTCGGCGCGCCAGAGACATCCGTGAACGCCTGCCGCGCCGACTCGGCAGCCTGGCGGGCACCTTCCTTCGCCGCGGAGGCAGAGGTGGCACGGATGCGGGTGGAGTCCTTGTGGATCCACTCGGAAATCGCCGCCAGCTCCTCGTCAGAGAAGCCGGCATCCAAGACAGCGTTCCAGTAGGCCACGGTCTCATCGTGGTACTGGTGGCCGTGGCCACCGGGCGGGTCCTGGGAGGTCAACTGGTCCACACCGATCTGCCACCAGGTGATGAACGGCACCCAGCGCATGTTTTGCAGGGTATCCACGTGCATGGCTTCCGGTGCGCGCTCGCCGCGGGAACCGGGCTCCTTCAACCAGTCGGGCGCCTTGAACAGCAGCGTCAGATCCCACCAGACAATCGGGTCGGACGCGTGCTGGGCGAAGACGGCGCGGGGGAACTCCCACTCGTTGTCGTAGTCGGAACCGTCGAATGTCTTCTCCAGGTGGTCGGGGTGGGCGGTGAAGCGCACGCTGCGACCACCGTCGACTACAGGTACGCGCTGCGGGGAACCTTCGTCGCGGTTCTGGGTCAGCTGAGCATGGGTCTTGGTAAAGCCAGGTGCACCGGTGAATACGCCGCCGTCGACATTGGCACGGAACTCCTCGAGGTTCTCAAAAGCGTCGGCAAGCCCGTAGGCGCCGAGCGATTCGCCGCCGAGGTAGAGCTTCGGCCGCTCGTCTTCCGGCATGGCGTCGATACGCTCCTTGACCGCGCCAATGAGAATCTTCGCGCTGCGCACCGGCACCTCGCGGTCAGACGCGTAGGAGTAGGCCGACGGCATGAACGAGTACTGAATCGCCACGATGGCGCTGTCACCGCGGTTCAAGAACTCGAACCCGGAGGTGTGGAAGTCATTGATCCAGCCCGTGCCGGCCGAGGACATCACAGCAATGGACTTCCGCGACCACGCATCAGTGCGGTCCATCTCGCGCAGCACCATCTTGGCTTGCTCCTCCGGCGAGCGGTCCTTCAAACCGATGAAGATGCGGATCGGTTCCTTCACTTCGCCGCCGAGCACCTTCTTCAGATCAGCCGAGCGCGGCCCGCCCGCAACGACGGCGCGGCCTTGGCGGCCCAGGTACTTCCAACGTTCAAGAGAGGCCGGAGAGCCGGAGCGTTCCTTCTCCCGCGGCTTGGTCGCGCCGGGGAGGAATTCGCGGTTGAGCTCGTCGGCGTTCTGGTAGGCCTTGCTCAGCACAGCGCGGACGACCACCTTGTCGGTGAGCAGCAGGCCGGCCGCGCCCAAGGCGACGATCGCCAGCGGCCACGACGCCACGGACGGCAGAACACGGCCGAATTCCTTGTTCAGCTGATCCACGGTGACCTGGATGCCTTCACCAACCAGCAACAGCACGCCATAACCGATGGAGCCGACACCAATGCCAGCCAAGGTCTGCAGCGGTCCAAGCTTGGTCTCGTTTTCTACGAGGCTTTCGTGCTCGGGACGTCGATAAGCAGCGGTCGCGTACGCGATGACCGTAGCTGCGCCCATGACCAGCTGCACTGGCACCGCGGTGCGCTGGCGGAAGCGGCGCGGAGCCTGCCAGCCGACCGGCTCGCTGGCGTTGGCCACGAAATTCGCCAGCCCGACACCAACCGAGTGTCCGGCTGCCTGGCAGCCCGCAACATTAGCTGCGGTCACCCACCATGGGTGAGGCAAAAGAGATGGAGAAATGGCCAACCACGTCGCGGCTTCGGCCCCGATGATGCCCGTGGCGAAGTTGTCCGGCAGGCGGCGCAGACCCGCCATGCGGACCACCGGCGTGAGGTCCGCGAGGATCTGAACTGCATAAATCGGGACACGCACCGCGTGGTTGCGGCGCGGCCACAGCTCCTTCACCGTCGACGTGAGGCGGTCGCGGAAGGACCCGAGAGAATCCTTGAGTGGCTCAACCATCATGCGGTCCATTGTGACAAAAGATACTAACTCGAGGTGAACTCTCAGTAATCTTTGCGGTAATCAACCGTCTGGGGGTTCGCTCACAGCGCGCGGAGGCCTATTGTCTTCCAGTGGTATACGTTGCGTTCGCTGGGAGACCCTTTTGACCACCGTCACTGACACAGCTCTGATGCCCGTTAATAATGACCCGAAGATTGTCGCCCACCGCGGCATGAGCGGGCTCTACCCCGAATCCACGCTCCGGGCGTTCGAAGAAGCACTCAAGCTCGACGGGGTGCACGGCATCGAAGCCGACGTGCGCCTCACCCGCGACGGCAAACTGGTTGTCCACCACGACAACTTCATCAACCGCACCTCCACCGGCGCGGGGCGCGTGGCTAAAATGGACTTCGATGAGCTGCGCCAGTTCAACTTCGGCACCAAAGAAGACCCGCAGCAAATTTTGCTTCTCGACGAGCTTCTTGACCTCCTCGCCGACTATCCCGATAAGCATTTCTACATCGAGACAAAGCACCCCACCCGCTACGGCCCCGAGGTAGACGAGCAAACCGTGCGCACCCTGTGGCACCGCGGGATGAAGGAAGACCCGCGGATCCACCTCATCTCTTTCTCTCACGCGGCGATGCGCTACTTCGCCCAGGCCGTGCCGGACCTGGAGACTTTCTACCTGTTCCGCCTGTTCGAGCGGAAGTGGAACAAGAACAACACCATGTTTTCTCGCCCCTACGGTGTCGGCCCGGCCCTGGCCCACCTGCAGGGCAAGCCGGAGCTGCTCGGTTTCCGGGGCTTACGCACCTACACCTGGACGGTGAACCTGCCGAAGGAAATGCTGTGGTGCCGTGAGAACGGTGTGGACGTCTTCGCTACCGACTTGCCGCAGCTCGCCGTGGACACGTTCAAGCGCAACCCGGTCACGCCGGCAGCCGTCGGGTAGTTAGACTAAGCCGCATGGCCAAGAAGAACCGCAAGAAGGACCAAGACCTGCCGGAGGGCATGAGCCGCCGTCAGGCCAAGCTCGCTGCCCGCGCCGCCGAGCGCGAAGCCCTGGCAGGTGACCCCCGCCCGTACAAGGACTTCGCCGCTGAGACCGATCTGGTCGCACTGCAGGAGTTCGTGCCCGCCGCCACCGCGAAACTGGATGTGAACGGTACTCCGGTCACGCTGGCCACTGTGCTGCCGGGCGCTGGCGCCGCGTTGGTCCGCTCCGAGGATGAGGGCGCTGAGCGTCTCGTCGCTCTCCAGGTCCAGTCCCACTCCGGCAACCCCGCCCGTGACCTCGCGTACGCCCTGAACTGGGTAGTCAACGCGCAGCCGGGTGAGACGCTCGGTTCCACGGCAGCAGACGGTTCGCAGCCGGAGCTGACTTCGCTTATCGACGCTTCTACTGACCTCGACATCACCGAGCACTCCGACTTCAACTGGTGGTTCCCCTCCGGCGCCGGCATGAACATGCAGATCCAGCAGGCACTGCAGCGGGCAAACGACGCGATCATGCCGTCCACCAAGGTCGCTGCCGACGTTCCGGGTTCGGTCTGGTGGGTCAACCCCGGCGGTGGCAAGGCCCACATCCGCTGGGTCCGCCCGGAAGATGACGAGCGCGCCATGCTCAACGCCCTGGCCCGCATCGCCGCCCGCGGCGAGCTGAACCTGGGCGAGGGCACCAAGTTCGCCGGAACTTTCCGCACCCACGGCCTGCTCGTGCCGGTGTTCGACCTGGACCCGTCCGTTGTCGCTGACTCCTACGGTGAGGCATTGGCGGCAGTGAATGCGGCGATTGAGAAGGAGTACACCAATTCCGCCCAGCTCACCGCCGACGAGCGCAAGCAGCTGGAGAACATCAAGTCCCGCCAGGTGACTATCTAGACCCTGTCCGAACAGACGGGCATAAGTAGGCACCTAATCCGTTCAATAGATTGCAGGGGCAGCGAGAGTTCGTTGCCCCTGCAGGTAGAAACCAGCGGTACGGCAGATTTCAATCTAAAATGTAGTGCTTATATAGCGTTAAACGATTCGAAGCGGGAGGAGTGATGGAAGATGACAACCAATTACCTGAGTCCGAAGTCGGGGCGGAAGGTGATCGCGAGAACGAACACCGGAGAGGAAATCTACCTGATCGAAGCCCCCGCATCAGGGGAAGTCGTGCGCGAGGCATGGAAGCAGACCGGGACGTCGATGAAGAGGGCCATGAAGCGGCACCAGTCCCAGACGAAGCGGTAGAAGGCGAGATAGTTTCCGGACCTTCTGGCTACGAAAACCCCAGTTTCTCTGCTGTAGTTGAGCATTCGGGCCCCCTCCCTCCGGTCGCTGCTTTTCGTGGATACGACGAAGTTCTACCTGGGTCGGCCGATCGCATTCTCCGCATGGCAGAGGAGGGTGTTGCGATTCAACGCGTGCAAGTGGAATCAAACGCGGAGATTCAGCGTGCGGTGGCAAGATCGATCGACGGAAACACCCAGCGTTCTAATCGGCAGCAGGGGATGCCCTAACGATCCTCATCGGTGTTGGAGCTTTCCTCCTGGCTTGGTTCGATAAGCCGGTCCCAGCGGTCTTTATGGCGATAGTCGCTTTCACCCCAGTGTTTCTCATGTTTGCTGCTCATAAGAAAGAACCTCCTATCGTTCCGGCGGATTCACCGCAAGAGTCGGAAGGCTAGGCTCTAAACCCTTTTTAGGGAGCGTTTTCTCCCCCGACCGGGGGCGGGCTTAAGCTCAGCGTGTGTCTGAACCTGTGTCTTCCCCCTCGTCTGCGCAAGCCCTTACATCTAGGACCAAGCCGAAGGGCTTGAACACGCGCCACCTCAACTTCATCGCCCTGGGCTCGGCTATCGGCACCGGCCTGTTCTACGGTTCATTCGGTGCCATCCAAGCGGCCGGCCCGTCTGTGCTGCTGGTCTATCTGCTCGGCGGTGCCGTGGTGTACTTCATGCTCCGCGCCCTGGGCGAGATGGCCGTGCGCCACCCCGTCACCGGCTCTTTCGCCGAGTACACGCGTGCGCACTTAGGCGGCGTCGCAGGCTACCTGACCGGCTGGATGTTCGCCTTCGAAATGGTCATTGTGGCGCTGGCGGACCTGACTGCCATCAGTGTCTACATGAGCTTCTGGTTCCCGGATGTCTCCCGCTGGGTGTGGATCGTCACCGCGCTGCTCATCGTCGGGGCCGCCAACCTCGCCAGCGCGAAAGCATTCGGCGAGCTGGAATTCTGGTTCACCATCATCAAGGTCGGCGCGGTCATCGCCATGATCGTCGCTGGCGCGGCCGTGCTCACCTTCGGGCTTTCCGACGCCGCCACCGGCCCGGCCAACCTAGTCAACGACGGCGGGTTCTTCCCCAACGGTTTTGAAGGCATGGTCGCCTCCTTCATCCTGGTGCTCTTCGCCTTCGGCGGAACCGAGATCATCGGAGTCGCCGGCACCGAGGCGGCCGAACCGAAGAAGGCGATCCCGCAGGCCGTCAACGCCGTGCCGGTGCGCATCCTCATCTTCTACGTGCTGTCCATCCTGGTCATCTTGATGATCAACCCGTGGCGCACCATCACCGGCGAGGAGTCCCCCTTCGTCCAGATTTTCTCCGTTCTCGGCGTGAACTGGGCGGCCAGCCTGCTCAACATCGTGGTCATCACTGCCGCTCTGTCCGCTATCAACGCCGATATCTTCGGTGCCGGCCGCGTGCTCACCGGGCTGGCCAAGCAGAAGTTCGCGCCGTCGATCATGGCGGAGACCGTCCGCGGCGTGCCCGTCATGACCACGATCATCCTTCTCATCGTCATGGTCGTCGGCGTCGTGGCCAACGCCCGCATTCCGGAGAGCGTCTTCGAGCTCATCGCGTCCTTGGCCACCTTCGCCACCATCTTCGTGTGGTTGATGATCCTGTTGGCGCACCTCGCTTCGAGGCGCCACATGACCCCCGAAGAAGCCGCCGCCCTGACCTACAAGACACCGCTGTTCCCCTACGGCCAGTACTTCGCCGTGGCGTTCATCCTGTTCACCTTCGGCATCATGCTCTGGCTCCCCGAGTTCAGGCCGGCCTTCTGGGTCGGCATCGCCTTCAGCGTCATCGTTGTCGCCCTGTACTACGTCACCGGCCGGCACCATCTCCCCGGCGTGAACGATCACACGCCCGGGGCGACGCCGGAGGAGCTAGAGCAGCGGGCGTCGTAAAGCACATGCTTTCTAGCGCAACTTAGCGAAGAGCTCTTGCGCACCCGCCTCATCCCAGATGAGCACGCTGCCCACCTCGGAATCGGCGAACTGTCCGATGGGGACAGTCTCCGTTTCCACGCCCGAGCGCAGCCCCAGCGCCATGCGCGCGAGGTGCCACACGTGGTCGCCCTCGCCGACGATGAGCAGGTTCGTTCCGCGCAAGGCCATCGGAACCAGACGGAACGGGTTGAGCAGCACACCAGGTGAGACCACGCGCTTCATCAGCGCACTCATGAACTCGCGCTGGCGCTGGACACGGTCCAGATCGCCCATCGCCGTCGCGCGCGTGCGGACGTAACCCAGCGAGGTCGGCCCATCCATCTTCTGGCAGCCTGCCTGCACGTCCAGGTTCGCCAACGGGTCCTGGATCGGTTCGGACGGGCATAGCTCCACGCCGCCCACTGCGTCGGTCAGCCCGGCGAGACCGCCCATGCCGATTTCCGCGTAGTGGTCGATGCGCAGGCCCGTGGCCTGCTCCACCGTCTCCGTCAGCAACTTCGGGCCACCGAACGCGAACGCCGAGTTGATCTTGTCCATCCCATATCCAGGAATCTCCACGTAGGAGTCACGCGGGAGCGACACCAGCGTCGGCTTTCCCGTGGCCGGCAAGTGCATGAGCATGATCGTGTCCGTGCGGCCCTGACCAATATCGCCGCCGGTTCCCAGGCGCTCAATGTCTTCGTCGCTCAAACCCTGGCGGGAGTCCGAACCCACAATCAGCCAGTTCGTGCCTGCTGTGTTGGCCACCTGGTTGTCCGGGAAGGCATCTACGCGGGTCAGGCGCGTATCCACGAAGAGGGTGCCTGCCACAATGAGAACCAGTAGCAGTGTCAGCGCCGTCGGGATGCAGCCCCGGAGCCGGGGCATGCGCAACCGCGGGCGCCGGCGCTGGCGGGGAGGCTCGTACGGTTGGTCACGTCGTTGCGCTGGTCTTTGGCCCGGCCGCTGCCGCGGCTGGTTCAGATCGCCCGGTAGGTCATCGCGGTAACGCTGCGCGTTCCTTGCAGGGCGGTTCGGACGGTCTGCTGCTCTTTCCGCCGATTGCGGCGAATGGTGCGGAGTCTGCCGAGGCTGATACCCCGTCTCATTCGGCAAGTACTGGCGCGGCCGGTCCGATTGAGCTGGTTGGGCTGTTCGGGCTGGTCGCTCTGATTGACGTGGCCGCTCTGCTCGGTCTGGTCGCTCGGGCGAGGCTGGCTGCCGCTCGCGAGCCGCCCTGCGCACGGGCTCTTCGTCGCCACGGCCGACGCCCCACTGGGTCTGGTTGGGTTGGCCACTGGGGTTCTGACTTGTTGCACGCTTGCGGATCGGACGGCCGTATCGGTCGATCAGCGGTTTGCCGTCCCGACCCACAACGAAGTCCCCGGGGTTGTCCCGGGGATCGTTGGAGTGTGGAGGTCTCGGCGGCGTTGTCGACATGGTGACTATCCTAAACGCTCACATCACATGTCCCAGCAATTCACACCAGTTACATTGGGAAGTTTTAGAAGAGTCCACGCTGCGGACTCCCTGCGGTTTTGTGACCGTCCACTCCGCATTGCGGAGTCCCTGCAGTTTTACAACCGAGGCCGTCCACCTTGCGGAGTGCAATCCGTCGAGTTCCGGAATACTGCTCGACCACATAAACCAAAGAGCATGCTTTTGACCTGCACGTTTACTTGAGCAGTATTCCGGAAAACAGCGAGCAGTATTCCGGCCCCCAACCTGTCGTCACCGGGCCCCCGCAAATTCTGCGGAGTCCCTGCGGTTTTGTAGCCTGGCCTGTCCGCGCTGCGGACTCCCTGCTATATCCCAAGCCAAGAGAGGTCGAGGAAAAGGTAGCCGATGTAGGCGACGGCGTCGATAAGGAAGTGGGCGAGGATCAGTGGCCAGACTTTTCCGGTGCGCGCGTAGAACCAGGCGAAAACCACGCCCATGACCACATTGCCCAAGCCGGCGGAAAATCCCTGGTAGAGGTGGTAGGATCCGCGAAGGACAGCGGACCCGGCGATGGCACCCCACACGGGCACGCCGAGTTGGCGCAGCCGGGAGACAAACCACATCACCACCACGATCTCTTCACCAAAGGCGTTGGCGAAAGACCAGGCCAACAGCAGGGGCAACTTAGATGAGTCGGTGGCGGGGACGACCTCCGCCGAAAATCCGAAGTGCAAGGCGCCCACGTAAAGAGCCAGGCCAGGTAGGCCGATCAGTGCGGCTAACCCCGCGCCCCACGCCCAGTCGCGCCACCCGGGCCACCGCCACGCAAAACCGACATGAGAAGCCGAACCGGCACCCGACCCGACCGCAGACCCCGAGCCAGAACCCGAACCAGCCGGCACCACCGCCAACAAATACAGCGCAAGAAGCCCCCACGCGATCAAGGTTCCAGCGGATGCGAGCTGGAGGCCCACGTCGAGCCAGTCCAGGCGCGAGACGGAGTCGTTGAGGACGACCTGTTTTTGGTTGAGGGGGGTGGGGGAGAGCCAGGCGTCGATAAGCTTCATGGCTGCCTTGAGCCCGGACATGCCGAAGGTGACAGCGAGGACGATGAGGATCTCAAGTTTGAGCCGGGCGTGCATGAGAGCAACTGTAGGCTGGGGAACTATGACTGCAACCGTCGCGTATCTGGGTCCTGCGGGCACGTTCACCGAGGAGGCGCTGTGGCGTCTGGCTGAGCACATCGGCGACGTGGAGCCGCTGCCCGTGGATTCGCCGTCGGAGGCGCTGGGTGCGGTGCGCGACGGGCGGGCCCAGTACGCGGTGGTGGCCATCGAGAACTCGGTCGATGGTGCTGTGACCAGCACGTCTGATGCGTTCGTGGAGGCGCCGGGGGTGATGGTGTACCGCGAGGTGGAGTTGCCGATCAGTTTCGCCATCATGACGCGGCCGGGCTTCGAGCTCTCAGATGCCGCCCGCTTTTCGACGCATCCTGTCGCCCACCGCCAAGTCCGTTCCTGGCTCGGTGAGAACCTTCCCGGCGTGGAGTTCGTGGCCGCGAGCTCGAACGCGGCGGCAGCGCAAGCTGTGGCCGAAGGGCAGGCGGATGTCGCGGCGGCGCCGAAGAGAGCAGCGGACCTGTTCGGCCTGGAGGTGGTCGCCGAAGACATCGCGGACATGCGCGGTGCGCGGACACGGTTCGTGCTGGCCGGGCCGCGGGGCGTGCCGACGCCGCGGACCGGCGACGACCGCACCTCCGTCGTCTTCCAGCTGCCCAACGAACCCGGCACGCTCGTCGGAGCGTTGCAGGAATTCGCCTACCGCGGGGTGGACCTGAGCCGCATCGAGTCGCGCCCGACGCGCGAGGAAGCCAACACCTATAACTTCTACGTGGACTTCGTCGGCCACATTGATGATGTGCAGGTGGCGGAGGCGCTGCGGTCCTTGTGGCTGCGGGCGTCGAAGATAGCGTTTTTGGGGTCGTGGCCGCGCTTCGTCGATAAGCAAGAAGCGGTTGTGGACACGATCGAGGCCCCGGCTCGCCTGCGCGAGGCCGAGGACTGGGTCCGTGCTGCGAGGGAAGGGAACTAAATGCTGATTCTTCTGCGTCATGGGCAGACCACGTCCAATGTCGACCACAAGCTGGACACGCTTCTGCCGGGGGCGGAGCTGACGGAGCTGGGCCAAGAGCAGGCGCGCGAGACGGGGGAGCGCATTCTGGCTGAATACGATGTTGACCAGGTGATTTCGTCCCAGGCGACCCGCGCCCGACAGACTGCGGCCATCGCGTTCGGGGAGCGTTTCGGCGACATTCCCGCCGTCGAGGGGCTGCAGGAAGTCCACGCCGGGAAATGGGAGATGCACTATTCCTGGGAAGCGCACGACGCGTATCTGAAGGCGTTTCGCGGTTTTTACCGCCGCGACCTAGCCTCGGGGATCCAGGACGGCGACTCGCTGGAAATCTTCCTCGCCCGCTACAAGGGCGCGTTGCTGCCGTTCGCGGAGCAAACAGCCCAAGGCGTGACGACGGTTGCCGTCTCCCACGGCGGCGCCATCCGTGCGTTCACCGCCAACGCCTGCGAGGTCGATCCGACGTATGCCGAGCGGTCCTACCTGCCGAACTGCCAGTTCGTCGTGCTAGATCCGTGTGCCGGGCCGACCGGGGATCCCGTGGCTGATTTCGGCCAGTGGGGCATGGTGAAGTGGGCTGACTACGACCTTCCCGGCGCCTAGCCCCAGCCGAGGTGGTGCAGCTCGTGCTCCTCGAGGCCGAAGTAGTGGCCGACCTCGTGGAACACGGTGACTTTCACCTCGTGGCGGAGCTCGTCGAGGTCAGAACAGATCGCTTCGAGGGCATCTTTGTAGATGAACACTGCATCCGGCAGGAAGCCGGTGTGGTTGGCGTGCTGCTTCGGCAGCGGCACGCCCTCAAAAAGGCCGAGCAGACTCGGGTTGTCCTCGTTATAGGGCCTGGCCAGGATGACCATGTTGGTCATGTTGCGGGCGAAGTCCTCGGGGATCTGGTCGAGGGCGTCATTAATGAGGCCCTCGAACACCTCGTCGCTGACCGGCTCCATTACGGGGTGTCTTCGGTCGAGCTGGGGCTTTCGGATTCCTCGCGCAGCGGGCGGCGCTCCGGCGGGGGCTTCGGTGTCTCGCCGTCAACCTTCAGCGCGTCGCGGCCGTCCTTGGCGGAGCCGGTGATCTCGGCGAAGCGGTCGTCCTTGGCGGAGATCAGTCCGCAGTTGACGGAGCGGCTGCCGCCGTCCCATGCCTGGCTGTTGGAGGTTCCCCAGTACACCTGCAGGGTGGACTGGTATAGGTTCTCCTCCCCGCCGAGGTAGTTCTCTGCGGCCTTGGCGCACACGTCGCCCAAGTACTTGTTCTGGTCCTCGGTAGACGGGGTGCGGTCTTGGAAGACGGGGGCCAGGTCGACCTTCTCGGTGATTTCAATGTGGTGCGGGTCGGCACAATCGACGGTCCGCAGCGTGTTGGCGTCATCAGTGATCACGCAGGTGCCGGGCTCCGCGACACGGGCCTGGTCCTGCTCGGCGGCGTGGCCGACGGTGAGGATCGGGGTGCCTTGGCTATCAGTTTCCTGCAGCCCGCACAGCATGGTGCGGTCGCCGCGCTCCCACGCCTCGACGGGCGGAAGAATCGGGGCGATGGAGTAGCGGCCCGACGGATCGTAGCGGCCGTTGAGGTAGCGGATGGATGCTGTCTGGCACAGCTCCTCGCGCAGCTGCGCCTGTCTGGTCGGGTTCGGCGGTGGCGCGTCCGGACCGAATTCCTGCGTGGGGTAGGTGTTCAGGTCTTCGCGGGCAGTGACCTCGAAGCGGTGCTCATTGTCGCAGGGCGTTTCGGTGAAACCGGAGATGGAGCCGTCCTCTTGGGACTCCCACGTCAGGCAGGCGCCTTGGTCGGCGGCGGTGAAGGCTTCGGTGTCATCGCCCTTCTTCGACGTGGACGACGTCTGGGAGGTGCCGTTTCCGTTGCCGTTGCCTGCCGCAACATCGAATCCGGTCGCGGCGGCGTAGGTGCCCATGCCTAGCGAGCCCGCGAGCGTGGCCACCAAAATGGTGCGCAACGCGGCCGGGGTCAAAGCGGATTTTCGTGCAGCCATACCCACTATCATGCCTGACGGTAGTGTTATAACCGTGATTGATCTGAAGTTTCTGCGTGAAAATCCCGATGTCGTCCGTGCCTCCCAGCACGCCCGCGGTGAGGATCCGGGGCTAGTAGACGCCCTCCTGGCGGCGGATGAGAAGCGTCGCGGAGCGATCGCTACGGCAGATTCCTTGCGGGCGGAGCAGAAAGCCTTTGGCAAGAAGATCGGCCAGGCCTCGCCGGAGGAACGGCCCGCGTTGCTGGAGGGTTCCAACGAGCTGAAGACGAAGGTCAAAGAGGCTGAGGAGGTGCAGAAGACGGCGGAGGAGAACGTCGTCAAGCTGCAATACGCCATCTCCAACGTCATCGAGGGCGCTCCCGCGGGCGGCGAAGAGGACTTCGAGGTGCTCGAGCACGTCGGCGAGCTGCCGGAGTTCGACTTTGAAGTGCAGGACCACCTGGATCTGGGCGAAGCCCTGGGGATCATCGACATGAAGCGCGGCACCAAGGTCGGCGGCGCCCGCTTCTACTACCTCGTCGGCGACGGCGCGTGGATGCAACTCGGCATGCTCATGCTGGCTGCGCAGAAAGCGCGCGAGGCCGGTTTCAAGGTCATGGTGCCGCCGGTACTGGTCCGCCCGGAGATCATGGCGGGCACCGGCTTCCTCGACGCCCATGACGAGGAGATTTATTACCTCGAGCGCGATGACCTCTACCTCGTGGGCACCTCTGAGGTCGCTCTGGCCGGCTACCACCGCGACGAGATCATCGATCTGTCCGATGGGCCGTTGCTGTACGCGGGGTGGTCGAGCTGTTTCCGTCGTGAAGCGGGCTCCTACGGCAAGGACACCAAGGGAATTTTGCGCGTCCACCAGTTCGACAAACTGGAGATGTTCGTTTACTGCAAGCCCGAGGACGCCGAGGAGATGCACCAGAAGCTGCTGGGGCTCGAGCGCGAAATGCTCGCGGCGGTTGAGGTGCCGTACCGCATTATCGACGTTGCAGCTGGCGACCTCGGCGCTTCCGCCGCCCGCAAGTTCGACACGGAGGCGTGGGTGCCGTCGCAGGACACCTATCGCGAGCTGACGTCGACGTCGAACTGCACCACCTTCCAGGGCCGCCGCCTGAACACGCGCTACCGCAACGAGGACGGTAAGACCCAGACCGCGGCGACGCTCAACGGCACGCTGGCCACCACGCGCTGGCTCGTAGCCATTCTGGAAAACAATCAGCAGGCGGACGGGTCGGTTGTCGTGCCTGAGGCGTTGCGCCCGTGGGTCGGGAAAGAGGTGCTCACGCCATGACGCTTTTCGACGTCGCAGGCAGCGACTTCACCCCGCCAGCGCCCCACCCGAAAGAATCCCGCGAGCGGTTTTATCAGGCCATTATCTCCGGTTTCAAAGGGATCATGCGCGCCCAAGGGCTGCGGTTCACCATCTTCGGCGTGGAGAACAATCCGACTGAATCGGGTGGCCTGTACGTGATCAACCACACGGGGTTCTACGACTTCATCATTGCTGGCATCGGCCCGCACTTGCAGGGCAAGCGGCTGGTGCGGTTCATGGCGAAGAAAGAGGTCTTCGACATGCGCGTCGTCGGGTCCTTGATGCGCGGGATGAAGCATGTGCCGGTGGACCGTGCGGCGGGTGCGGCGTCGATTAGCGAGGCCACAAAGTGGCTTGCTGACGGCGGACTCGTGGGCATCTTCCCGGAGTCGACGATCTCGCGGTCGTTTGAACTCGCCGAGTTCAAGACGGGTGCCGCGCGCATCGCGCACGAAGCTGGGGTGCCCATGATCCCGACAGTGATTTGGGGCTCGCAGCGCATCCTGACCAAGGACCTGAAGAAGAACCTTGGCCGCTCCAAGACACCGGTGTTCGTCTCCTACGGCGAACCCATCTGGGCGACCGGCAACGCGGAGGAAGACACGCGCCGGGTCAAGGACGCAATGCAGGCGCAGCTCGAAGAACTGCGGGAAAAGTACGCCGAGAAGTACGGGCCGTTCGAGGACGGTCTGGACTGGATGCCGGCCTCCCTTGGCGGCAGTGCCCCGACGCTGGAGGAGGCGAACCAGATCCTGGAGCGCGAGCGGGCCGCCAAGAAAGCTGCACGGGAGGCGAGGAAGTGAACGAGCCTGACTACCGCGTTGAGAACGGGATTTTCTACATCCCGGCCGACGTTCCGGTGGTGCCCATCCAGCCCGGTTGGAAGCGCGAGCGGATGTATCAGGCGATCAGGAACACGATGATCCCTCTGCTTCGTGCGCAGGGAGTGAAGATCTTCGTGCATGGCCTGGAGAACGTTCCGGTTGAGGGGCCGGCACTTGTTGCGACGAACCACATCGGCTACTACGACTTCATCGCCGGCGCTTTGCCGGGCATGCTCCGCGGCCGCCGCCCGACGCGCTACATGGCCAAGAAGGAGCTGTTCGACCACTGGTTGCTCGGCCCGGTCTGCCGCTCTGTGCGCCACATCGAAGTCGACCGGTCCCTCGGCGCGGACAGCATCGTCACCGCCGTTGAGCGGCTTGAAGAGGGCGAGGTCGTGGGCATTTTCCCTGACGGTACGCTCTCTCCGTCCTTCGAACTGTCGGACTTCAAGACCGGTGCCGCCCGCATTGCGCAGCAGTCCGACGCGCCGCTCATCCCCGTCGCCGCTTGGGGCACGCAGCGATTCTGGACAAAGGGCCGCAAACCCAGCCTGGGCCGCAACCACTATCCGATTGTCATCAACATTGGCCCCGCTATCTCCACTGATGGCACGGCAGAGGAGGTCACGCAGCGGCTCAAAGACGCAATGCAGGAGCTTCTCGACGTCTCCCGCGCCCAGTACAACGACCGTTTCGGCCCATTCCCGCCCGGCCTGGACTGGATGCCGGCCTCCATGGGCGGCTCGGCGCCGACGCTCGAGGAGGCCCGCGTGATCAAGGAGCGGGAAAAGGCCGAGCGCGACAGGAAGAAGGGCAAGAAGTAGTGGCACCACGGCTCATCGTCAGCGACATTGACGGCACACTGCTGGACAGCAACGGCCGCGTCAGCTCCCGCCTGCGGGATAAGCTGGCGCGCGCAGTCCGCAGCGGAACGCACGTGTGCTTAGCGACGGGCCGCCCCCACCGCTGGCTCACCCCCGTCCTCGACCAGCTACCGTTCACCCCGTTGAGCGTGTGCGCCAACGGTGCCGTGCTGTACGACCCTGCCCGCGATGAAGTCCTGGCGCGCCACGAACTGCAGCCCGACACCCTGCGCGACATTGCCTCCGCGGTGCAGGAGGTCTTCGGGCCGGCTTCGCCCTCTGAGTACGGTTTCGGCGTCGAGCGTGTCGGATCTTCCGCCTTCGACCCCGAGGACGAATGCTTCCTGATCACCCCCGGGTACAGCCCAGACCTGTGGGACATCGGGTACGGCGTGGTCGACGTCGACGAGCTGACCTCGGTGCCCGCCGCGAAGATCCTTGTCCGGCGCGCTGACATGAATT
This sequence comes from Corynebacterium sp. CCUG 65737, assembly GCF_024454115.1. Lineage (NCBI taxonomy): Bacteria > Bacillati > Actinomycetota > Actinomycetes > Mycobacteriales > Corynebacteriaceae > Corynebacterium > Corynebacterium sp. CCUG 65737. The sequence continues at coordinate 29,731 of NZ_JAGPZB010000010.1, forward strand.
CCGCCGAGCTTTTCGACGTTGTCGCTCCGCTCATCGACCCTGCCGACGCCCACGTCACCTACTCCATGAACGATGGCTTGATCGAGATCTCCGCCCCCGGCATCAATAAAGCCACCGGCGTGTCCACCCTGGCCGCCCACTACGGCGTGCATCAGAAACAGGTGCTCACTTTCGGCGACATGCCCAATGACATTGAGATGCTCGCCTGGGCCGGAATGGGAGTGGCCATGGCGGATGCGGCCCCGATCGTTCACGATGCTGCTGACTTTGTCACCACCTCCAACGACGACTTCGGGGTGGCCCGGGTGCTGGAGCGGTGGTTCTAGCTCGCTGCAGTCCGGCCAGCCCGACCTGCCCGCCCGCTCGCTGGCGCCTGCCTTGCTGGGCCCTGCCTTGCTGGCCTGGAATACTACTCGAGCATATAAGCTTTTTTGCACGCTTTTGACCTGGTGTTTTCTACGAGCAGTATTCCGGAAACTGCCCAGTAGTATTCCAGCGTCGCTAGGCACCTCTCCGGTAGATGGAGTACTTCCTGTTCTCTTCCGCGCGCACGATCTGCGCAACTCGGTTGGCGAAGATGCCTTCCATGACTGATGTCCAATCTCCCCGCACGATCGGGAAGCCCTCGGCTTGAATGCCGTTCTCTCGCGTCTTCTCCCGGGTAATCACCTTTCGTGGATCCCCGTATATGCCGGAGTATTTTGCTGCCCCGTCCACCTCTGCGACGAGGAATCCGTTGATTAAGAAGTCCACCCGTGAGAGGCATAGTTCCCCATAATCGCCTCGGTAGGCGATCTCTGCCTGAGGTTCGAGCGTGACCACTTCGGGAAGCTGCAGCAACCGATCGCGCGCGACGGTTTCAAGGGGACTTTCGCTGGTGTCGGCGGAATATTCAATGAGTTCACGCAGGTCCTTGGCCCCCTTTGCGCGGGGAAGAGTTTCACACGACTCCAGAAGAAGGGCCTGTGTGAACCTGTCAGGCCACTTGTTCCGCAAAGATTCCAAGGCTACGAGGCATTCGAGTCTCCCGTGGTAGCGCAGTGTATCGAGGAGCATTCTCACTGGCCTCACTACTGCAACCCCGTTGATCTCTCGGATCTCGTGGGGCTTGAGGATGGCACTGCGGTACACAAGCTGCCCTTTCATTTTGGCCCGGGGTTTCGCACCATTGCGGAGGAGGACATCTGTCTTCCTCACCCAAGTCAGAGTGTTCACACCCATAAGGCGCGTAGCCGCAGGACCTGTGACTACCGCTGACCTACAGTGCCGGATTGATTCCCGTATCAGTTCGAGTTCTGCCTGCTTGTCCATGATCCCCCCGGGGTTTCCTGTGTCCATCATGAACCAGCTGGACCTGGCAGCGCAGCATCACCGTGCGCACTGCAGTGAGCATTCAGGCCTTAGAATACTGCTCGAGGTTATAAGCAAGAACGCATCCTTTTGACCTGCAGCTTCGCATGAGCAGTATTCCGGAAAACCGCCAGCAGTATTCCGGCACCGCTAGGCGCCACCGCGACCCCCAACCCCATAAGGTTTAATAGCCCCCATGTACATCGCTGCCATCGACCAGGGGACGACGTCGACACGCTGCTACATCACCACCACCGACGGTGAGGTGGCGGGGACGGCGCAGTTCGAGCATGAGCAGATCATGCCGCGTGAGGGCTGGGTGGAGCACGATCCGCGGGAGATTTGGCGCAATACTCGTCGCGCGCTGTCCGAGGCGCTTGTCGACGCTGACTTGGAGCTCGAAGACATCAGCGCCGTCGGCCTGACAAACCAGCGGGAAACAGCCGTGGTCTGGGATAGAGCCACAGGCAAGCCCGTCTACAACGCGATTGTCTGGCAAGATACCCGCACCGAGCGTTTCGGGGAGGGCGAAAAGGGCCGCTACCTGCGGAAGACGGGCCTGTTGGCTAACTCGTACCCGGCGGGTCCGAAGTGGGCGTGGATCCTGGATAACGTCGAGGGTGCGCGGGAGCGGGCGGAGAAGGGGGAGTTGCTGGCGGGCACCGTCGATACGTGGCTGATTTGGAATCTCACCGGCGGCGCGCGCGGGAAGCGCTCGGTTTTCGGTCGTGGCGGCGCCCAGCATGTGACCGATGTGACGAATGCGTCGCGCACGCTGCTCATGGACCTGGGGACCCTCGATTGGGATGACGCGCTCTGCGAGGAGATCGGTGTCCCGCGCAAGATCCTGCCGGAGATCAGGCCGAGCTTCGGTTCTTTCGGCACCATGCGCCGGCGCAAGGGCAGCCGCGATGTGCCGATCACGGGTGTGCTCGGCGACCAGCAGGCCGCGTTGTTCGGCCAGGGTTGCCTCGAGCAGGGCGACGCGAAGATGACCTACGGTACCGGCCTGTTCATGCTGCTCAACACCGGTGAGGAGCCGCAGTTTTCGGATCACGGCCTGCTGACCACCGTCGCCTACCAGCAGGACGGCAAGAAGCCGGTCTATGCGCTGGAGGGGTCAGTTGCGGTTGGCGGCTCACTGATCCAGTGGCTGCGCGACCAGATGGGCATCCTGTCTTCCGCCGCCGAGTCGGAGACGCTTGCCAGCCAGGTCGACGATTCCGCGGGCGTGGTGATCGTTCCGGCGTTTTCCGGCCTGTTCGCCCCGCGGTGGCGCCCGGACGCGCGCGGCGTGATCACCGGCATCACTCGCTACATCGACCGCCGCCACATCGCGCGCGCTGCCCTCGACGCGACCTGCCTGCAAACGCTCGAGGTGGTCAACGCGATGGAGAAAGACTCCGGCATCAGCATCGACGCATTGCGTGTCGACGGCGGCATGACCGCCAACGACCTGCTCATGCAAATGCAAGCCGACATGCTCAATTCCACGGTGGTCCGCCCAGACAACATGGAGACGACAGTCATGGGCGCAGCCAGTGCAGCGGGTTTTGGCGCTGGGCTTATCGACGACCCCTTGAGCCTCGGCGGGGACACCACCTGGGAAAACGAAATGGCCGGCCCCGACCGGGACCGGCTCGTTTCGCAATGGGAGGAAGCGGTTTCCCGCTCCCTGGACTTGGCGCCTTAGCGGTTAGCGCTCGTCGATAGTGACGTCCAGCTTGTTGGTCTGCACGTTGTAGGTGATCTTGCCGCGTTCGAAGTCGACGCGGACGTCACCGCCGGAGGCTGCATCGTCGCTCTTGACGGGCTTGCCCAGCGGGCCGAGGTCCATGCCCTGCTTGAGCCAGGCGTCGGCGATCTTCTCGGGCATGACCACGCTGCTGCCGTCGGAGGAGAGCGCCTCGACGCCGTTTTCGAAGAAGGCGTACTCGTCGCCGCCGACACCCTTGACCACTCCGTCGAGCTGGCCGAGGATCGGATCGACCTTGCGCCAGGTGTCCTGAATATCCTCGCTGCCGGACATCTCGACGATCTTGCCGATGTGCGGGCGCAGGCTGGACAGCGTCATGCCCGGCAGGACCTCAATGTTGGCCACGTTCGAGACTTCCTCCGGAATCAGGTCTTTGCCTGCGATGAAGAGGAGCACAGCACCGGCGACAGAGCCCACGGCAGCAGCGATTGCTGCCGGGTCACCACTGAGGATGTCCTCGAAGGAGATGTCGCTGGACAGGTTGGCCGCGTTGTTGATGTTGGTCTCCGTGCCGTTCGAGTCCTTCACCGTGCCGGAGTTGCCGTTGTTTCCGTTGTTGCCGTTGCTCGGCTTCGGAGCGGGCTTCGGTGCCGGTGCTGCACCGCCGCCCTTGATCTCGTTGTACTTGGTCTTCGCGTGGCTGCGGACAGTACCCAGCTGGGAGTAGAGCATGTCGCCCGGGCAGTCGTTGTAGTGGAAGTCGCGGTGGGCGTTGATGGCCGGGAAGTTCGCGCCGGAGCCCTTCGGGAACTTAGTGCCGCGGAAGGAGTAGTCGGAGCGCAGGTAGACGGTGCCGGTCGGGTCGAAGTTCGAGCTTGCGGCCTTCCAACCGATGATGTCGCCCATGGCCTTGAGCCCTTGCGGGGTCGGGGCTGTCTTGGAGTAGTCGCCCATCATGGACACACCCCAGGTGTTGGAGTTGAAGCCGCCGACGTGCGCGCCCTGCGGGCCGCGGTCCAGGCCGCCTGCGCGGCCCTCGTAGATGTTGCCGTACTTGTCCACCACGGCGTTGTAGCCCAGATCCTGCCAGCCCAGGCCCTGGTGGTAGGCCTGCATCGAGCGCATGATGCCCGGTGCCTGAGCTGCGGTGTAGTTGTTGGAGCCAGCAGTGTGGTGCACCGTGACGGCCTTGGTCGGCTCGGTGTAGCTCGTGCCGGTGGCGTTCTTCGCACCCCAGGAGGCGCGGGTGATCACCTTGGGCATACCGTTACTGTTGTACTGGGCCGGGGCGATCGCACCATCGACAGTGCCCTCGCCGCCGTCGATGAAGACGGCCTCGAGGTCGCTGGCGGTGGTCACCGGAGCAGCCTCGGCCGGAGCCTCGGCGGGGTCTTCATCGCCGTGCTCTTCGGCGCCTTCTTCGCTGAGCTCCTCGATGTCCGCCACCGGTGCGATGTCACCGTAGTTGGTCGGCAGCGCCGGTGCGTCGCCCATGACAGCGGGGGAGTCGGCGTCGGGCACGTCGGGGAGGTCGACCGGGTCAGAGTCGGGAAGCGCATCGTCAGGAAGCGGAACGTCAGGAATGTCGTCCTGGTCGGTGACTTCGGTTCCGCCAATGTTCAGGTCGCCGTTCTCGATGAGGTCCACGTTGGCCGTGGAGACCTGCACCTTCTTGGTCGGCTCGACGTAGATCGGCTCGGTGCCCTGGTGGGTGGCGTCCTCGGGGGTGGACAGCAGGTCCATCGGGTACCACTCGGACCAGGAGCCGTCGGCACGCTCGGCGCGGACGAAGGCGACAATGTCGCGGTCGCCTTCCCACTGTAGGCCGAACACGGAGAACTCCTCGTCGCGGGTGAACTCCTTGACTGTGCGGGCGGCGTCGCCTTCTGCGCCCTGCGTTGCGACGGCTGGGTCGTCGACGACGACATTCTCAGCGTCGGAAAGCGATGCCTGCGAGGTGGTCACCTCGATCTGTGCACCGGCGGCATCCTGGGTCTTGAGAATCTCGTTCCCGCCGTAAACACCAGCGGCAACAAGGGCTACGGAGGTGACGGCGGCGATGACCGGCGTCTTCCTGCGGGAAGACGGGTTCAAACGTGTACGTGCTTTCACGGTGATCGCTCCTGAGTTAATTGTGACAGCTGTGACTAATCTAGATCACAACGAAGTTTAAGTGACTCGTGTGACAACTGGTGACATTGTGAATCTTCGGCGTGTCGCGTCTGTCCCTGCCGTGGCGCTCCGACCCCACTACGCTGGAACGCATGACTTATGACCTCATCGTCGTCGGATCCGGATTCTTCGGCCTCACTATCGCCGAACAGGCAGCGTCTGAGCTGGGAAAGCGCGTGTTAGTCGTCGAAAAGCGCGAGCACATCGGCGGCAACGCCTACAGCGAGCCGGAACCGGAAACCGGCATTGAGGTGCACAAATACGGTGCCCACTTGTTCCACACCTCCAACGACCGCGTATGGGAGTACGTCAACCGTTTCACGGATTTCACGGATTACCAGCACCGCGTCTTCGCTATGCACGACGGCACCGCGTACCAGTTCCCCATGGGCCTGGGCCTGATCAACCAGTTCTTCGGGCGCTACTACTCGCCGGATGAGGCGCGCGAGCTCATTGAGGAACAGCGCGAAGGCTTCGACCCCGCCGCTGCCACGAATCTGGAGGAGCGCGGTATTGCGCTCATCGGCAAGCCGCTTTACGACGCATTTGTCAAGCACTACACCGCCAAACAGTGGCAAACCGACCCCACCGATTTGCCGCCGGAGATCATCTCCCGCCTACCCGTGCGCTACACATTCAACAACCGCTACTTCAACGACAAGTACGAGGGTCTGCCTGTCGACGGTTACGCTGCCTGGCTTGAAAACATGGCGTCGTCCGAACTCATCGATGTGCAGTTGAACACCGACTGGTTCGATGTCCGCGAGAAAGTCCGCGCTGAATCGCCGGATGCCCCGGTTGTCTACACCGGCCCGCTGGACCGCTACTTCGATTACGCCGAAGGCCGTCTCGGCTGGCGCACCCTCGACTTCGAGCAGGAAGTGCTGGAAACAGGGGACTTCCAGGGCACTCCGGTGATGAACTACAACGACGCCGATGTCCCCTACACCCGCATCCACGAGTTCCGCCACTTCCACCCGGAGCGCGACTACACGGATGAGAAGACCGTGATTGTGAAGGAGTACTCCCGCTTCGCAGAAGACGACGACGAGGTGTACTACCCGATCAACACGCCCGATGACCGCGCCAAGCTCGAAGCTTATCGACGTCTCGCCGCCGAGGAATCCCGCGACAACAAGGTCCTCTTCGGTGGACGCCTAGGCACCTACCAGTACCTGGACATGCACATGGCGATCGGAGCGGCCCTGTCCGTCTTCGACAACCACGTTCGCCCGTACTTCGAGGACGCCAAGCCGATCGACCAGCCGCGCGGGCACTAATGACAAACAGTTACCCAGTTGGTTATCCGTCTGACTGGCGCGCTTTCGTTTCCTACGTTGATTCACTATCGGGGCGGCCGTGGAAGCAGGACTTGAACACATCAGTTTCTCGTTTCGCTAATCGTTATCGGGCAGCGTCAACAATGGCTATATCGTTCGAAACCGACACCTCAGCTTTTAGGGGCTATGCAGACCTGTTGCAGCTTGCGATGGCCTATTCCACATTGGAGGCCCTGGAGGGAGCGTTGAAATTCGATTCTCGAGTTTCGACACTTGCTAGCAAGAGATCACGGGAGAAGTATTTGCGAGTATCCCTCTGTTCGGAGGAGCTTGCAGATCTGTACCGGGGTTATGAGGCGACAAAACTGCGGAAAGCTTTGCAACAGTACGTGAAGCGGAATGAATTGAGAGAGACACTTGCGGGGTTGTCGGATGGTGGTAGCGATGTGAAACCGCTAGTGCAGGGCATTAGGCACTTGGCCTTTCATGGACTAGTAGCGCCGGCGACAATCGCGTACGAATGGGGTAAAAACGGGGAAGTCCAGAAGCTGCTACGTGGCCTTCATTCTCTTACTTTGAGAGCAGCAGATGGTCATTTTACTAAGTGGGTTGCCGAATTCTGTCAACCTAAGGATTCTCTTTTCTAAAGGTGGCAGTTTCCAGCAAGGAAAGAATCGTAACTTTGCAGCAGCCGTTCTAAATCGTCTGCCTGAGCAACGAAGACAGCTAAATCCTTATCTATGTAGTCCAATGCTCTATTGATCAACGCTTGGTTTGCGAGGTGATCATCGCCCAAGAGGCAAACGTGATGTGCTGCCCGATTCCTCAAACGGCGCACTCTATCCATCACGTCATACATGTGGCCGCGTTTCATCCCGAAAGCGTGATTCGCTAGCTGGGTAAAGTTTTCTGCATTGCTTTGGTGCAGGAGCGATGTCCATAGACCAAACTCGGCTTTGGCGATGAACCGATCTCGGGGGTAAGCACCCTCGAACGCCCTCTGCCTAAGAGTTTTGTCGACGCTACGCTGAGTGAAAGGTGCCAAATCCTCGTAGGAAGCGTCCCACCAGCGATCGAAGCCGGTTAGAGCGACCATCGATTCGTCCAGAATATTTCTGAGTCCTACTTCTACGAAACCGGTTCGAGCAATGTACCTCGACGCGATCCCCGCATTCCACGCGTAGGCTCTCTTGGCCTTTGCCAGATCGTCATTGGTGTGGCGGAGGAAAGGCTCCAAACGGCTTTCGCTAAAGACCCCCTCAAAGTCGAACGAGGCTGGATCCAGTGCCAATCTTCCCCCTTAATACAAAGCGCCGACCAGGTTGTGGACAATAACCACGCCTCCTGGCCAGCTGATGGCATTCATAATATCAACCTCTGCGAACTCTTTCAAGCCGTGTTCAAACTTCAATTCCATGGCAGCCGATGCGGCATGACGTTTAGCTCCACTGAACGTCTCGCCGCCGAGGAATCCCGCGAGAACAAGGTGCTCTTCGGCAGCCGCCTAGGCACATACCAGTACCTGGATATGCATATGGTGATCGGTGTGGCCCTATCCGTCTTCGACAACCACGTTCGCCCCTACTTCGAGGACGGCAAGGCGATCGACCAGCCGCGCGGGCACTAAGGGTCAGTTCCTAAGAGACTTGCAAGTGCCCCGTTAACGCCCCAGAGTTAGAAAGGGGGTATATCCAAGGTGTCGCGTAAGTTCTTGATGGAGAGGAGATCATCCCCCGATCGTGTTTTCTCAATGAGATTGAATGTGTCTGTAAGTTGACTCTTCTCCTCCGAAGAAAGAGCCAGCATCGCCGACAGGCCCGCGGCTAGTAGAAGATTGCTAACATCACGAACTTCTTCCGCGATCTTCTCAACGGGGGCCAAGACTAATAGAGCATTCTGGACGCCCCATTTCGTTACGGTGATATCTCCGTTTTTGTCGGTGAATAGTCCGCGGACGACGCCGAGTCTGTATTGCTCAGACCAAAACTCCAGCGAGTTAGAGTCCGCGCATGATTCCACACCATCCTCTGCGACTACGAAGGTTCCCTGCATAGACCGTCTAGCCACTGCGACACCAACCTCACGTTGATGGTTTGGTTGCATCCGGGGCAGATCTGCGCCCTCTAACCGTCGGGTCAAAGTGCCACGGTAAAAGACCGCGTTGTCGATAATAAGGTCATGGATTAGCGTTTTCGGGCGACCATAAGCGAAGTCACCCAATCGAGGAAGCGCCCAGTGAACCCACAAGAGTGCGGAGGACGCAATGGATAAAGCTGTGTCTTCACGGATCTCAGGAAGGAATGCTCTTCCGTGTCCAGAGCCATGGGAGTTTCGATATGCGCCAAGAGATCGTGCAATTTTCGACATCTGTGTGGACGCCGTCCTGCCTGCACTTTCTACTTGCTTACCTTCGGTTTTAACATCGATAAGCAGTTCATGTGCATCTTTTGCGACCTCTGAGTACGAGGCGTTACTGGGTGGTGGGCGTCCATCGAGCTCTAGCGTTACCCGGCTCACACTTTCGACGAGGCATTTACACTGTCCGATGATGTCCCCCAAGTCGTCTGCGGACTCGGCTCTTGTGAGACGCTCATACTCTTTTGCAATTGCGTCCCAGTTAGCGGACGACAAATGTTTTGGTTTCTCCAGCTTCACACCGATTTGAGCTGATAAGAGGTCGCGCATCACGCTACCTCCGACAAGCGTGGCGCGAAGCGCTCCATCTGTTCCAAGACCAGAACGACTGCATCACTGCGCTTCTCTGCTGGGTATCCATGTTTGCGCAGAAGTGACTTGATGGAGCGCCTTAACTTCGCTCGGACATCGTCGCGCACTGTCCAATCGGTCTTTGCGTCGCGGCGCAGTGCAGCTACGAGGTCTCGCGCGATTTGGGCTAGAACATCGTCCCCGAGAACCTCACCGGTAGACCCGTTGGAGGCTACAACATCGTAGAACGCCAGCTCATCGTTGCTCAGGGGAGGGGTGAAAGATTCGCCGCGCTTATTCTCTGCAACAATCGCTTTCGACAGTTCGATAAGCTGGGCAATAACTTCAGCAGAGGTGAGCTGCTGGTTGGTGTACCGGTTCATCAGCTCGCGAATGCGCTCGGAGAACTGCTTCGCACGTACTTCGTTGTTGCCCGTGGCGGTGCGGGATTCTTGCAGGAGGTCGCGCCTGAGGGCATCGATAAGCAATGCTGTCTCCGAGCCTGTCTTGCGTTCAAGTTCAAGCGCCTCGAAGTTCAAGTCCTGCAGATTGGGTAGCTCACGATCGATCTCACCGTAAATATCGATGACTTCAGACGATGCTGCGGATTCGACAACGAGCCGGCTCAGTAGGATGATGATCTCTTCGCCGAGTGGCTCGCCATTGGCACGGCGGTCTGCAGCTTCCATTTTGATCAACTGGTTGCGCACGTCCGAGTAGAAGCGAACGTCGCTACGGTACTCAACGGCGTTCGGACTACCGGAGGCCAGTGCCCATGCCCTAGCAAGCTTGCCGGCAGTTTCGTTGAACTGTTTCGCTAACGAGTACTGCCCGTTCTCATCCACCGTCTGCGGATCGCGTAGCTTTGCCAAAAGCTGCAGGCGAGCTTTACGCTGTTCGCCGATAACCTCTAGCTCGCGCCATTCTTCGCCTGCGAGGGAATCGAGCTTGCCGACGAAACCGCGAACGATCGTCAGAGCTTCTTCAATATTTTGGCCGATCACCTTTTCATCCTCATCGGACGAACTCTTAGTGAATTCGGCGATGGCCGCCTGAAGGTTGTCAACGAGCGGCGCATAGGCGACGAGCAACCCGCTTTCTTTTTGCCGGAACTTGCGGTTCACGCGGGCGAGCGTCTGCATCAACAACGCACTTTTGAGGGGACGGTCCAGGTAGAGCGTGTGCAGTGGGGGAGCATCGAACCCAGTGAGCATCATCCCTTGGACGATGGCGATCTCGAGTTCATCGTCAGCATCTTTCATCCGGTCCTTGACCGCATCCATCCGGCTCTGATTGCGGATGTGTTTTTGCAGGTGCGATGGGTCGGAGGCGGCACCAGAGTAGATGACCTTGAGTTTGCCCTTGAGGTCGTCATCGTCGTGCCAGTTCGGCCGCAGCTCAATGATCTTCTCGTACAAGTCGGCAGCAATGTCGCGGGTCTGAACCACGAGCATCGCTTTACCGGGTCCACCAATGAACTGCCACATGTTTTTCCGGCGGTCCTCCCAGTGACGTACGAAGTCCTGTGCAAGAGTGCTCAGGCGCTGTTCCGAACCGTAAACGGTATTCAGTACTGCGACGGAGCGCTGAGCTTTTTCTCGATCTTCTTCATCGATATCCGCGAGGATGCCGGCAGCTGCATCGTCGATCTCCTCATCCGTGATCCCTTGGATCCGCTCCAGGGGGATCAACCGCGGCTCGAAGTAAACCGGAACCACCGCGCCGTCCGCGACGGCGCGATTCATGTCATAGACATCGATCTCGCCGCCAAAGACTTCGCGGGTGTTCCGGTCCCACTCATCAATCGGGGTGCCGGTGAACGCGATCATGGTTGCGTTCGGCAAGGCTGTGCGCAGGTGGTGCGCGAAGCCGTCGGCATTTGTATCACCGAAGCCATAGTGGGAACGGTGTGCCTCGTCCGAGATCACGACCACGTTGTGCCGTTCCGAAAGCACAGGGTGTTCTAGCTCGCGGTCCTCTTTTGTGCCTTGAAGACCGAACTTCTGCAAGGTGGCAAAGTAGATTCCGCCCGACTGACGTTGCCTGAGCTGATCGCGCAGGTCTTCTCGGCTCGAGATGTGAATGGGGTCCTCGGGCAGCAGGGTAGAAACCGAAAACGTGTCGAAGAGTTGCTTGTCCAGCTCGTTGCGGTCATTGAGCACAACAACGGTGGGGGAATCCAGACGGGCATCACGCATGATCTTCGCGGTATACATCTCCATTTCCATGGACTTGCCTGAGCCCGTGGTGTGCCACACCACACCCGCCTTCTTGTCGCTGCGGGCAGCTTGGATAGTCCTGCCCGCGGCTTTGGTTACGGCGAAGTATTGGTGCGGTTTCGCCACTCGCATGCGCAACTCCCCGTCGACCTCATCGAACGCGGTGAAATCCACGAAAATCTGTCCGAAGCGCTCAACGTTGAACAGGCCCCACATGAGCATGTCGAATTCGGTCATTTGTTCGCCATTAACCACGACGAGGGGACCTTGTTCAAATGGTTCGCCGTCGTCGTCGACACGCCATGTGCTCATGTGCTCGCGCGGGGTGAAAGGCGTTCCATAGATGGCATCGATGCCGTCGGAAGCGACCACGATGTTGGCGAAGCGGAAAGCCATCGGGAACTCTTCAACGTAGGTGCGGATCTGGTTGAACGCATTCTCGACGGTGGCTGTGGAACCGGACTGTTTCAACTCGATGATCGCTAGCGGCATCCCGATGACGTACAGCACAACGTCGAACCGCCGTTCCTTGTCCAGGTTCCGGATGGTGATCTGATTCGCTGCGATGTAGTCGTTCTTGGACGGGTCGCGTGAGAAGAACGTAATGGTGGGGTTCTTCCGCGCGCCGTCGGCATCGTAGTATTCGATTCCGCGGTACCCCTCAACCAAGATCTCATGCAGACGGTGGTTCTCCGTGATCGCACTTTGCGATTGCGGAGTAATCACCTCAGCCATCGCCTGCCGTAGGTACTCATCGGGTACCCCGGGGTTGAGGTTGCGCAAAGCGTTGAGAAGGCGGCCGCGAAGTACGATGTCGCGCCAATTGTCGCGCTCACCGCTGCCGGGAGCGAGTTGTTTGCCGTTGACTGGCGTCCAGTCGAGCTCGCCAAGCAAGTCGAGCGCGTCAACTTCGAACGCTGCCTCGCTGTAGACCATGGTGCTACGCCTCGTTCTCTTCACTTGCAATGTCCACGCCTGCAGCGGTGACCTGCTGCGCTTCCTTCACAGTGATCTTTCCACTCATGAGGTGCGGTAGCAGCTCATCGCGGGTTTTTGCGAGGATCAAATTTTGCTTCGTGAGAACCAGAGCCTGGTTGTGCAACCCGGTAAGAAGATTTAACTGGGACTGGTCCATCTCAATCTCTGGGATGGGTGCATTAGAAAGGTCAGTGTTGTTGATTGAGGCGAAGACCGTCCCATTGTCTTGGTGCGTATTCCAAATCTCTGGGTGAGCTCGGAGAAAGTAGAAGAGGGCGACGTGGTTAGCCGAGCCGCGAATTGCCGCTAAACCGCGGCCGATTGCGGTGGGTTCGGAAGCGACGTTCACTGCTCCTACAGGTGCACGAACCGCGAATAGGATGTCTCCCGTTTCCGCTTCTCGTACTGGGTTCTCGGTGAAAACCCGTTTCTGAGGTGTTAGTTCACCAAAGTCTCGCACACCTTGATAAAAAGGCAGCCCGCCGACTTCTTCCTTGAGATACTCGCCTTTCGGAGAAGTGCCCATGGTTATCCGGGCTACGTCGCCTAATCGGACGTTGTTCGACTGCATTCCCCGTTCCACAATCTTTGCAGCTAAAGCGGTGGAGGAGTTAATTGCTCTGGTGTTTGCCGCGATTTTGTCGTCGATAGAGCCGAGGACGCCGCTGACCTTCACTTGCTCTGTTAAAGGCGGTAGCGCAATGGGCCAGTTCGGCATATCCCCAATAGGAATTCGATTAACTGTAGCTCCGTAGAGCGTTCGCTCCTGCAGAAATGCTTGCCATCTCGGGCTAAGCCAGAAGTAGAGAAGATAGCGAGGATTGACCATATTGTTATCGGGCCTCAGCAACGCCATTCGGCGCCCCAACGCTGCAGAGATTCCCTCCGGCATCAGTGCTGCTTCACCGATCCGAGTTTCGTACGAGAAGAGCAAGTCGTCTCGTCTGGGCTGGACGCGTCTAGTCCAGGTTTCGAAATCGCTCGGAGAGATCCGATCAGCAGTGGATAGGTCTAAGCGACCGTTTTGAAGACCACTGATATTGAGGAAGTGCAGATCCCCTGTACTAATTCGCTTGGGAGTCGCATGAGGACCGTCATAAATTTCACCTATATCTTTGAGCCTCAACAATTCCATTACCCCAACCTCCCCAGCTGCTTGCGGACAACGGTGTCGAGATGAGCCGATTCGTCCAGGGCTGCGGTGAGCTCGGCGGTCAGTCGTGAGATCTTCTCGTCGATCGGTTCGGCATCTTCCTCGGACTCGGCGAAGCCGACGTAACGGCCGGGAGTAAGCGCGTAATTCGCTTCGCGAATCTCCTCAAGTGTTACCGCTTTGCAGAAGCCGGGGACATCTTCGTACTCGCCTTCGGCAGTTGAGCGGCCACGCCATGTCCGGAACGTGTTCGCTATCTTTTGGATGTCCTCGTCGGAGAAGGTTCGCTCTTTGCGGTCGACCATGTGGCCGAGGGAGCGGGCGTCGATAAGCAAGAACTGTCCGCGGCGATCGATGGAGCCCTTCGACCCTGCGCCCTTGTCCTTGGCAAAGAACCAGACGCATACCGGAATGCCCGTCGCCCGGAAAAGCTGAGCCGGCAGCGTGATCACGCAGGAGACAATGTCGTCCACGAGCATGTTCTTGCGGATCTCGCCCTCACCCGAGGTGTTTGAGGTCATGGTGCCGTTGGCCATTACCACGCCTGCCTCGCCCTGGGGGCCGAGCTTGGAGATAATGTGTTGCATCCAACCGAAGTTCGCGTTCTTCTCTGGCGGGACGCCGTAAATCCAGCGCTTGTCGTCGGTGTTGCGGACCCAGTCCTTGATGTTGAACGGCGGGTTGGCCAGCACGTAATCCATCTCCACACCAGGGTGGATGTCGCGGGCGAAGGTGTCCCCCCAGCGCTCGCCGAGACCCTTTGCGCTTAGGGCATGGATGGCGAGGTTCATGCGGGCCATGCGCCACGTGCGTTCGTTGAGCTCCTGGCCATAGATCGCGATTGCGGACGGATCCTTGTCATGCGTGTCCAGGAAGTTCTCCGCCTGGACGAACATGCCGCCGGAACCGCAGCAGGGATCGTAAACGCGGCCTTCCGTCGGCTCAAGGATTTCCACGAGTGTGCGAACCACCGGGCGAGGGGTGTAGAATTCGCCGCCGCGCTTGCCCTCAGCGGAGGCGAAGCGGGCAAGGAAGTACTCGTACACTTCGCCGAGTAGATCGCGGGCGCGCTCGGGGCCTTCAGCGGTGAACCGGGTGGTGCTAAAAAGGTCGACGAGCTCTCCGAGGCGACGCTGGTCCACGCTATCGCTGTTGTAGTTGTGCGGCAGGGTGCCCTCCAGGGAGGGGTTGTTGGCCATGAGGGTTTCTGCGGCTTCGTCGATAAGCTTGCCGATCGCCTTGAACTCGCCGCCAGCATCGCTGGTCTTGCCTTTGGAGTGGCGCTGCAGGTAATCCCAGCGAGCTTCCGGGGCGACCCAGAACACGTTCTTTTCCAGGTAGGCGTCACGGTCCTCCAGCTCCTCGAGGATTTCCTCCTCGGTTGCGCCCTCCACTTCGAGCTCGGCTTGGAGCTCCTGGCGGCGGGCATCGAAGGCGTCGGTGACGTACTTGAGGAAGACGAGGCCAAGAACGATGTCCTTGTATTGCGAGGCATCCATGGAGCCGCGCAGCTTATCGGCGGCTTTCCACAGCGTGTCCTGGAATTCCTTGATGGGGGTGGCAGTCATACCTGTGAGCCTACTTTGCGAGCAAACCAGGGCCGCAAAAGATATCGCGAGCGTGTTCGCTTTCTTGCTCAAGTCAGCGTACAGCTGAACCAACGTCGGTGGGCGAAGTATGTGAATTAGCGACGATGGCGTAGTGACCGGTTGAGTTATGGGATTGGTTTCGGGCCACGGGTGAAACTTTAAAGCCTTTTCGAGGGCATCGAGGTTCGAAGCAGTGTTGAAGCATGCCGAAACGAGGTTCAACTTCACGCGACATCTCGCCGCCGAATCCCGCGACAACAAGGTCCTCTTCGGTGGCCGCCTAGGCACCTACCAGTACTTGGACATGCACATGGCGATCGGTGCGGCCCTGTCCGTCTTCGACAACCACGTTCGCCCCTACTTCGAGGACGGCAAGGCGATTGATCAGCCGCGCGGGCACTAGCGGATAGCGCCCACGCTGTGGATGACCATGTAAATGCCGACGATGGCTGCGATCCACAGCAGAGTCACCTTGGCTTCGTACTGAAGGCGGGGGATGGCCTTCTCGAGGCGCGGGAAGAACCTCTGCCCCGCCACGAGGGCAATCATTGCCAGAATCACCGTCGGCGCGATCATCACTCCGCAGTAGGCGGCGATGCCTACTAGCTGACCTGCCATGGGCGTATCCCAGTCGCTGATGATTCCCATCGCCGCAATGTAAGGCAGCATGGTCGCCGCTTCCGTCAGTGACGCTCCTAAACCCAAGGCGATCATTTTGGGCAGGCTGGTCCGGATCGGCTTGTTCAACTGCTTCGGCAGTTCGCCCGGCGCAGGTTTGACCGGGTCGGGTCCGAAGATTCCGTAGATGGCCAGAATCGCGCCGAGGATCAGTGTGATCCAGGGGAAGGCGGGGGTATTGATGATCCGTTCAACATACGAACTCAGGCCGGTGAACCCCAGCAACATGGCGACTCCGAGCGCGAAGTACACCGCTGCGACGGTGAGCAGGTACGCGGCCAGTGCCGGCACGCGCACGGACCGCCACATGACGATGAGTGCCAACGGGATGACGAGTGTGCCGATGCTCAAGCTGTCGAGCAGGGCCAAACCAACGAGCGGAATGAGGGAGTGCATGGTGGAAAACCTTCTCTGTCGTACGAGCGTATTAATCCCTTACGAACGTACGACAGACTAAGCTTGTGTGCAACCATGAATGACTTTTCGCTGGACCATCAGTTCACGGAATCGTCCGCTGCCGTCGCCGATGCGACCATTAGGATCATCGCTTCCCGCGGCCTCGACGCAGTGAGCGTGCGCGAAGTGGCCAAAGAATCCGGTCTCGCTGCGGGATCCGTGCAATACCACGCCCCGAACAAGGAGATCCTGCTGGCGCACGCGTTCATTCGCTCCATTCAGCGGCAGACGGCACGCCTGGAAGAGGCGCCAATCCCGAACGATGAATTCGAGGCCTGGGTTGTCCGACTCTCTGAGTTACTCCCCCTTGGTGGCGAGCGTCACGAGGACGCGGCGATCTGGGTCACCTACGGCTCAGCGTCAGCAACGCGCGACTGGATAGCCGACCTTTACAGTCAAGTGCTTCGCGATTTCCAGCAAGCAGTCGTGGCTGAGCTGGGTGACATGGACAACGCCGAGCGCAAAGCACGGCTCATTACGGCGTTGGTCAACGGCTTGACCATCGACAACCTGGGGGCTGACGAAGCGGAGGCTGATCGGGTTGTCGGCGACCTCCGCGAAGGTCTGCGCTTGATCCTCGGCGTCTAGCGTCCTTTCACTATCGTCGGGTGCATGGAACCGCAGACTGAAATTTTCGTCCACCACCAGTGCCCTCATTGCGCAAGCGTCATCGAGCAGTTCAACGCTGACCCGGCTCAGTTCGGCGGCGCTGTGCTGCTCGACATCACCGACATCCGCAACCTCAAGATGTTCCTCAGCTACCGCGACACCCTGGCGGGGTACAAAGAGATTATTGAGCAGGGCAAGATCGGTGTGCCGTCGAAGGTCATTGACGGAGAGGCCGTCGAGTTCTTCGACGAGGTGTAACTGTCCAAAATTTCGAAACGCCAAGTGAAACCGTTTCAGAATGCCAAGTGAAACCGTTTCAGAATGCCAAGTGGGCTCTGTGACCTGCGGTAACCTGGAGTGTCCCACCCCTCCGCTACCATGAGCGCGTGACCATCCTTCTTGCCATCATCGGTCTCCTTCTTGCCACTGCCCTCGTCGCCGCGATCGGTGAGCGCACCGGGCTGCCGTGGTCTGCACTGTTGACCATCGTTGTTGCGCCGGTGCTGTTCATTCCAGGTATTCAGACGGTGAGCCTGGATACAGATCTCATTTTGCCGATCTTCATTCCACCGCTGCTCTGGTCGCTTGCTCGCCGAACGAGCTGGGGCATGATCCGCGCACAAGTGCATGTGGTGCTTGTGATGTCGGTGATGTTGGTCTTTCTCACCATCGCGGCATTGACGGCCACGGCGATGTGGCTCATGCCGGGCATCGGCCTCGCTGCGGCAATGGTGCTGGCTGCGGCGATCGCCCCTCCGGACCCGGTGGCTGTCGACGCGGTGGCGGGTTCGGCGGGCATCCCCAAACGCATCACCGGCACGTTGGAAACTGAGGGCCTGTTCAATGACGCTGCCTCCATCGTCGCGTTCAATGTCGCACTCACCGCGCTCGTCGCAGGTGGGGACGTGGACTTCAGTGAAGGTGCGCTCAAATTCCTCTACTCCGCTGTCGTGGCTGTGATCGTTGGACTGATCGCCGGCCGTTTGGCGGCGTTGTTCGTCAATACTGTCCACGATTCTCTGATCCGCAGAGCGTTCACGTGGGTCTTGCCCTTCGCGATCTTCATCGCGGCAGAGGAAATCCACGCCTCGGGTGTCATCGCGATTGTGATCGCGGCCGTGGAAATGAGCTCCCGCGCGTCGTTCACCGCCGAAGATCGCCTCTCCGGAAACGCTTTCTGGGAGACCATTGAGCTGCTGTTCACCGGTCTCGCATTCGGCCTTATCGGGATGAGCGTGCGCGACGCGATTGACGACGCTGGAACAATGGTGTGGCAAGCCGTCGGCATCGGACTCGTTCTCTCCATCGTTGCCTTCGTGGTGCGTTTCGCCTGCATGTGGGTGCTGTACCAGTTCAAAAAGCGGATGAACCGCACCGACGTCGCGCCGCTACGCATGCAGGAGGTGCTGCTCATGACCTGGGCCGGCATGCGCGGCCTAGTCACCCTGGCGTTAATACTGTCCATCCCAGCCGGCACGACCAAGTACCACTACGAGTTCTCTGTCATTGCCCTAAGCGTGCTGACCTTCACCATGGTCATTCCAGGGTTGCTCCTGCCGTGGCTGGTGCGCCAAATGGACCTCGAGAATGGTCCCGACGCGAAGGGCGACCGGGTCAACGCCGAACTCAACCAACGCGCCTACTTGGCTGCACGGCGGGCAATCCAGGAGCATGGCCCGGAGCTCGCGCCGGAGTCTTATGAGATGGTCCAGGTGTGGCTGGGCGAGTTCGCCGAAAGGAGGCAGGTGGATCCGGAGGGGGCGAAGGAACGTCGTCAAGCATTTGCTCGCGCGCGGAAAGCCGCAGCTGATTTGCAACGCATCGCCCTGCAAGCTGCGACTGAAGAGCTGCAGAAAGCGCGCGGCGAGCGGCGCTATAACCCCGCCGACGTCGACGCGGTGCTCGATGAGATCGACCGGCTCGTGATCGCTAGCGAACGTGACGCTCTAGCATCTCCGGGGCAGATGGTCGCGTGGCAAAAGCCCACGCCGTGACGACGAAGGGGAGAGCCAGGAACATCAGCGGCGGCAGCGAGTGCAGGATCAGGCTGTCGGATGGCCACGTCGGATTGGCGAAGATGACCGACATGAGCAGCCACATCGCCGGCCAATGCATGGGGGATTGCGGTCTGGCCACGGTGAGAACCATCGGCAGCAGCCAGATCGAGTAGTAGGTCTGCAGTAAGCCGCTGGCCATGAAGCCACCGGCGAAGCAGACACCAAGCGTGACGAAGGCCCACATGACCTCGTCGACATCTCGCCAGCGCCAGAGCTTGACGACGGCTGCGAGCGTGGCCGCAACAACTAACAGTGTCAGCAGCGTGACTACCCACTCCGGCCAGCCGAACATGATGCCCAGGCCAGCGACGGAGCCGTTGAAGCGGGGGCGGGGCTCCGATAGATAAGGCACCAGGTTGGTGAAAAACAGCTCTGGCTGTGCAATGGTGAACCAGCCAATAGCGAACAGGGCCGCGCAGGTGACCGCGGCGACAACGACCACCGCTGCTTGGAACAGCAGAACCGAGATGATCATGAGCACGCCGAACTGCGGTTTCACAGAGATCGCCAAGCCTGCGACGATGCCCGCCACGTACGCTTCCGGGCGGGTGAAATGCTCTTTCCAGTTGGCCCCGCGCAGGCGCAACGAGCACCAGACGAACACCACCATGAGCAGCAGCAAGAACCCATTGATGTTTGTCAGGGACAACGTCGCGCGAACCGGTTCCGGGGTGAAGAACACGACCGTCACTATGAGTGGGAAGACGTAATGGAAGTGGCGTTTGGCCACCATCCACGTTGCTAACGCCAGCGCCGCGATGATGCACAGTGCGCCAAGGGCCAGCATGACTAACCGGCCAGTGGACTCATCGCTGAAGACGCCGATCGGGGCGATCACCACCGTCCCGGCGGGCGTGTACAGGTAGTGCGGCATGTCGATCGTGTAGTCCGAGGCGAACACCGTCTGCCCAGCAAGATATTTGCGTGCTGCAGTCCACACCGGCGTGAAGTCAGTGCCGGGATTTTGGAAGGGGACGGTCACGGCCGCGTGGAGGAGCGCGAACAGCATGGTTGCATACAGAAGCACGGCCCAACGAGGGCCTTCCAGGGCTATGGCCAGGCGGTTTCTGGTCGTTGTCGACACAAAAGGAGACTAACACGGCAACTGCGCCGGGCCGGGGACCTGAAATGCGAATGCCAGGTTAACAAACCGGATTGTTGGGTCGCGTCAAAGTTAACCCATGGTGAACAAGGTTGATGGGGCAACGATGCGCTTCGGCGTGTCGCGTCTTTTATGCTGGTAAACGGTGTAAGAATAGGTTGATATGAACCAAAGCTTGACGCTGACCAACTATCTGCTAAAGTTAACGGCAGGTTAACGCAGAGGGAACGAGAAGTTCACTTTGAACCTCGCCCGAGGAGGTCCCCCTCCACGGGCAGAACACATTCAACTTCATGGCAATCGCAAAAACTTGAAAGGAGGATGCCATGATCGCAATCAAGAACATTTCCCAGGACCTGCACGCCCGCTTCGGCGGTGCCGTCGACGCCGACGTCATCGACGCAGTCTTCGCAATGGCACTGGCAGAGCACATGGACCGTGCAACGGTGACCAAGTGGATCCCGGTTCGCGCAGAGCGCGCCGCTATCGCGGAGCTCACCAAAATCGCTGACGGCACCCTCGACGCCGCTATGTACGCGGACGCCGCGCTTGCCGCATAACCCCCTCTAGCTAACGAAGAGTTAGCACCCGAATGGCCCCGCTTCGGCGGGGCTTTCGGAATTTCTGGCCGGGTGTAGTTGATTGTCCCTCAACAGTTGTTTCGATTTAACTGTCGCCAGACCTTAGTAGGGTAGTAGCTCAACCTTCTTCAATACGGCCTGAAATCCGGCATCGTTTCATGTACGGGAATGGGGATATCGACGTAAATTTTGAAATCGTCGTGGAAGCTAGTGATACCTGCTTGATGATATTTAGCTGCAGTTTTCGGGTAATTGAACTTCAGGCGAACGCAATCAACGTCCTCATCTAGCTCACCCAGATCTAGAACTGCATCCCCGCCGCTTCGAAGGTAGTACTCAGGAATGCCATTCCACTCATTGGGCTCGACTTGAAAAAACTCGCCGTTCGAATCCTGGTCGATGATTACCAATTTCTCGCTCCACTCTCGCTGCGTCTTTCGTTCTTCACGACAAGCCCGAGCAACCTCTGGATCAAAGGGGTCATTAGAAGAGACATCCGGAAAATAGGCGCTTGGTCCAACCGAAAGCCCGGATACGTCGGCACCAGTTCTGTTGACAAAGATTAACTGTAGGCCTTGATTGGGCTGGTTAGAGCCCTGGAAGTAGTAGTACCAACCCGTTACTTTGTCGGCAGCGCTCTGAGACATGATGTACTTGTACTGGAACAGCTTCCACCGAGCATCATATTCTTCCCGCTCCTCACGATTGCGATTGTCGAAACGGCGAGTAATCACCCAAGAGACTAAGCCACCGAGAAGCGCGCTGATTACCAGACTCATGAACTGGCCAAAGGATTGAGTAAGCGACGGATCTGATCTGAAGAAGTCATACATTGTTAACTCCGGAACCAAGAGCTGACTCGAGACGTTGAAACTCGCTGGGCGATATCACCCGTTTCCTTAAAAGTACTCCAGCTGCCCCGCTTGCGCTCGGTGGCTGAAAACTCTGGGTAGTCTCCATTTCCTGGAAGGTGTCTTGCTGTTTCAATGCGGTTCGCACTGGACGTGGCGACAGGGAGTCATCGCGGTGAGGGCCAGAATACTGCTCGCTGTTTTCCGGAATACTGCTCAAGTAAACGTGCAGGTCAAAAACGTGCGGTTTGGTTTATGTGGTCGAGCAGTATTCCGGGGCCTGACGGATTGCACTCCGCATTGCGGAGTCCCTGGGGTTTTGCGGAGGAAGTCCACGCTGCGGCGCCTCTGGGGTTTGAGGAACCGGCTATGCGCCGAGCTCACCTCAACCTGAGATTCCTTACGGAATCCCCCAGCCAACCGCGCGCCAAGAGAGGAGTCGACCGGGCAGAACGATTACGCTGGTGTCGATAAGCCGACTGGTTAACTAGACGAAAGCGAGTCCCGTGGAAAACCCCGAGGATAAATCCGTCAAATCTGTGGATGTGCTGCAGCGCATCCTGTTGCCGCGGAAGGGTGAGCCGCATGATGTGCGGATGCTCTACCTGATCGAGTCGGATCACAACACGCAGCGTGTGAGCTGGCCGGATCGCAGCAGGGTCGCTGTGCCGGAGGGGGCAGAGGTCTCGTTCCAGACGTACTTCAATGCGTTCCCGGCGAGCTATTGGCGCCGCTGGTCGCAGCTCAGCGAGGTCGTCTTGGCTATGGATGTGGAGGGCGCGGCGACAATTTCCGTGTACCGCTCCAAGCACGATGGCACGCGCATCTCGGTGGTCAATGTTGAGGCGCAGGACGAGCGCGTTGAGATTCCGCTGAAGCTCGCCAACTTTGAAGATGGCGGATGGTTGTGGTTTGACGTGAACGCGGAGTCGGAGGCGTCGATAAGCAACGCGGGTTGGTGTGCGCCGTGCGAACCGCAGGAGCAGACGCTTCCCGACGGCACCACCATCGCCCCCTCCGAGAAGAAGGTGGCGGTGGGCATCCCGACGTTCAACCGCCCCCGCGACGCCGTCAATGCACTGCACGCGCTGGCGGAGGATCCGCTGGTGCTCGGCGCGATCACGGATGTGCTCATGCCGGACCAGGGCAACCAGCACCCGGCGGATGAGCCGGACTTCGCCCAAGCGGAACAGAACCTGCAGGGCCGGTTGAAGATCTTCCCGCAGGGCAACCTTGGTGGATCGGGCGGCTACTCGCGCATTATGTATGAGGCGCTCAACCAGACTGACGCGCCGTTCATCCTGTACATGGACGACGACATTGCGATTGAGCCGGATTCGATCCTGCGCGCGGTGCAGGCGGCGCGGTACGCGAAGAGCCCGATTCTCGTCGGCGGGCAGATGCTCAACCTGCAGGACCGCAGCCAGTTGCGCACCTCTGGCGAGCGTGTCAATCGCGGGGACTTCATGTGGGGTGCGGCGGAGCACGCCGTGTACGACCACGACTTTGCGAAGTACCCGCTGGGGTACGTCGGCACGGAGGAAGAGGATCTCGACCCGCGGAAGACGACGTCACGGCCGCTGCACAGGCGTATCGACGTCGAGTTCAACGGCTGGTGGATGTGCCTGTTCCCCCGCGTAGTGGCTGAGCAGATGGGCTTGCCGCTGCCGCTGTTCATCAAGTGGGATGACACGGAGTACTCGCTGCGCGCTGGCCGCGCGGGCTTTCCCACGGTCACCTGGCCCGGCGCCGCCATCTGGCACATGGCGTGGGCTGACAAGGATGACGCGATCGACTGGCAGGCGTACTTCCACCTGCGCAACCGCCTGATCGTCGCCGCGTTGTACCACGAGGGTGAGCCGGATGGGGTGCTCAAGTCCATGGCGAAGTCCACGTTCAAGCACTACATGTGCATGGAGTACTCGACCATTGCGATCCAGAACGAGGCGATGAAGGACTTCCTCAAGGGCCCGGACCAGCTCTTCGAGATTCTCGAGTCCTCGCTGCCGCGCATCCAGTCGATCCGCAAGGACTACTCGGACGCACAGGTCATTGAGTCCGCATCGGATCTGCCGGGGCCGACGGGTGCGCCGGGTGTGCCGACGAACAAGATCGGCGGCCGCCTGGCCAAGGTGAAGAAGATTCCGTGGGCGGTCAAGAGCCTGCTGCACATGCGCAAGCCGGAGGATCGCGCGCATTGGGAAGCCCCGCAGCTCAACCTCACGGCCGAGGAGGCCCGCTGGTACACGCTGTCCCGCGTGGACTCGGCCACTGTGTCTACCGCGGGTGGCACTGGTGTGGCCTTCCGCAAGCGCGATAAGAAGCTCGCGGACGATCTCGTTGACCAGCAACGCGAGCTCCGTGAGGAGATTGATGAACGCTGGCCGGAGCTGACCCGCGCCTACCGTGCGGCCCAACCTGACCTGACCAGCCATGAGAACTGGAAGAAGATCTTCGATGAGCAATAACTCGTTGAACTCGACGGAAGTAGACATCCTCCGCGAGCTTCAAAACGCGCTTTACGACGCCCCCGGTGTCCTTCCGGTCGCCCGCGGGTTGAGCTTGTTCGGCGAGCACGCTTTGGGCTGGATGGGTGTTGCAGCCGTCGGTGCCGTGGCGGATCACGAGAAATCCCGCCAGTGGATCGCGATGGGGGCCGGCGCGTTCACGGCGCACGCGACCTCGGTCATCCTCAAGCGCATCGTGCGCCGCCGACGTCCGCACGATCCGCGGGTCAAAATCGGTGTGGGTACGCCGTCGAAGTTGAGCTTCCCGTCGTCGCATGCGACGTCGACAAGCGCTGCGATGGTGCACTTGGCCGACATCACAGGGTCGAAACTTCCGTACGCCGGAATTCCCGTTATGATGGCCTCCCGCATGGTTTTGGGGGTGCATTACCCCACGGACACCCTGGTGGGTGCCCTGCTGGGTACCGGGGTGGCCCGCGCCGCGATCAACATTGAGAGGGACACCCGTGACTGAGCCAGTTGATGAGCCGTTCCTGAAGTCCGAGCCCCACACCGAGGGCGTGGACTACAACCGGAAGAAGAATCCGCCGAAGAACCTCCCGGACGCGATGATCAAAGGTCTGCGTCCGAAGCAGTGGGTCAAGAACGTCCTTGTCGTGGCGGCGCCGCTGGCGGCGGGGCTGGACTCTTTCACCTCGCGGACGGCCGTCGACATCCTGCTGGCCTTCATCACGTTCTGCTTCGCGGCATCCTCCATCTACTTGGTCAACGACGCCCGCGATGTCGAGTCTGACCGCGAGCACCCCACGAAGCGCTACCGCCCGATCGCCTCGGGCATGCTGCCGATCGGTCTCGCGTACGGCATGTCGGTCGTGCTCATTGCGCTGGCCGTTGGCCTGTCCTTCCTGGCCACCGACGGTATTGCGCTGGCAGCTGTGGTCGGCGTGTACATTGCGCTGCAGCTCGGCTACTGCTTCGGATGGAAGCACATCCCGGTGATCGACATCGCGCTGGTGTCCTCCGGATTCATGCTGCGCGCCATGGCCGGCGGTGTGGCTGCTGGCATCGACCTGTCGCAGTGGTTCCTGCTCGTCGCCGCCTTCGGTTCGCTGTTCATGGCGTCCGGTAAGCGCTACGCGGAGCTGCTGCTTGCGGAGCAGACTGGAGCCAAGATCCGCAAGTCTCTGCAGGGCTACACCCAGACGTACCTGCGCTTTGTGTGGACGCTGTCTGCAACTGCCGTGGTCATGTCCTACGCACTGTGGGGCTTCACTCTCTCCAACGGTGTCCCTCCGGAGCAGGGCTTGTGGTACCAGATCTCGATGGTGCCGTTCATCATCGCGATCCTGCGCTACGCCGCGGAAGTGGACAGCGGCAACGGCGGCGCACCTGATGAGATCGTGCTAGAGGACCGCGTCCTCCAGGCGCTAGGAGTGCTGTGGATCCTGACAATCGCCATGGCGGTCTACATCGTGCCTGCGTTCTCGTAGCCCCACCCGCAGGATAAAATCACGGCCATGCATGATCGTGCCCGCCTCTCCCTGCTCGTTTCCGCAGCGATAGCGGGCGTTTTCGCATTTTGGGGTGGATGGACCCGCCGCTGGATGAGTGATGACGGGCTGATTGTCCTGCGCACAGTCCGCAACATCCTGGCCGGAAACGGACCGGTGTTCAACGTCGGGGAACGCGTGGAGGCCAACACGTCAACACTGTGGCAGTACCTCATCGCCGCCTTCGGCTGGATCCCTGGCGTGCGGCTCGAAGACGTCTCGATGTGGTTGGCCCTCATCTTCACCGTGACCGCCGCTGCGAGTGCGACGTGGGCATCGGGCCGATTGTGGGGGCACACAGTGCTGCCGTTCGGCATCATTATCTACCTGGCGTTGCCCCCGGCCCGAGACTTTGCCACCTCCGGTTTGGAGTGGGGGTTGTCCCTGGCGTGGATCGGCGTGTGGTGGGCGCTGCTCGTTGGATGGGCGAAACAGCCTGACACCCGTGTGGTGTACTGGCTGGCCTTCTGGGCAGGACTGTCGTGGTTGGTCAGGCCGGAGCTCGCGCTCTACGGCGGATTGACCGGACTGGTGCTGTTGTTCTTCTCCTGGCGGGATTGGCGGCGCATTGGCGGCATTCTCGCGGCGGCCCTTCCGGTGCCCGCTGCGTACCAGATCTTCCGCATGGGCTATTACGGTCTGCTCACTCCGCATACCGCGGTGGCGAAGTCAGCGTCGGACTCAGCGTGGGGGAGCGGTGCTGCGTACGTGTGGGACACGGTGCAGCCATATGCGCTGTGGCTGCCGCTGATCGGTGCGGTGGCGCTCGGCGTGTGGTTCGGCCTGCGGTTGCAGTCGCGCGAGGTCGTCGTAGTCGGGCTTGTTCTCGTGTGCGGGCTGTTGCACATGCTGTACGTCATGCGCGTCGGCGGCGACTTCATGCACGGGCGCATGGTGTTGTTGCCCCTGTTCGCGTTGCTGCTGCCCGTCATGGCAGTGCCTGCCACCTTGGTCAGTGGAATCGGGCTGGGTGCCCTGGTGGTTTGGGCGGGCATTGTCGTCTACCGCGGCCATGACCTCGGCTTCGAAGTCTTCGTGGAGAGCCCGGAAAACCTCGTCGTCGTGGACGAGCGCGAGTTCTGGACGGCCGCAATGATGCGTGAATCCGGTGATCCGCCGCGGTATGCGGAGGACTTCCTCGTCGCGGACTTGCTCAACGGCTGGCCGGAAGGCCTGGAAGAGTCGCGGCGGCAAAACTCCGGTGCGCTGACCATCATCCGCTTCGACGACAACTCCCGCCACTACACGTGGGTGCCGCGCGCCCGCACGACAGCGGACACTGACCTGCAGGACATCCCGACCACGGCGTACCTGATCAACCTGGGCATGATATCGGCGAATGCCCCGCTCGACGTGCGTGTGCTCGACTCGGTCGGCCTGGCCACCCCGCTGGGCGCCCGCCAGCCGCGCGACCCGGACGGACGCATCGGACATGACAAGAACCTGCCTCTTCACTGGCAGTTGGCGGATTCGGCTGTGGGGGAAGAAGGGATGCCGGATTACGTCGATAAACAAACGGTGATGCAGGCACGAGCTGCGCTGCGGACGCCTGAGCTCAATGAACTCTTGGCGACGTCGCGTGAACCGATGAGTCCAAAGCGTTTTTTGAAGAATATGGCGTATTCTTTAAGAAACGGACGCACTCTGGAAGTGAGCGATGACCCGAAGGTGTACCTGGATCAGGAAACTCTGGACCGCATCGTCGCAGGTGAGGATGTGGGTTTGCAGGGGCCGCGGATCTTCTGGCCAACGGCACGGCTGGAACAGTAGGTAACCGGTTGATAACATATCGATCACGATGAACGATGAACTCAATTGAGTCATCCTGATTTTTTCTAGTGATTGGTGAACCGATGAACGCGACTCTTTCCGTGCGCCGCGCTGTGGTGGCGCTTGTCACGGCATTCGCTGCCGCGATGATGCTGCTCGTTGCCACCCCCGAGGCTGACGCGAACCCGCGCGGTTGGCTGCGCCCCGACGCAACCGGCCACTGCACGTGGGACCCGGTGAAGTACTGGGTGCAGCGCTGCGACGTGTACTCCCCGGCCATGGGCCGTAACATTCCGGTGCAGATCCGCCCGGCTGCCCGCGGCGGCAACGCTGGCCTGTACCTGCTCGACGGCCTGCGTGCGACCGAGCAGACGAACGCTTGGCTGAACGACGTCAATGCTGCGGCTGTCTACGAGAACGCCAACATCACGCTGGTCATGCCGATCGGCGGCGAGGGCTCCTTCTACGCTGACTGGCAGTACGACCCGAAGTACGGGGGCGGCAAGCCCTACAAGTGGGAGACCTTCCTGACCCGTGAGCTGCCGGGCTACCTGCAGCGCCACTTCGGTGTCTCCCCGACGAACAACTCCGTCATCGGCCTGTCCATGGGTGGTACCGCGGCGATGAACCTTGCGGCGAAGAACCCGCAGCAGTTCCGCCAGGTCCTGTCCTTCTCCGGCTACCTGACCACGACGCTGCCGGGCATGCAGACCATGCTGCGTGTGGCGCTGCTCGACGCTGGCGGGTACAACCTCAACGCTATGCACGGTTCCATGGTCAACCCGGAGCGCTTCGCTAACGACCCGTTCTTGAACATGAACGGTCTGCGCGGCAAGGACATCTACATCTCCGCCGGACCGGGCATCCCGGGACCGCAGGACGCGAAGTACCCGAATGACCAGAAGCTGGCGGGTGCCGGCCTGGAGTTCGGTGCAATGGTGACCACCCGCGTATGGGAGGCGAAGGCTCGAGCCGAGGGCCTGAACGTCACCTCGGATTACCCGCCGAACGGTCTGCACAACTGGGACCAGTTCGGTAGCCAGCTGTACAAGACCAAGGGTCGTGTGCTGAACCACATGAACGCCTGGTAATCACGGCACCGGCACAACACGGCCCCTGGGAAGATCCTCGCCCAGGGGCTTTGTTGTAGCATCACGATTAGGTCGTGGACACTCGGCGTGTCACTGACCTAAAGTCTCAAGTTAAACTTAAACTCTGTCACAGAAACCGAGGCCCGGCCTGGGAGAGGGGAAACTCCTGGGGTGGTGAGCTGAACCGGTCTTTTCGTCATCCGAGATTTAAGGGTTCAACCACATGCGCAAGCTTTCTAAGGGCCAGCTCCTGGCGGCCATCGCTGCACCAACCGTCATCGCTGCCGGAATCGCCGTCGTTCCTGCCGAAGCGCAGAACGCCTCCGACCTGTCTTCTGCCATGTCGTCGGGCCGCGGCATTTCCGACGGCATCCGTCCGTCCGATCCGCCGCCGCGCACCCCCATTGAGGTGGACAACAACCCGCAGGTTGAAGGCCTGCCGGAGGGTGTGTCCGTGGACCGCATCGAGTGGCTCACCCAGCGCCGCGTGGCTGTGTACATCAAGTCCGCCGCGATGCCGGATAAGCCGATCCAGGTGCAGATCCTGCTCGCCCGCGACTGGCACTCCAACCCCCAGGCGAAGTTCCCGGAGGTGTGGGCACTTGATGGTCTGCGTGCACGCGAGGATGAGTCCGGCTGGACCATTGAGACGAACATCGAGCAGTTCTACGCCGACAAGAACGTCAACGTGGTCCTGCCGGTGGGCGGCGAGTCCTCCTTCTACTCCGACTGGCAGAAGGCGGACAACGGCAAGCACTACAAGTGGGAGACGTTCCTGACCAAGGAGCTCGTTCCGGTGTTGGATAACGAGTTCCGCTCCAACGGTTCCCGCGCTGTTGTCGGCCTGTCCATGGGCGGTACCGCCGCGATGAACCTGGCGGAGCGTAACCCGCACCTGTTCAACTTCGTCGGTTCCTTCTCCGGCTACCTGGACACCACCACGACCGGTATGCCGACGGCCATCAAGGCCGCGCAGATGGATGCCGGCGGCTACAACTCTGAGGCCATGTGGGGCCCGATCGGTTCCCAGGACTGGATCGACCACGACCCGAAGCTGGGCATTGAGAACCTGCGCGGCAAGACCGTCTACGTCTCCGCTGGTTCTGGCCAGGATGACTACGGCCAGCCGGACTCGGTGGCAAAGGGCCCGGCTGTCCCGGCGGGCGTGGGCCTGGAGGTCATCTCGCGCATGTCCACCCAGACCTTTGAGCGTTACGCAAAGAAGGCGAACGTGCCGATCATTACCCGTTACCGTCCGTCCGGTGTCCACTCCTGGGAGTACTGGCAGTACGAGATGACGCAGGCGTGGCCGTTCATGGCGAACGCGCTGAACGTCCCCGAGGGCGACCGCGGCGCGGAGTGCAACGCGGTCGGCGCCATCGCTGAAGCGACGAAGAACGGAGCGGTGGGTTCCTGCGTGAACAACGAATACGACGTCGCCGGCGGCAAGGGCAAGGCTCAGGAGTTCCGCAACGGTTCCGCGTTCTGGTCCCCGGAGACCGGCGCGCAAGTGCTCTTCGGCTCGATCCTGGCTAAGTACAACGCACTGTCGGGCCCGGCAGGTTGGCTCGGCTTCCCGAAGACTGGCGAGCTGAAGACGCCGGACGGCAAGGGCCGCTTCGTCCACTTCGAACGCGGCTCCATTTACTGGACCCCGCAGACTGGCGCGCAGGCCATCCCGGGCGACATGTTCGCCGAGTGGGGCAAGTCCGGCTACGAGCGCGGCCACCTCGGCTACCCGGTCGAGGAGGCACAGGCTGTCGGCGGCGGGTACCTGCAGAAGTTCGAGAAGGGCTACCTGACCCGCAACCCGGACAATAAGGGCCACTACCAGGTCTTCGGCGCTATCGGCGCGAAGTACGGCGAAATGGGTGCTGCCCGCTCCGACCTGGGCTTCCCGAAGTCGAATGAGCGCAAGATCAACGGCGGCTTCTTCCAGGAGTTCGAGAAGGGCAACATCTACTGGTCCCCGAAGACCGGCGCCCACGTCATCTACTACGGCGAAATCTTCGACCACTGGGGCAAGAAGGGCTGGGAGCAGGGCGAGCTGGGCTGGCCCACCTCCGACATGAAGAAGATCCCCACCGGTGGACTGACCATCACCTTTGAGAATGGCACGGTCGAGCAGGTCTTCGGCAAGGTGCGCGAACGGAAGTAAACCATGAAGAAACTCCTACCGGCTGTCCTCGCTGCGGCAGGGCTCACGCTCGCCGCGTGCGGCGGCACGACAGTGGACAGCGACGACGTCACTGCGACTCAGTCAGCACCGTCCACAACCGCAACGGAAGCAACCACGGAGACACAGACTGAGACCTCCGCCCCGGAAAAGTCGGACGAAGCTGATCCGGCACTGGACAATGAGGGTGCGGCCAGCGAGGTCGAGGCCCCCGCGGACGAGCCGATGCGCCCGGCAGAGGAGGAGGCGTACCTCGAGGCGCTGCGCGAAGGCGGCGTCAACGTCGACGGTAATGAAGAACAGCTCGTCTCCACTGCTCGCACCATCTGCGACGGCAGCATGATCACGCGTGACGCTGTCGCAGGTCAGCTGGTTGAGCAGGAACAGACGAAGCTCGACGCCGATAAAGTCGCAGAGCTTATTGACGCCTCCGCCAACGACCACATTTGCAGCTAATGAAAGCACGCAACGTATTGACGGTGATTGCCGTCATCGCAGTCCTCGCCGTCATTGCGGTGGGGGCTGCGCAATGGTTTGGACCCGGTGAGGGCCCCCTTGAACCGGGTAAGGATCCCGCGCCGCCGTCGGCCGAGGAGCCTGGTTGGTGTCCTGCGGTGGAGGTGATTTCGGCGCCGGGGACGTGGGAGTCGTCGAAAAGCGATGACCCGTTCAACCCGACGGCGAACCCGATGAGCTTCATGCTCTCGATCTCGCAGCCGCTGCAGGAGCAATACGACATCAACCACGTGCGTGTGTGGACGCTGCCGTACACCGCGCAGTTCAAGTCGATCCAGTCGCGCAAGGAGATGAGCTACGACGACTCGCGCAATGAGGGCACCGAGCGCCTCAACGCCGAGTTGAAGTTTGTGGCGGATACGTGCCCGTCGACGCAGTTCATTCTCGCCGGATTCTCACAGGGCGCGGTGATTGTCGGTGACATTGCCAGCGACATCGGCAACCACCGCGGCGTCATCCCGCCGGAGCGGTTGCGCGGCGCGGTGATGATTGCCGACGGCCGCCGCGAGAACGCGGTGGGTATCAACCCCGGCGTGCCCCTGAACGGCATCGGCGCGGAGATCGCGCTGCACCCGCTCAACTCCGTGGTTCAGGCCGTCGTGCCGGGTGCGACGATGCGCGGGGTGCGCGACGGCGGTTTCGGTGCCGTTAACGACCGCGCGATTGAGATTTGCGCGCCAGATGATTCAATCTGCGACGCCCCGCCGAATGTGGGCGATGCACTGGGACGCGCCCGCGAACTCGCCGAAGCTAACGGCGTGCACGCGATGTACGCGTCCAACCCAGATGTGATTCCCGGCACCACGACCAGTCAATGGACCGTAGAGTGGATTCGCGAGAGTATTGACAATATGTAAGGAGAGCCATGGACCTCGAGCAACTGCTCTACCAGTTCTACGACGACGACAAGATCGACCTGCCGCCGGAACTGTCCCTGTTCCAGTTGTGCGAGATGCTCTACCAAGGCAGCGCAGAAATGGGCACGGGCGACCTGCACCAGCTGCGCTACTGGGACTACTCGGAAGACCGCGAAGGCGTGGCCGTCGATTACACCCGTGAGGATGTGATCACCCGCATCAAGGCTGTCGGTGCGCGCTTGCAGCAGACCGGCCAGCCCGGCGACCGCGTGGCCATCATGGCGAACAACTCGCCGGAGTACCTCTTCGGTTTCATGGGTGCCGTCTACGCCGGCCAGGTGCCGGTGCCGCTGTATGACCCGAATGAGCCGGGCCACGGCGAGCAGCTCACCGCTGTGCTGGCGGACTGCGGCGCGAAGACCGTGCTGACCAACAACCTCGGCGCGAAGGCCGTGCGCGAGTTCTTCGCGGAGACACCGAAGCCGCAACGCCCCCGCATCATGGTGGTGGACTCCCTGCCGGATTCCCTGGCCGAGTCCTGGGTCACCCCGGACGAACCCGAGGGCATCGACCCTGTCGACCAGGTCGCATTCCTGCAGTACACCTCCGGTTCGACGCGTCTGCCGGCCGGTGTGGTGCTGACCAACCGCGCGATCCTCACCAACGTCCTGCAGATTTATGACGCAGTGGAGCTGAAGATGCCGCTGCGCTTGTCAACGTGGCTTCCGCTGCACCACGACATGGGCATCATCCTCACCATCTTCGTGGCAATCATGGGCATCGAGTTCGAGCTCATGGGCCCGAAGGACTTCATTCAGCAGCCGAAGCGGTGGACTGATCAGCTCACCTACCGTGAGGG
Source organism: Corynebacterium sp. CCUG 65737 (assembly GCF_024454115.1). Classification (NCBI taxonomy): domain Bacteria; kingdom Bacillati; phylum Actinomycetota; class Actinomycetes; order Mycobacteriales; family Corynebacteriaceae; genus Corynebacterium; species Corynebacterium sp. CCUG 65737. The sequence goes on from NZ_JAGPZB010000010.1 coordinate 62,495, forward strand.
CGATGAGGAGCAGTTCACCTACACCGTCGTGCCGAACTTTGCCCTCGACCTGGCCGCCCGCTACGCCGCGCCGGAGAACCCGGGCGACTACGACTTCTCCAACGTCGACGGCATCATCGTCGGCTCTGAGCCCGTGACCAAGGCGGCCGTGGAGACATTCGTCGAGGCATTCACACCGTCCAACCTGGACCCGAAGGTGCTGCGCCCGTCCTACGGTCTGGCAGAGGCGACACTCATCGTCTCCACCCCGCAGACGGAGGAGCGCCCGCACTTCGTGCTCTTCGACCGCGAGAAGATCGGTGAAGGCACCGCCGTCGAGGCTGAAAACGGCATTCCGTTCGCCTCCAACGGCCAGCCGGTGCCGGACATGCACTACGCGGTCGTGGACCCGTCGACCCGCAATGAGGTGCCAGAGGGCACCGTCGGCGAGCTGTGGATCCACGGCGACAATGTGGCCGTAGGTTACGAAGGCCGCGAGGAAGAAACCCAGCAGACCTTCGGCAACACCCTTGGTGAGCGCTTGGCAGAAGGTTCCACCGTCGCCGAGGACGCTCCGTCCGAGGGCTGGTTGGCCACCGGTGACCTGGTCACCTTCTACAAGGGCCACCTCTACATCACCGGCCGCGTGAAGGACCTCGTTGTCATCGCCGGCCGCAACCACTACCCGCAGGACATCGAAGCGACCGTCATGGAAGCCTCCGACCACGTTCGCGCGGATTCGGTGGCGGCGTTTGCAGTGCCGGGTGAGGACGTCGAAAAGCTCGTCGTGCTCGTCGAGCGTGCCGAGGGCGCAGACGCTGCTGCCGACCCGATTGCCGAGGACGCGATCCGCGGCGCGATCTCCCACACCCACGGTATTAGCCCCGAGGTCATCCGCTTCTACGCACCGAATGACATCACCCGGTCTAGCTCTGGAAAGATTGCGCGACAGGTTAACCGCAACAAATTCATCGCGGCCGACGATAAGTAGACGTGTCCGACAACAGAAAGGTGCCCATGACGGAGAGTGAACTCGTAGCGTGGCTGCAGCAGTGGATTGCTGGCGCGACGGGAGCTGAGGACGTCGACCCGACCCTGCCCCTGGAGAACCTGGGGTTGTCCTCGCGCGACGCGGTCATCCTCTCCGGCGAGCTCGAGCGGCTCCTGGACACCAAGCTCGACCCCACCATCGCGTACCAGTACCCGACGGTGGAAGCGTTGGCGCGAGGTTTGCTCGCGCCGAAAGCACGCTTGTCGACGACATCCGCGCCGGCCACCCGCCGTGCCGGGACCGGTTCTGGAGATGTCGCCATCATCGGCCGCGCGGGGCGGTTCCCCGGTGCGGCGGACGTGGATAAGTTTTGGGACCTGTTGGTTGCGGGCCAGTGCGTGACCGGTGACCTGCCGGCAGGCCGCTGGTCTGAGTACTCCGCCGATCCGGTGATGAGCGCGAAGATGCGCGAGCAGAACGTCCAGGGCGGCTACCTGGATGACATCCGCGGCTTCGACAACGAGTTCTTCGGGCTGTCGCCGCTGGAGGCGACCAACATGGATCCGCAGCAGCGCATCATGCTGGAGCTGGCGTGGGAGGCTCTCGAGGATGGTCACCAGCCAGCCAATGAGCTGCGCGGTACGCCCGTCGGCGTCTTCGTGGGCTCGTCTTCGAACGACTACGGCATGCTCGTGTCCTCTGATCCGGCGGCAGCGCACCCGTACGCGCTCACTGGCACGGCCAGCTCCATCATCCCGAACCGCATCTCCTACGCGTTCGACTTCCGCGGCCCGTCCATGAATGTGGACACGGCTTGCTCGTCGTCGCTTGTAGCGGTGCACCACGCTGTGCGCGCACTGCGCGACGGGGATGCGTCGATCGCTCTTGCCGGCGGCGTGAACATTCTCGCCTCCCCGTTCATCTCCACCGCGTTTGCTGAACTGGGCGTGATCAGCCCGTCCGGCCGCATCGCCGCGTTCTCTGACGACGCCGATGGCTTCGTTCGCGCGGAGGCAGCTGGATTCATCGTGCTCAAGCGTGTCGAGGATGCGATTGCGGACGGCGACGAGATTCTCGCCGTGATCAAGGGCTCCGCCACGAACTCCGACGGCCACTCCAACGGCCTGACAGCCCCGAACCCGGAAGCGCAGGTGGACGTACTGTTGCGCGCGTATGCCGACGCCGGTGTCGATCCGGGCACCGTCGACCTTGTTGAAGCCCACGGCACGGGTACGGCGCTCGGCGACCCGATCGAAGCCTCCGCTCTGGGCGAGGTGCTCGGTGCGAACCGCCCGCTCGCGGAGCCGATTCTGCTTGGCTCCGCCAAGTCCAACATCGGCCACACGGAATCAGCTGCTGGTGTGGTGGCGATGATCAAGGTGCTCGAGGCCCTGAGTCACGACACTGTTCCACCGTCTGCGAACTTCACCGAGGGCAACCAGTACATCGACTTTGATGCCACGCGCATCGAGGTCGTTGAGGACCCCCGCGAGTGGCCGCAGTACTCCGGCCGCCGCGTTGCCGGTGTGTCCGGCTTCGGCTTCGGCGGCACGAACGCGCACGTCGTGGTCACGGACTTCGACCCGGCTGACTACCCGACGTCCGCAGACTCGCCCGAGGCTACGGCCGCGGGCGGTTTGGTCGACCCAGAGAACCCCAACCTGGTCCTGCTGCCGGTCTCCGGGCTGCTGCCGTCGCGCCGCCGCGATATGGCGGCGACGATCGCCGAGTCGCTGAGCCAGAAGACGGATCTGCGCGCTGTTCAGCGCACGCTGGGTGGGCGCAACCACGGCCGCTCCCGCGCAGTGGTGACAGCGAGCTCCGTCGAGGAAGCAGTCAAGCGGCTAGGTGCCGTTGCTGAAGGCAAGAACGCGCCGGGCATTGCCTCTGCGGATGCCCCGCAGACTAGCGGCCCTGTGTTCGTGTACTCCGGTTTCGGTTCGCAGCACCGCAAGATGGCCAAGCCGCTTATGGAGCACTCGGCCTTCTTCCGCCAGCGCATCGAGGAGCTGGACAAGGTCGTCGGCTTTGAATCCGGTTGGTCCATGGTGGACCTCATCATGGATGATGAGCAGACCTATGACACAGAGACCGGCCAGGTCACTATCACCGCCATCCAGATCGCGCTGACGGATCTGCTGGCCAGCTACGGCATCACCCCGGCCGCCACGATGGGCATGTCCATGGGTGAGATGGCCGCAGCCTACGCTGCGGGCGGTCTGAGCGCCGAGGACGCCATCGTCATTGCCTGCGCACGCGCCCGCCTCATGGGCGAAGGCGAGCAGCAGGTCGCCGGCACAGACGGCGAGGGTGCCATGGCGGTGGTGGAGTTGAGCCGGGAACAGTTGACGGAATTCGTCGATAAGCACCCCGAAGCTCAGGGCGTGGAGCCTGCTGTGTACGCGGGGCCGGGCATGACGACGGTCGGTGGCCCCGGCAAGGCCGTCGACTACCTCGTCGCCGCGCTGGAGGAAGAGTCCAAGTTCGCCCGCAAGCTGCAGGTGCGCGGTGCGGGCCACACGAGCATGCTCGACCCGATCCTAGGTGAGCTCGCCGCGGAAATCGCCGGCACCCAGCCGCGTCCGCTGCGCATCACGCACTTCGGGTCCGTCGACGGCACGCACCACGCGGGCGAGACGATTCACGACGTCGACTACTGGATCCGCATGACGCGCCAGCCGGTCATGTTCCAGGACGCCACCGAGGCCGCGTTCGCCGCCGGCCACACGACGCTGGTGGAGATTTCCCCGAACCCGGTGGCCATCATGGGCATGATGAACACGGCGTTTTCCGTGGGCAAGCCCGATGCGCAACTGCTGTTCTCCCTCAAGCGCAAGGAGAACGAGGTTGCGACGCTGCTGGACCTGGCCGCGAAACTTTACGTGAACGGCATGCCGGTCGATTTCGCCGCGCTTGCGGGCGAAGGTCCGCGCGCAGACCTTCCGCACACCCCGTTCCACCGCAACGAGCTGTGGACTGACGCACGGCCGTCCAGTTCCGGTTCCGGTCCGCTGGGTGCGCGCGTGTCGCTTCCCGACGCCACCTACGCCTACGCCACCCCAGCCGACCAGATCTTCTCCTCTATCCAGTTGGTGGAGCTCGCCGCGGCCGACGTGGACCCGGATGCCCACGTCGTTGCTGCAGAGGAGCGCGCGCCGCTACCGGCTTCGGGCGAGCTGACCACAATGGTCCGCCGTTCTCTCGGTGGTCTCACCGTGCATGTCTACAACGGGGCAGTGCTGGTCGCGGAAGGATTCGCGTCCACGCTCAACCTCGCGGAGACGAGCCTGCCGGGCGTGACCAACGCCCCGGAGGCCCCCGAGATGGCCGCCGCCCGCGAGAAGATGATCGCCGGTGCGAAGGCTGATTCCGAGATCGACGCCGTGCGCTGGGACCCGGCCACCGAGACGGTTGAGCAGCGCTTGCGCTCTATCGTCTCCGAGTCCATGGGTTATGACGTCGACGATCTCCCGGTCGAGCTCCCGCTCATTGACCTGGGCCTTGATTCGCTGATGGGCATGCGCATCAAGAACCGCGTGGAGAATGACTTTCAGATCCCGCCGCTGCAGCTCCAGGCGCTTCGCGACGCCTCCGTTGCCGACGTGATCACGATGGTCGAAGACGCGGTCGAAGGCCGCCCCGAAGAACCGCAGCCAATGGCGGAGAATGACCCGAACCGCGATCCGGGCCAGGCCGCCGCGAAGGCGAAGGGTGTCGGCGTGGCCCCGCGTGACGCGTCCGAGCGCATGGTCTTCGGCGCGTGGGCCAAGTACGCCGGCGCGGCTGCCGCGGGTGTGACCAGTGAGTTGGATCCGATCACGGACGAGCAGGCGGCAGATATCGCCACTCACCTGAGTGATCGTTCCGGCATCGAGGTCACCGCCGAGCAGGTCAAGGAAGCTGAGACTCTCGAGCCGTTGGCCAATATCGTCCGCGAGGGCTTGGAGACCCCCGTCGAGGGCAACGTCCGCGTGTTGCGCGAGCGTACCGACGACACTACCCCCTCCGTCTTCGTCTTCCACCCGGCTGGTGGGTCGAATGCGGTGTACCAGCCGTTGACGCGTCGTTTAGCGGACAACGTGCCGGTCTACGGGCTGGAACGACTCGAAGGCTCGCTCGAGGAGCGCGCTGCCGCCTACATCGAGGACATCCGTGAGTTGTCTGCAGGCCTGCCGATTGTGCTCAGCGGCTGGTCCTTCGGTGGCGCGCTGGCGTACGAGATCGCCCACCAGCTGCGTGGCTCCGATGTAAAGGTCAAGTACATCGCGCTGCTGGACACCACCCAGCCGTCGAACCCGACGCCGGACACGCCGGAGAATGTGCGTGCCCGCTGGGACCGCTACGCGGAGTTCGCGAAGGACACCTACGGGCTGGACTTCGAGGTGCCGTACGAGCTGCTCGACACCGCTGGTGAGGATGCGCTGTTGAACATGCTCGGCGAGTTCTTGGCCTCGACCGACGCCTCCCAGCACGGCCTGGCGGCGGGTGTGCTTGAGCATCAGCGTGCCTCCTTCGTGGACAACCAGATTCTTGCGAAGGTGGACATGCAGCGCTGGAAGGACGTCGACGTTCCCGTTCTGCTGTTCCGTTCGGAGGGTATGCACGAGGGCGCGATCATGCTCGAGCCGGCCTACGCTGAGATTGATCCGGATGGTGGCTGGGCCGCTATCGTGGACGACTTGACCATCGTTCAACTGCCGGGTGATCACTTGGCGGTGGTGGATGAGCCGGCGGTGGGGATCGTCGGCAAGCATATGCAGGAGTGGATAGATGACAACCGCTGAAAAACTCGCTGAACTGCGCGAACGGCTGGAGCGTGCGCAGGACCCCGGCTCCGAGCGTGCGCGCAAGAAGCGTGATGACGCTGGCCAAACCACCCCGCGCCAGCGCATCCAGGCGCTTCTTGACGAGGGGTCCTTCGTGGAAACCGGCGCGCTGGCCCGCACTCCCGGCGATAAGGACGCGGTCTATTCTGACGGAGTTGTGACGGGGTACGGGCGGATCGACGGCCGACCGGTGGCCATTTACGCCCACGACAAGACTGTCTACGGCGGGTCGGTCGGCGTGACGTTCGGCCGTAAGGTCGTTGACGTCATGGAGTTCGCCATCAAGATCGGTTGCCCGGTCATCGGCATTCAGGACTCCGGCGGAGCGCGCATTCAGGACGCGGTGACGTCGCTGGCGATGTACTCCGAGATCGCGCGGCGCCAGTTGCCGCTGTCGGGCCGTTCGCCGCAGATCTCCATCATGCTGGGTAAGTCCGCCGGCGGTGCTGTCTATGCGCCGGTGACCACGGATTTCATTGTCGCCGTTGAGGGCCAGGCCGAGATGTACGTCACCGGCCCGGCTGTGATCAAGGAGGTCACGGGCGAGGCGATTTCGTCTGCCGAGCTCGGCGGCGCCGTCCAGCAGGAGCAGAACGGTAACGTCACCGTGACGGTGACCAGCGAGGATGAGGCTTTCGAGTTCGTCCGCGACTTGCTTGGCCACCTGCCGACAAGCACGTTCGACGAGCCGCCCGTTGTCTGGGCCCCAGCGGACGAGGACCTTGACGACTCTGCGCTCGACGACTTCATGCCGGACGACACCAATGCCGGCTACGACATGATGGACCTGCTGGTCCAGCTTGGTGACGACGAAGAGATCCTGGAGATCCAAGAGAACTACGCCCCCAACTTGATCTGCGCCATTGGGCGTATCGACGGCAGGCCTGTCGGCTTCGTAGCCAACAACCCGATGCACTTCGCCGGCTGCATTGATGCCGATGCCGCTGACAAGGGTGCTCGGTTCATCCAGACCTGCGACGCTTACAACATCCCGCTGGTCTTCGTCGTGGACACTCCTGGCTACCTGCCCGGTGTGGATCAGGAGAAGGTCGGTTTGATCCACCGTGGCGCGAAGCTCGCGTTCTCCGTTGTGGAGGCCACCGTGCCGAAGATCTCCCTGATCGTCCGCAAGGCCTACGGCGGTGCCTATGCCGTGATGGGGTCGAAGAACCTCACGGGTGACTTGAACTTCGCGTGGCCGACCGCGCAGATCGCCGTCATGGGCTCGGCCGCTGCGGCCGTGATGATTCAAGGCAAGCAGCTCGCCGCGATTGACGACGAGAACCAGCGTGCTTACATGAAGAAGGTCTTCATGGACTTCTACGAGGAGAACATGACCTCCCCGTACGTCGCGACCGAGCGCGGTTACCTCGACGCGATGATCCAGCCGTCCGAGACCCGCCTAACGTTGCGCCGCGCCCTGCGCCAGCTGTCCACCAAGTACGAAAACGACCTGCCTAAGAAGCACGCGATTCGGCCGCTTTAAGCAGTTGATCTGCGTCTTCTTCCCTTTTTCACCGAACGTGTAACGTTTTGGTCACGGCGGGAGATACTGACTGAGTAATGCTTTTACCCAAACTCTTTCAGGAGGTTTTCCATGCTGAGCAGCGCAATCGACATCGTCGCTGAAATTGCCAACTACTTGAACTGGATTGTCCGGAACGTCCAGCAGGGCAAGTTCGACATCGGGTTGTAAATCCCCGCCTGTTTCCCATATCCCCGTCGGTTCGCAGCAAGGCGTTGACCGGCGGGGTTTCCCTTTGTCGAAAGCGGTGAGGTCACTGGGGGGATGACGGATAGGGTTCGTGGGCCGTTGTTGTGCCTCGATTCAGCGTCAGATCCGAGGCAGATTGGATGTAAAAGAAAAGTCGGTGACTCTCCGTAGGTCGCCGACTAGTTCGCTCTTACTATCGGGCGAGCACGCCAGAGATGCCGCGCCACCCCAACATCAGTAGCGCCGACATCACGCACGCCACGATGACGAAAGACCAGTGCGGCAGTGCCTGGTTCCGGATACCCCAGATAGCCAGTCCGGTGACGACGGTGACCAACCAGATCAAAGGGCCGTGGCCGGTGGCTTTGGTAGTCCCAGTGTCTGCGGACGGTTCGGTTGTGCGCAGGCCAAACTCCACGATGACCCAGCCTAGGGCGACTCCGATAGCGAAAGGCCACACAGTGGAGGCCCAGCCGGCAAAGTTGAACGGCATGTCGTCTGACTGGTGGGCCAACCGGGCGAGCAGAGCGAAGATGGCGATAGCGAGGAAATCCAGGGCGACGGCGGTCGGCTTAGTGATCTTCATGTTCTCGACTCTAGCCCCCTGAAAGCATGCATTCGGTTTGCGTGCCTGGCAAATATGGGCCTGAACAGTGTTGCTCGATGCAAACGGTTCGAAACATGTGGGGGGAGCTAGGCTGCTTGCCTGATGCGGCGGGCGGGTTAAAAGACGGAGTCGTTCCACCAGCGGCGTTCGGGTGTGCCGGCGCGTGAGCCGTCGTGGGCTAGTTTGATGCCCACGATTTGGTGCAGCTCGACGACATCATGTTCGAAGCCCCATTCAGAACCGGCCATGTACATTCCCCAGAGTTTGGCGGTGTTTTCCCCGACGAGCTCGACGGCCTGATCCCAGTTGGCCTTGAGGTTCTCGCACCAATCGCGGAGGGTGCGCATGTAGTCGAGGCGGATGTTCTCTTCGTGGAAGACCTCGAATCCGTGATCCTGCATGTTCTTGACCACGGTGCCGGAGCCAGTGAGCTCACCGTCGGGGAAGATGTAGCGGTCCATGAACTCGCCGCTCTTTGTCTTGTGGTTGTCGGGGTAGGTGATGCAGTGGTTGACTAGGACGCCACCGTCTCGAAGCTTGCCTGAAAGGAACTCGAAGTAGGAGGGGTAATTGTCCACGCCGATGTGCTCGAGCAGGCCGATCGATGAGATCGCGTCGAAATCGGTCTCGTCGACGTCGCGGTAGTCGAGGTAGCGGACCTCCGCGAGGTCGGCGAGGCCCTCCTCCTCAATCGTGGCCTGTGCCCACTCGGCCTGTTCTTTGGACAGGGTTACTCCGAGTGATTTCACGCCGCGGCGGGCAGCATAGCGCACCATGCTACCCCAGCCGCAGCCGATGTCGAGGTGGCGGTCGCCCGGTGAGAGGTGCAGTTTTTCAAACACGAGGCGGAATTTGTTCTCCTGCGCATCATCCAGGCTCGCATCAGGCGTCGGATAGTAGGCGCAAGTGTAGGCCATGGAATCGCCGAGGAAGAGTTCGTAGAACTCGTTGCCGACGTCGTAGTGGGAGGAGATAACATCCGCGTCGCGTTCTTTCGAGTGGCGGGATAACCCTTGGCGCACGCGGCGCTCGAGCCATGACGCCTGCTCAGCTTCGGGGATTGGCTGAATCTGAATCGCACCCATGGAGCGCAGCGAGCGTGCGATGCGCAGGCCGGTGGCGACATCGGGGCGCTCGAAAGTGTCGTACAGGGTGCGCAGGTCATCGAAAATGCCGTAGGGGTGCGCGAGGTGCTCGCCTTCGACGGTGAGTCCACCGGTCACCCACGCCCGTGCTAGACCTAAGTCGCCCGGGGCGGTGGCAATATAGGACAACCCCTCGGGGCTGCTCACGCACACAGTGTGATCGGCGTTTTCGGGGCCGGTGGCCGATCCGTCGAAAGCTTCCCAGCGGAAGGGGTTGCCGGTGGGGAAGAGGGTGTCCACGATCTCTGCGACGGTCATGGGGGTGAAAGAGCTGTGCAGATTGTCAGTGATCATGGTGTCCTCCTATGCGTTGTCAATTGTCTTTTCGTACAGGCCCGGGAACCTCAGCTCTGGGTCGTAGCGCTGCTTCATCTGCTCCGGCAGATCACCGCCATAGAGGTTCTTGAACTGGGAGCGGCTGTAGAACGCCTCCGAATACAGTGATTTGTGCCCGCCCAGCTCTGTGACTTTCGCTTCAATGATCTTGTTAAAGGCACCCGGTTCCTGTTTGTCAGACACGTGGTCGGCGGGCACGCCTGACCAGAACCCGACGTTGACCCATGTGGTTCCCGGTTTGAGCGGGTACAGCGGCCACGGTTCGGATTCGCTGAATCCGACCCCGGAGAGTTCCTCCACGCCTGCGCGGAGGCGGATCGGGCATAGCCACACCGGTTCGATATCGCTGGCGCTGAAGAACCAGGAGAGGAACTCGGCGACGTGGTCATCTGTGACCTCGATGTCTTGGACTACTCGTTCAGTGCGGGGCAGACCTTTCGGCTTCTTCAGGAACCGGTATTCGAGGTCGTATTTCTTGTCCGCGCCCACCAGTTTCCAGTAGAAGGAGCTGCGCCGTAGCTCCCGCGGCCACACCGCGCGTACCTGCGGATGTTGGGCACCGAATGCTCGGGAGCACCAGAACCAGTCGGTGTCCCAACGCCAGATGTAATCGCGGATGGTCAGGTAGTCGTGTTTCGTGCCTTCCGGGTGTTGGATCGAGCGGTAGTAGATCCCTTGCCGGGTGTAATCGGAGGTGCCGGCAGCGGTGTCAACCTGAAACGCCAGTACCAGGTACTGCTCTTCGGGGGAGAAAGCAACGGCATCGAGACCGTGCAGGTCGCGGCCTCCCCACTCCCCCGACGTGGCCAGCTGCGCCAGCGCCGCCTGGAACGTGTCTAGGTCGCTGTAGCGAACATGCTTTAGCTCAATGAACGGGGCAACCTCCTCCAGTTCGATCTTCAGCCGCACGGCGTAACCGAGAGACCCGTAGGAATTCGGGAAGGCACGGAACAATTCGACGTTGCGTTCGCGCGAGCACGTGAGGATCTCTCCGGTCCCGATGATGACGTCCATTTCCAGGACGGACTCGTGCGGCAGACCGTTGCGGAAACTAGTTGATTCCACGCCCATTCCAGACACCGCGCCCCCGAGGGTAATGGTCTTCAACTGCGGCACGACAAGCGGTGCCAGCCCGAACGGCAGTGTTGCGTCGACGAGGTCCTCGTAGGTGCACATTCCTTGCACATCGGCAGTTTTTGCGACGGGGTCAACCTCGATGACACCCCCGAGGCCGCTGACGTCGAGACCGGTCCCGCCGCCAGCGCGCGAACGGAAGAGATTCGACGTGCGCTTGGCTAAGCGCACACGCTGCCCGCCGGGCACGGCAACGAAGCTGCTCGTGAGCGTATCGACGCTTCCTTGATGCGCATTCCACCCCACCGGCTGAATGCGCCGTCCGTCCATGCGTGGGGCGCCGGCAATTCTCGTCGCTGTGTTTGCGGCGGCATTTGTGATTACCCCCGCTAGATTGAGCAAGCCCGGAGTAGCACTCATAGTTGCCACTGTAGACCCCTTCCTTACGTCGTGCGCAGCAAGCACGAGGGGCTAGGGAACCACAGGGTGCTCACGACGGGAGCGGGAGTACCGCGACGCCTCAATCGGGCCCGTTCGCCTGCGGCCTGCCGAGCATGAAGCCTTTTCCGGCGTAGACCAGCAGGTAAATCCCCCAGCCGATGAGCGTGATGAAGGCGAAAGAGATGATCCGGTAGACCAGCGTCGCGGCGGTGGCGTGGACGAGGGTCAATCCGGAGGCCACCAGGGAGGCTGTGGCGACAGGTTCGACAGTGCCCACGCCGCCGGGGGTGATCTGGGCGGCACCGGCGAGCTTGGTCATGATGAACGCCAGCGCGACGCCCTGGATCGTGGTCTCACCCGGGCCGGCGGTGAAACCGGGGGCGGACAAACCGCTGGCGGCGGTGACGGCCCAGACGGAGAAGTAGAGGGTGGCTACGTCGAAAAGCTGGTTGAGCAGAGAGAACGTCGCGGCGGCGACAAACTCGGGCACCGTCATGCGGATCGCGGAGAGCTGGTTGATCACGGTCAGAACCCGCAATTCAACAGCCGGCGGAAGGACCCGCGCCCACCGGGTCAGCACACCCGGGTTGAACGCCGCCCAGAACACCAGACCAATGGCCACCAGCGCCACAACGAGCGAGCCGACAAGCGCCCACACCGACAACCGCGCGCCGAGGAAGATCACGGCAGCGATGCCGATGACCACCATCCACACGGTGGACAGTGCCCCGGAGATGACGAAGAACCATCCGCACCGTCCGGTCGAAGCTCCCCAGGACCTATGCACCCGGTAGGTCAGCCATGCGGACAGTGCGGGCCCGCCGGGAATAGAGGTGGACCAAGCATTACTGGCCAGGGTGATGGCGGTGCAGTTGGGGAGGGTGGCGCGGACGCCATCGTCGATAAGCAAAATGCGCATGACGGCGGCCATGGCCACGATCGCGAGCAACGAGGTGACCACCGCCGCAAAGATGGGGGCGGGGTTGGCGTGGCGCAGCGCGGTGAACGCGTCGCCGAGGAAGTCCAGCTCGTTGCGGAAGGCGAACAGAAGGACCGCCAGCACGACGACTGGCGCAATCCATCCGATCCACCGCTTATCCATTCAACCGCCGCATGAGCTCGTCGAAGGGGATGAGGTCCGCGTCCTGGTCGACGGTGACACCGGAGCGCACGTGACGGTTCGCGGCGACGGTTCCGCTAACGGGAATGTCGCCCGTGTACGGGTGCGTGTGCGCGGTCGGGGTGGGGTCTGAACCTTCGCCGAAGGACTCGTAGACCTTCTTCACCCAGCGCGGCGCCCACCAGTTGTCCTCGCGCAGCTCGTGCATCACCGCAGGCACAAGCAGCAAGCGGATCAGCGTCGCGTCGAGCGCCAGCGAAATGATCATGCCGTAGGAGATGTACTTCATCATCACGATCTCGCTCAGCGCGAACGCCGCAGCCACAACAATCATGATCAGCGCCGCGGCGGTAATGATGGAGCCCGTGTGCGCGGTTCCATATTTCACGGCATCGCTTGTCGACGCCCCCTTGTGCCGCGCCTCCACCATCCGCGACACCAAGAACACTTCGTAGTCGGTGGACAACCCGTACAGGATCGCAATGATGAGGACGAGCACGGGGCTCATCAGCGGACCCGGCGTGAACCCGAGCAAGCCCGAGCCGACGCCGTCGACGAAGACGAGGGTGAGGAAGCCCAGGGTCGCGCCAATGCCCAGGACGTTCATGATCACGGCCTTGATCGGCAGAATCATCGAGCCGAACAGCACCGCCATGAGCAGGAACGTGGCCGCGACCATGTACAGCGCCATCCACGGCAGGCGGTTCAGCAGCGCCTCGATGGACTCGACCTCCATCGCCGGGGTGCCGGAGACGTAGAGGTCCACGCCTTCCGGCGCTTCGATGTCGCGCAGCTGGTCGACGACGTCTTGGCCGCCGTTGCGGTCAGCCAACGTGCCCGACAGGACCGTCGTGCCGTCCTGTGTCGGCTTGGACGGTGCCAGCGGGGAGGCCAGGCCGGTGACACCGCGGGTTTGCATGACGACGTTGACAAGCTCCTCGTTCGACGCCCCCGCCACCACGAGCTTGACGGGGTCGGTGCGGAAGGCGGGGAACTCCTCGTTGAACTCGTCCTGGGCTTGGCGGACCTCGTTGCTGGGCGGGAGGTAGCTCTCGTTGATGCCGCCGAAGGTGATGCCCACGATCGGGAGGGTGAGCAGCAGCAATCCGCCTGTGACGGCAACGATGACAGCTTTGGAGTGGCGCATTGCCCAGGCGGGGATCTTGTACCAGATGGTGTCTTCAAGCCTGCGGGCCTTGCGCGAGGCGCGGCGGACCGACCACTTATCGATGCCGCGTCCTAGCATCCCGAACAGCGCCGGCAACACCGTCACCGAAATCACGGCGGCGAGCACCACCGCGCAGATCGCGCCGTACGCGACCGATTTGAGGAAGGCCTGCGGGAACATGAGCAAGCCGGATAGAGCCACGCCCACCATGAGCGCCGAGAAAAACACAGTCTTGCCCGCCGTGGTGGTTGTCTCCGCGACGGCATCTTCTATATCGGCAGGCGTGTTGCCGCGCCGGTCGAGCTCCTCGCGGAAGCGCGAGACCATGAACAGGCCGTAGTCGATGGCCAGGCCCAAGCCCAGCAGGGTGATGACGGACTGGGAGAAGACATTCACCTGTTGGAACTGCGCCAGAATAGACAAGATCGACATCGAGCCGATGATGGACAAGATGCCCACCACCAGCGGCATGCCGGCCGCCACGACACCGCCGAAAACGAACAGCAGGATGACGGCCACGAAGATGAGGCCGATGCGCTCGGCCCGGGCGATGTCGTCGGCCATGCCTTGGTCAAGGGCATCGGCTACAGCGGTGGCGCCGGCGACCTGGACGGTCGCGCCGGGGACCTCGATCGCTTCGAGCTGCTCCTCGAGCGCGCGGTAGTCCTTCAAGGTTTGCTCACCGTCGCCGGCCAGGCCGATTGCGGTGAAGGCCTTCGTGCCGGTCGCGTTAGCCAGCTGCGGGTTCTTCGCGTCGAAGTAGCTGGCCATGTGGTCGACTTCCGGGCGGTTCTTCAGCGCGTCAATCTGCGTCTTGGCGGAGTCGAACACGGCCGGGGAGGCCACGCCTTGCTCTGCCGTGACCAGCAGGATCACATCGCCGGCGTTATCGCGGCCGAAGGTCTCTTCCTCGATCACAGCCGCGGTGGTGGAGTCCGCGTGCGGGTCCTCCCACCCCTCCTGCGACAGGCGGTCGCCCAGCTTCGAGCCCCACAACACCTGCATGAGCAGGATGATGGCGATGACTACGACAGGGATGATCCTCCGGTGCCGGTAGGCGATGCGGCCCCACGTGTAGAACAAGAAGCCTCCTAACCTTTGTTGAGCAGAGCGGAAAGCGGGCGGAAAGGCTGCAGCCAGGCGCCGTCCTCCGGCAGCTGGTCAAGGTTGACGCGCGGCAACGGCTCGCGGAACACGCCAGGAATGTCCTCTAAGTCTACGAACGTGATGGCAGGGGAGGTGACTGCCCAGCTGGCGTGTTCGTGGAAACCTAGGACGGTGGCGGGCAGGCCGTCGGCGGAAAGCTCGTCGAGAAGCTCGTGGAAGTTCTGGCCGTCGGCGGACGCAACGACCACGCCTTGCAGTACTCCTTCTGCGCGGCGGCGCTCGATGTGCTCGATCATTTCGCCGTCGACGTCGGAGTCGTCGTCAGCCTTCGGCTTGGCAAAGACCGCGAAACCGACATTGCGCAGCGCCTCGACCCACGGGCGGACCACGTCGGCCGAGCCGGGGGAGACGTTGGTGAACACGGTGGCTTCCGGCTCGATGCGCCGGCCCGTGCGGGCAGAAAGATCTTCGGCTTGGTGGACCAGCCAGCGGCCGATTGCGTCGAAACGCGGGCGGTGCGAGGACGTGGGCCGCCCGCCCAGAATCGCACCCAGGCCCATGTCCAGGTTGGGGGCGTCCCACACCAGCAGCAGGCTGTCCGGACCCGCCTCTGCGCCGGGCGCGTAGGGGTGGGTCATGTTGTGAAGGTCATTCATTTTTCTTTTCCCAGAGGTATTCGCGAATAACGTGTTCTTTATCCAGGCCTTTGCCTTCGAACTTCGTAATTACTTGACGGTTCGTCAATATGGGTGCATTCTCCCACGGCCACCCCTTGTATTCGAGCATTGGCTCTACATTGACCAGCTCATCAATCCATTCTGCGTAGTCCGCATGATCGGTCGCGACGTGCAGCACACCGCCCGGCTTGAGCCGTGTGGCAATGAGATTGAGCGTCCCCGACTGAATAATGCGCCGCTTGTGGTGGCGCGCCTTCGGCCACGGATCCGGGAAGAAAATGCGCACGCCGTCGAGCGACTCCGGCGCGATCATCCGCGCCAGCACCTCCACGCCATCGCCGCGCACCATGCGTATATTCTCAATCCCGCCGCGCACCACCGACCCCAGCAGCTTCGCCAACCCCGGCTTATACAATTCGACGGCGATCACGTTCGTGTCGGCTTCCAGCGGCGCCATCGCGCTTGTCGACGTCCCCGTCCCCGACCCAATCTCCACCACCGTCGGGTGCCCAGCGCGGCCGAACCACTCGTCGTAATTGATGTGCTGCTCGTCTTCGGTGTTTTCGAGAACAACGCCGAGCCGCGGCCACCATTCGTCGAAAAGCGCTTGCTGATTCTCAGTGAGCGTGCCGCGGCGGAACGTCACCGACCCGAGGCGCGGATAATCCAGCCCCGTATCAAATTCAGTCTGCGGAGGGCGGCCGTGCGGAAGTTCACCAATAGATTCAGTCACGCTGACATTGTCCACTATGGCTGGTGAAAGCCCGAAATTTAGGCGCCACCTTATTTCGGGGGTGTGTAATCTGTGCCAACAACGCGCTTAAATGCGAGGTTCGCAACTGCCAGCGGAATCCTACGATCGTCGGATACGCTGGGGTTAACAAAAAGTTCATTTTGTAACGCCGAGAACAGTAACCGCCGAGTGTGAGGAGAGTACATGGCTACCGCAGTGAAGGGCCTTGAGGGTCAGGCCCCCACCGAGAACGAGCAGCTGATTGCGTGGATCAACGAGGCAGTAGACCTGTTCCAGCCGGACAACGTGGTTTTCGCGGACGGCTCCCGGGAAGAGTGGGACCGCCTCGCCGCTGAGCTCGTGGAAAAGGGCACGCTGATCAAGCTCGACGAAGAGAAGCGCCCGAACAGCTTCCTCGCCCGCTCCCACGCGTCCGACGTGGCGCGCGTGGAATCCCGCACCTTCATCTCCACGCCGACCGAGGACGGTGCCGGCCCGACCAACAACTGGGTCGCTCCGGACGAGCTCAAGGCCGAGATGACCGAGCACTTCCGCGGCTCCATGAAGGGCCGCACCATGTACGTCGTGCCGTTCTGCATGGGCCCGATCTCCGATCCGGACCCGAAGCTGGGCGTGCAGCTGACCGACTCCGAGTACGTGGTCATGTCCATGCGCATCATGACCCGCATGGGCCAGGAAGCCCTGGACAAGATCGGCCCGGACGGCGACTTCGTCCACTGCCTGCACTCCGTCGGCGCTCCGCTCGAGCCGGGCGAGGAAGATGTCGCATGGCCGTGCAACGACACCAAGTACATCTCCCAGTTCCCGGAGACCAAGGAGATCTGGTCCTACGGTTCCGGTTACGGTGGCAACGCCATCCTGGCGAAGAAGTGCTACGCCCTGCGCATCGCGTCCGTCATGGCGCGTGAAGAGGGCTGGATGGCTGAGCACATGCTCATCCTCAAGCTCACCGACCCGGAGGGCAAGAACTACCACATCACCGCGGCATTCCCGTCCGCGTGCGGCAAGACCAACCTGGCTATGATCACCCCGACCATCGAGGGCTGGTCCGCGCAGGTCGTGGGCGACGACATCGCATGGCTCAAGCTTCGCGACGACGGCCTCTACGCCGTCAACCCCGAAAACGGCTTCTTCGGTGTCGCCCCGGGCACCAACTACGAGTCCAACCCGATCGCCATGCGCAGCATGGAGCCGGGCAACACCCTGTTCACCAACGTCGCCCTGACCGACGACGGCGACGTCTGGTGGGAGGGCATGGACGGCGAGGCTCCGGCCCACGCCATCGACTGGCAAGGTAACGACTGGACCCCGGAGTCCACCACCCCGGCCGCCCACCCGAACTCCCGCTACTGCGTGCCGATCTCCCAGTGCCCGGCCGCTGCCCCGGAGTTCGACGACTGGGAGGGCGTGAAGGTCGACGCGATCCTCTTCGGTGGTCGCCGCCCGGACACCGTCCCGCTGGTCACCCAGGCCCGCGACTGGAACCACGGCACGCAGATCGGCGCGCTGCTGGCCTCCGGCCAGACCGCGGCATCCCTGGAGGCCAAGGTCGGCTCCCTGCGTCACGACCCCTTCGCCATGCTCCCGTTCATCGGCTACAACGTCGGCGACTACATGCAGAACTGGATCGACCGCGGCGCCGAGGGCGGCGACCGCATGCCGTCCATCTTCCTGGTCAACTGGTTCCGCCGCGGTGACGACGGCCGCTTCCTCTGGCCGGGCTTCGGCGAGAACTCCCGCGTCCTGAAGTGGGTTGTCGACCGTATCGAAGGCCGCGTCGACGCCGACGAGACCCCCGCCGGCCTGGTCGCTCGTGCCGAGGACCTCGACCTCACCGGCCTCGACACCGACATCGAGGATGTCCGCGAGGCCCTCGCCGTCAACCCGTCCGACTTTGAGACCGAATTCGCCGAGGGTGAGGAATACCTCCAGACCCTGGGTGACCGCGTCCCGCAGGAGATCTTCGACGAGCTGGAGAAGTCCAAGTCCAAGATCTAGGGGTCGGCGCGTCTGCTCGACGCGTCTGCGGAAAAGTTGACAAACTCGATTTCGCTCTAGAACGGAAACCGCTGGTCACAGCGGTTTCCGTCTTTTGGGCGGGGTCAGGATTGTCAACTTTTCCGCGTTCTCGGGGGCGAGTCCTGCAAACGTTGACAAACTCCAATCCTGCCTAGAGGCATCCGTGCAGGTCAGGGCGATTTCGGTGAGTAAATCGAAATCGAGTTTGTCATCTTTTGCAGCGGCGGCCGGGTTGCGCGGGGCGGGGGCTCGAGCGGCGGGGGCCGTGCGCCGGACGCGCCAGGCTACCGCGGTTGGAGGACCAGTACCAGGTTGGAGACTGCGAACTCGCGCAGGCCGGGCACCTTTGTCACCCACCAGGCCCAGCTCGGGTGGTAGCGGGGAAACGCGAGTAGTAGGTCGGCGACGCCGGCTTCGGTTTTCTGGTGGGACCAGGTGAGGCCCCAGGTGGTGGGGACGTCGAAAAGCGAAGTGCCCCAGACGTTCTTTGGGGGATGGCCGTGTTTCTTCTCGTAGCGGTGGCGGGCGAACTCGCCGCCGACGTAGTGCTGCCACAGGCCGGTTTCGTGGCCGCCGAAGGGGCCCAGCCACACCGTGTAACTGATGATGGTCAGCCCGCCCGGCTTGGTCACGCGCAGCATTTCGTCGCACATCGCGTCCGGGTCGGGGATGTGCTCCACGACGTTGGACGAGTACACGATGTCGAAGGCCTCATCGTGGAAGGGGAGGGCGGTGCCGTCGCCACGTACGGCGCCGTAGCCGGTCAGCCCGGCCGCTGACATCTCGGACACGCTCGGCTCAAGGCCGACATACCACGCGCCGGCCTGCTCGAACTCGGTGGCGAAGTAACCGGGGCCGCCGCCGACATCCAGCACGGATTGGCCGTGGAGGGGGCGGTTGGTGAGGTCGTGGGAGAGGGCGTCGATAAGCAGGCGGGTATCGCGCGCAAGCCCCCCGTAAAAGATGTCGGGACGTGACTGCTCGTGGCGAAATGACCGCAACAGCCCGAAAGAGCGCCGAAGCGTGGCCAGTCTGCGTGTGCGCGGTGCCTTCATTCCCGCCACTCTAGCCACGGTAAGGTGGACGGGAATGAAGATCCTCCTCCTCTGCTGGCGCGACACCACCCACCCCCAGGGCGGCGGCAGCGAACGCTACCTCGAACGCGTCGGCGCCTACCTGGCTGAACAGGGGCACGAGGTGGTGTATCGCACGGCGTCGCACACAGACGCTTCACGACGTTCGCTTCGCGACGGCATCCTTTTCCAGCGCCTCGGCGGCAAATACTCCGTTTACCTGCTGGCCCCGCTCGCGATCTGGCGGCAGCGGCCTGACGTGATTGTGGATACGCAAAACGGGATCCCCTTCTTCGCGCGGCTATTCACCCGTCGGCCGGTCGTCCTGCTCACGCACCACTGCCACGAGGAGCAGTGGCCGGTGGCCGGGCCTGTGATTGGGCGGCTGGGGTGGTTCCTGGAGTCACGTTTGGCGCCGCGGGTGTACCGGGGTGCGCAGTACGTGACGGTGTCGGAGGCGTCGCGGGCAGATCTCGTGTCGTTGGGGGTGCGCCGGGAGGACATTGCGATCATCGAGAACGGTGTCGACCCCGTTCCCGCTGACCTGCCCGTTCTTGGTGGTTCAGGTTTGCGGGTAGTGGTGCTGTCGCGTCTGGTGCCCCACAAGCGGATCGAGCAGGCCATCGATGCTGTGCGGTGGATCGACGGGGTGACACTCGACATCATCGGCTCCGGCTGGTGGGAAGACGAGCTGCGAGCTTACGCCGCCGAACTTGGCGACCGCGTCGTCTTCCACGGCCACGTCAACGACACCTACAAGCACGCCGTCCTCGCCCGGGCATCGCTGCACCTGATGCCGTCGCGCAAGGAAGGGTGGGGGCTCGCCGTGACCGAGGCCGCCCAGCACGGCGTGCCCACCGTCGGGTACCGCTCCGCCGGTGGCCTGTGCGATTCCATTGTGGACGGCGAGACCGGTGTGCTCGTGTCCACTGAGCAGGAGTTTCACACGGTGGTGCGTGGCCTGCTGGCCGATTCGGATCGGCGGGAAGCGCTGGGTTCGGCTGCTCGTACCTTCGCAGCGCAGTTCTCCTGGCAGGAGACCGGCCGGAAGTTCGCTGCGCTGCTGGAGGGGTTCGTTGGGGGCGGTGCCCGGGGGCGGTAGAGCGGCGAGCGGCTGCTGTCGGATGTGATCGGCTGGGGTGGACTGGGGCTTGAGAGGGTTTGAGCCGGCCGATACATTTTTAGTATCGCCTTCTAGGCTTCGCCTGCGGCGTTTTCCCAGGTGGGATTTCACCCGAGACGTCAGAAGGCGATACTAAAAATCTATTCCGGGGGTTGAGTGGCGTGAATCTGCCTCGGGCAGTCGCCTGCGCCGAGCAAAAGCATCCCGGCGAGAAGTGCCGCGGGCGGCGAGGCCGAGGAGCGGTACTGCGAACCAGAGCGCCAGCAAGCCGAGACCAAGCCCATTGCGTTTGCGGGCCGGAAGACCGGCGTCTTCGACAGTGAACCCGTTCGCGTCGGGGCGAACGACCAGGCCGACTTCGGGGTCGGAGTAGTAGCGGGCCGTGGCGGGGTCGTACTCGCCGGCCTCTGCACCTGCGAAGATCTCGTTTGCGGTGCGCCAGCGGGGGGAGGGGATGTCGGTTTCGGTGCCGTCGACGACGAGGGATCCCGATTCGACCACGTTCATAGCCTTCGTGGCGGGGTCGATGACCGGGATGCCGTCGGACCTCGTCAGGAGTGTTGGCCGGTCGACAAAGAAGACGTCCCGGCCACGGTGATCAATCTCGGGAACGGCGACCTCTACTGGCGCGAGGAGCGCCACCGCCCGTGGCGCGTCGGGGACCTGGAGCAGGGCGAGCACAAGAGCGACGGCGGGAAGGCGCAGGTCGACCACACGCAGCGAGGCCGCCGCCACGATGAAGGCGGGGAGGGCGAGGGCAGTGAACTTTTGGGCATCGCGGAGCAGTCCGCCGCCCGGAATCGTGGACACGAGCCACCCCATCGCGCCGGGGAGCAGCCACGACACCAGAGAGACAGCGAATCCAATGCCAGCCAGGATGAGAAGCGGGCGCGGCACTCGCCGGGCGGCCACGCAGAGCAGCGCGAACAACAGAACTCCTACCAGCGCGAACCCGACCTGCCGGGAAGCGGGGGCTGCGTCACCGTTCCAGATGCCGCCGAGCCCCATGAGGGTACCGAGGGTGCCGGCGTAGGTCTCTGCACGGGGTGCGAAGGCGGTTGCGGAGGCGGCGGTCGCGGTGGTTGTCCCGGATCCGAGGCTCAGCACGCTCGGCACCACCCATGGCAGGCAGCCCACCACACCGGCGACAGCTACATGCCATCGCCGGTTCACAGCGACCCCCGTGAGCAGCGCGAACAATCCGCCGGTCGGGGTAAGTGAAGCACTCCACATCGCCAGAATCTGCCCCGGCCCTCGACACAACGCCACGGCTGGCAGCAGCCAGGCCGCCGCAGCGAGCGACCATTGGCCCTGCAGAAGACGCTCTACCACGAAGGGGTTCCACACAGCGATCGTCATAGCAGCGGCCGAGGACCACAAGCCGCGGCCCGAACGCGCGCCAACCCACGCCGCCGCACCCGCCGCAGCCACCATGAACAGCGCCACGAACCACGTCGCCGGCACGACCGCTCCCACCACGGCGAGGACCGCGTCCTGCGGCGCGTTGCGCCCCGGCAGGTCTCCAAACCCCAGCGACGCGTGGGTCAGGTAGGGCCGCGGCAGCACCATCATGTCGCGCAGGGCCAAGGAACCACCGCCGAAAACGAGCAGGAAAGGCCAGGTCAACGACCCGACGAGGAACACGCCCCAGGCGACAAGCAGTGCCCGTTCGACCGGGAAGCGCGCACTGTTATCCCCGCCGGACAAGGAACACCGCCCCGGTCACAGCCGCCGCCAACGCCACGAGCCGGGCGACCACGGCTAGCAGCTGCAGCCACCACAGCACCCGCACCTTGGATTGCGCTTCGGCCACCTTCTCATTGCGGGTATCGGGGGAGAGGCGGGCGGGGCCGTTGGTGGCGTCGATAAGCGTGCCCGTGCGACGCTCAATTTCGTACGTGCGCCCGTCGCCGCTGAAGCGCAGCGTGCGTATGCCGCCGACGGTGCCGGGGCCGACGTAGTCGACGCGTGTGCCGTCGTAAATGTCGTAGCTGCGGCGGTCGGGTTCCCACGGGAAGAAAATGACCTGACCGCGGTTGGTTTCGCCGGAGTCGCGCGACATTTCCGCGTCGATGCCGTCGCCGGTGATGCGCGCTGACTTGCGCGGACCGGACACCTCGAACGTCTCTGTCGAACCATCGTCCCAGCTCAGCATGTAGGTCCCGTTGTCGATCAGCTTCATCGCGCCGATCACCGGCGGCGCCACGAAGTTGCCCAGCGCGAGCGCGATGACGAACACCGCCAAGCACCACCACAGACGTTTCATGGGACTCCTCTACAATTTCGGTATTACGAACACTAGCAAGCTGCCGGAGCTCGAGGGCCTGCGCGCGGTCGCCGCCCTCGGGATTGTGGTCACGCACGTTTCGTTTCAGACCGGGTTGGGGTCGCGGTTGCTGGAGCGTTTCGATTATTTCGTCGCTGTGTTCTTCGCGCTGTCCGCGTTCCTGCTCGCGCGTGGTCCTCGGCGGCGAGGCTATTATCGACGGCGCTTCGCCCGCATCGCGCCCGGTTACCTTGCGTGCGTCTGCATCGTCATGGCGGCGCTGCCCTCCCTGACCGGGTTGTCGCCGTTGCAGGCGGTGGCGCAGGTGTGCATGCTGCAGATCTACGTGCCCGAGGGGCTTGTTCCGGGACTCACTCAGCTGTGGAGCCTCTGTGTCGAAGTAGCGTTTTACCTGGTCTTGCCGCTCTACCTCGTGCTGGGGCCCCGCGCCCGCGGGATCCTGCTGCTCGCGGTCGTCGTGTTCGGTTTGAGTTGGCCGTGGTTGATCACGCTTATCGACGCCCCCGTCAACCTCCAAATCTGGCCCCCCTCCTACGCACCATGGTTCGCGGTCGGGCTGCTGTGCGCGGAGTTCGAGCGCTTATCCGCGGCACCGCCCCTGACCCGATTCACCAGCTTCCGCTGGATCTTTCCGGTCGTGGCCCTCGTGGTCGCGTGGGTGTCTGGCCATCTCGGCCCGCCCGGTCTGCAGCACCCGACGCCGGCTGAGTTCAACGTGCGCGTCATTCTGGGAACGGTGTTCGCCGCACTGTTCGTCGTTCCGTTCGCGCTGGCGCCGTCGACCGGGGCCGGCCGGCACTCCAAGCCACCGTTCTTGGCCGGGCCCGTGATGAGCGCGCTGGGGAAGTGGTCTTACGGGATCTTCCTCTGGCACGTCGCCGTGCTGGAGATGGCGTTTCCAGTGCTTGGGGTGGACTTGTTCAGCGGCAGTCTCCTGGACTTCGCCACAGTGCTGGCATTCACCGTTGTCGTGTCTGTGGCCGTGGCGTACATCAGCTACGTGCTTGTCGAAGCCCCCGCCATGCGCCTCATCCTCGGCCGCCCACCGACACATGCGGCGGGTCAGGGCAGGCGGGCTAGGCGGACTGGGCGCGGCCGCCGGCAGTAGCAACCCCAGAGCCCCGCAGAATACTGCTCGCCCATATGCGCTTGAATGCATGCTTTTGACCAGCGCGTTTATGTGAGCAGTATTCCGGAAAAGGCCGAGCAGTATTCCGGGGATTGGGTGGGTGCTCGTTCGCGGGGTCTGCGGCCACTCCGCATTGCGGAGTCCCCGGGGGTTTTGCAGACTACTTCCGCCGCCACCACGCGCCGGCAAGGCTGGCGATGGCGACGCACCCGGCTATCGTCACCAGCACCGAGTCACCCGCGTAGTTGGCGGCAGGCCAGGGAGCGCGGGCGAGCCAGAGACCCATGAATCCCACAGCGCCGGCTGCGAGCGACCACCCGGGAATCAAGGTGAAACGGCGGATGAGCAGGGTGACCAACCATGCGCCGACCCCGTACCAGCCACCGACGAGGGTGGTCGCGGCGAGCGTGGCCAGCGCGGTCACTACCTGGGAGGCCCACGCGGCGGGGGCGGCGGCAACATTAGCCGCGAAAGGTGCCGCAGCCGAGCGCGGCCGGCGCGAGTCGATCCACAGGCAGGCGGCAACTCCGAGCAAGCTGAGCGCCCCGCCGAAAACAAGGCTGAAATAGAAGAATCGAGACCCGGCGAAGGACATGCTGAACTCGCCGGCCAGGCCGGCGGGGACGGTGAAAGCTTGCATGCCGGAATCGATGCGCGTCGGCTCGAGGGGGACGTCGCCGATGAAACCGCGCAGCCCGGAGTTGTAGGCGCGGGCGGTCATGATGATCCGATCCCGATCGGAAGCAGGACCGGAAGCAGTGACGGTGCCGTCGAAGGGCTCCCACGGCGAAGCAGCAGCGCCGGATTCAGCACCCGCGCGCGTCAAGGCCACGGTCTCGGATTTGGTCACAATGGTGTGGCGGCCAGCGCTGAGGGTGACGGGGCCTGGGGGGCGGGGTGTGCCGTCGATAAGCGCGCGGGTGGACAGCTCGAATGTGCCTGCCTCTGTCTCGAAGGAGCGGTGCAGAAGCTCGGTTGCGGGGAAAAGTCGCTGGAAGAAGTAGGTGTCGGCGATGCCGTCGACAGTGACGATGCGGCGCACGCCGAACTCGAGTTCGCTGATACCGACGGGTTCGGTGAGCTCGATGGTGACCGAGTCGCCCTTGATATCGACCGCTTCAGGCTCGTCGGCGCGTAGCTCGAGGGTGCCGCTGTCAAGGGTGCCGGACCAGTGCACGGTCGTGTCGTCGGTCGCGGTGATCGTGAACGCGCCGGGCTCACCGTCGGCCACGGCCTCGATCCACGGGTCGCGGTCACCCGGCGCGGGGTGCCACGCGGTGTCCTCAATGCCGTCGAACGCGCTGTTCAAGGACTTGGATGGTTTCGCGCCGCCGAATGCGTCGACGTCCGCGGCGCTTGACGACGCCCGACCAATCCCCTCCTCACTCACCCCCACAAGGCGACCCTCAGAGGGGTAGTCGGGGAGACGGTTGTGCACGTCGCCGCCCTCCCAGATGTCGTCCTCGATGGTGCCGTAGGGCAGGTGCGCCGTTGTCGGGCCTTTGAGCGTGCCGTAATTGCGTTTCACCAGGGCGGGGGTGTCGGTGATGATGTCGGCGTCTGCAGGCGAGGCGGTGAGGGTGCGCGGGGAGTAGCCGAATTCGCGGTCGAGCAGCGGCAGGACTTCGCCTCCGCCGGCGACCGCCGCGGGGTCAGCGCCGATCATCATGCCGCGCTCGCGGTCGAACAGGTAGACCGAGAGGTCACCGAAGACCTTTGGCTTTCCGAAGCCTTCAGCGAGCTCAGGCAGCTCGGGGTCGGCAGCGAGATCCCCGCGCACCACGACGGCTCCAACACCGATCGAACGCAGCGCCTCTGGGTCGAGCGCGGCGATCTGGCCGTCGAGGCCGCGGATGGCCTCTGGGTCCACAAGCGGGATGGCATCGCGGACGGCGAAGGGGACATCGGTGAGGGCCTGGATCGGCTCATCACGCGTCCAGCCCCAGGTCTGCCGCGCGAAGGATGTCGCCGGCACGACGAGAGTGCGGGTTCCGGCTGCCTCCTCATTGAGGAATGCAGCGGCGGCCTGCCAGTCCTCGGAGACCTCCGTCCACGTGCCTTCCGGCAGCAGCCGCAGCGTCCACGCCGGCGCAACCGCGATCACGGCAACGAGCACGACGGCCACAACCCCCGGCCCGCGCGGTTTCATCCGCGCTACCGCGTACCCCACGCCGAGGCAGATGGGCAGCCTGACCAGTGGATCGAGTTTGTGCAGGTTGCGGAAGGGGGCGAGGGGGGCGTCGAGAAGCGAAAGCCAGAAACTGGCATGCGTGCCCATGAGCGCAACGCCGAGGCACAGCAACACGATGGGGTAGCCGCGGCCTTCGAGCGCGAGCCCGGCGATGCCCAGCGCGGCGATCGCGAGCGTGGCCAGCACAAACACCGGCTCGGTGACCAGCAGATGCCCCGCGACGCGCTCGGTGTCCACGAACGGCGACCACGACGTTGTGCCGCGCAGCAATTCGGCGAGGTTGAGCCAGCGCGTGGTCACGAATGAGGACTCGATGAAGTCCGTGAACGGCGGCGAATAACGGCCGAGCACCAGCAGCGGCCCGATCCACCACGCACTGACCGCCGCGACACCGACGAGCCATTTCGCCAGCGCAGGCCACGCGCGCAGCCAGATGAGCAGCACGAACGCGGGCAAACACGCCATCATCGTCGCGGTCGCATTCACCGCGCCCATCAGCGCGACCGGGATGACCGCCGCCGCGACATTCGGCCTGCGCTGCATCAACGGCACCAGCGTCCACGGCACCAGCGCAACGGGCCACGCCTCCGACGAGATCGCGGTCAAGGTGGTCAGAATCCGCGGGCTCAGTGCGTACAGCGCTGCGCTTATGCGCGACCCACTCAACCGGTACATCCCCGAAAACGCCACCCCCATGACAACCGTCCACCACAACCGCTGCGCCACCCAATCCGGCAAAAATTCCGTTAGCAGGAAGAACAGGCCGTGCGGGAAGAGGTAACCGTAGGCCTGGTTCTGGATCTGGCCCAGCGTGAACGTGTCGGTGTAGGCCTGCGTGGCCTGGGCGAGGAAGCCGGCTGGGTCCGCCGACAAGTCGAACTTCGTGTCGGCGGCGGTGCGGCCTGGGGGTTGGAGGAAGGAAATGAGGGCCAGTACGATCCAGCCAATGAGGTGGGTGCGGGCCTCAGAGCTGATTCCGGCGAGAGGGTTTGGGTTGGTGCGGCTAGCGTGGCGGCCGGCAGGGCCGCTGGTACCGCGGCGGGGAATGCGCAGCGTGCGCATGGCGCCCTCTACTGTCGGGACCCGTACTCCGGCCCGCCGAGGACTGCCTGGTCAGCGGGAACGGCATTGCCCGCCGGGACCTGGTTCTGGCCGGAGAAGCTAGCGATGCCGATCACGCCCACAATCCCCAGCACAACGCCAGTGACAGTGCTGGCCAAAACCGGGCCGATGGAGCGGCGGGGCCAGGAAGCGAATCGGTTCGTCATGGTCATAGACCCTACCACGGCAGGTGTGCGAGGCCAGAGCCGTTGTGCAAGTGCGGCTGGGGTCTTCTCTGGGGTCCGGCAGGTGTCTGTGCAGGCCCGCTGCGGAAAAGTTGACGTCCGCCGCCGTTTGATGGAAAGGCCCCACTTTTTGACCTGCATGGACGGACCAATAAGCGGGTTCGCATGTAAAGTTTTCCGCAGTTTTGTCTCCAAGGGTCAGGGGCTAAGATTGTCTCGGCAATCAACCGGCCCCGTCCGGACCAACCCAAGGAGCGACCTGTGCACGTACGACCAGCAGCGGCCATCGCAGCTGTCGCGTTGACGTGCGCCGCATGCGTTCCGGGAGGTCAGCCCAGCAACGAGGAGGCTCAGTCCGAGCAAGTCCAGGTCACCGCAACGGAAACGAACGTGGTCACCGTGACACCTGTTCCGGAGAAAACCGAGGCTGAGAAGCGCGTGCCGGAGGACCTGCGCATGCGGGTGGCCTCGCTGATGGTGGTCGGTGCGGCGGACTATGACCAGGCCCGCGCCGCGCTAGAGCAGGGAGCTGGCGGTCTGATCATTCCCAGCTGGGCCGACCCGAAGCTGCTCACGGAGCCGGGCCGCAACATCAATGCGCTCCGCGAGGAGTTCGACCGCCCCTTCACCGTGGCCATCGACTTTGAGGGCGGCCGGGTGCAGCGTCACTCGGACGTGCTCGGTTCCTTCCCCGCGCCGCGCGACTTGGCCAATCAACCGCCGGAAGTCATCCGCGGCACCGGTTACGACATCGGGGTCACGCTGCGCAAGCACGGCATCAATGTCGATTACGCGCCGCTGCTGGACTTGGACGTCACGGACCTGGACATCGTCGGCGACCGCGCGTTCGGTCAGACACCGGAGCGTGTGTCAGAAGTCGCGACCCTTTTTTCGCAGGGGCTTGTCGACGCCGGAGTCACCCCGACCTTCAAGCATTTCCCCGGCCACGGCCGTGCCTCAGGCGACACCCACCTCACTTTGGCGGTCACGCCGCCGATCGAGGAGCTGAACGCCTCAGACCTGGTCCCGTACGGGACGGTGTTGCCGCAGTTTCCTACGGGGTCTGTCATGGTGGGGCACATGGTGGTCCCGGGGGTTGGTGAACCGAACACGCCGTCGTCGTTGAACCCGGCTGCGTACCGCATGCTCCGGGAGGGCAACTATCCAGGTGGGAAGCCTTTTGCGGGTGTCGCGGTGACCGATGATCTTTCCGGCATGCGCGCCATCACGGATCTCATGCCCACACCGGAGGCGGTGCGCCGCGCGATTGCGGCTGGGGCGGATCAGGCGCTGTGGTCGTCGGGAAGCGATCTGGGTCCGGCGATCGATGCGACGGTCGGTGCGGTCGAGCGCGGCGAGATTCCGGAGGAGCGGATCAACGCTGCTGCTGCGCGTGTCCAGCAGCAATTTATTGATGCCAACCTGTGAGTTGCTCGGCAGTCCACTAACCTTATGTGGGTGAGTTCTATAAACGCAGCTGGAAACGGGCAACGTAGCGGTTCGCGGACCGGCCGGATTGTGGCCGGATTCCTCGTCGGCATGCTCGTGCTGCTGTTGGGTCTGTACCTGGCAGACGTGGCGTTCAACCGGGGGCATGTCCCGCGCGGCACGACTGTCGGCGGTGTGGAGATCGGCGGCATGGAGCCGGCTGCGGCCGTCAGCAAACTCGAAGACGAGCTTGGCGGCGTCAGTTCCCAGCCTGTTAAAGCTGTCGCCGGTGAGCAGAGCACCGAGTTCGTCCCCGAACAGGCGGGGCTGAGCGGTGACTGGCAGCGCACGGTGGATGACGCCGGCGTGGAGTCCCTCAACCCGGTCTCCCGCCTGGCTGGGTTTTTCCGCAATAAAGAGGTGGACATTGTCTCCACGATCGACCACGACAAGCTGGTCGGTTCCGCTGAGCGCGTGGCTGGCGATCTGACCGTGAAACCGGAGGACGGTGCGGTGGCCCTCGAGGGCGGCGAAGTCAAGGTGACCGACCCGAAGGATGGCCAGGACGTCAACCGTGAGGAGCTCGAGCGCGCGATGTCGCTGACGTGGCTCAACCCGGACGGTGTCGAGGTCGAGCCGCAGGTGACGCAGCCTGCGATTAACGACGATGTGATCAAGCAGATCGTCGACGGCCCCGCCGACAAAGCCCTGAAAGGCCCGCTGACGCTCAAGGGGGAGCAGGACACCAACGCGGTGATCGAGAAAGACCGGATGGGTGAAGTGGTCACGTTCCGCAACGACCCCGAGGCGAAGAAGATCATCCCTGAGGTCCACGGCGCCAAAGCACAGGAGATCTTCGCCGAGCAGCTCAAGGACACTGTGACCAAGATGGAAAACGCCACGATCAGCGCCTCCGGCGAGGTCACTCCGTCCAAGGACGGCAACGAGATCAAGTGGGACGAGACGATGAAGGACTTCGACAAACGCGTGATCGGTGACGAACCGCGTGAGTGGGAGGCCAAATACGAGGCTGTCCCCGCCACCTTCAAGACGGAGGATGCGGAGAAGGCCACTTTCAACGAGGAGGTCGGCTCGTTCACCACCGGCGGGTTTGAGTCGGCGTCGGGGCACAACATCAAGATCGTTGCGCAACAGGTCAACGGCGTGATTGTCAGCCCGGGCCAGGAGTTCTCCCTCAACGGCTTCACCGGCCCGCGCGGTACGGCGCAGGGCTATGTTGAGTCCGGCATCATCATCGAGGGTCGCGCCGGGCGCGCGGTCGGCGGCGGCATCTCCCAGTTCGCCACGACCTTGTACAACGCGAGCTACTTCGCTGGCATGACGGACGTGGCGCACACGCCGCACTCTTACTACATTTCCCGTTACCCGCCCGGCCGCGAGGCCACCGTCTACGAGGGCGCGATTGACCTGGTGTTCAAGAATGACACTCCGCACCCGGTGAAGATTGCCACGGAGTTCGGTGGCGGGCAGATCACGGTGAAGATGATGGGCGTGAAGTCGCGCGAGGTCGAGTCCGTCAACGGCGGCCGCTGGGCGCAGACATCCCCGCAAACGCAGTCGTTGTCAGGCGACGGCTGCATCCCGTCGGGTGGAGCCCCAGGCTTTACGACGTCCGACACCCGCATCGTCCGCGACCTTGGCGGGTCCGAAATCTCCCGCGAAACCACAACGACTGTCTACGACCCGCAGCCGATCGTGCGCTGCGACTAGAGCCGGTTAACTGGGCGCAGTCTCACCCGGCTCGCGCTCTAAACCCCACAAGGTCAGCTCGGCCGTTTCCCTGTCGCGCGGCATGAGGGGATGCAGCGGGGCGCCGGGGATTTCCAGGTTGACCACGTCGGCGCCGTCGATAGGCGTGAGGATGGAGGTCTCCACAGGCGTGACCACGTGGTCGCGCCGGGAGTACAGCGAGGTGTACATCACGCGCGGATTGGTATCGGGCACAGTGGCGAGTTCGTGCGACCATTCCGAGCCCGCGAGTTGCTGTACTGCGCTGGGGCTGGCCATGCGTTCCCAGAACTTCGGGTTGCGGCCCGTGATGGGGTTGATGCGCGCGGCGTATCCGCGCAGGTCGGTGCCGTGGAAGTTGGCGCCCATGGCCACGACGCGCTCGACTCGTTCGGCCCCGCCGGCAGCGATGAACAGTTTGGTCAGCAGCCCGCCCTGGGAGTGGGCCACTACATTCACCTTCGATGCTCCGGTTTCACTCAGTACGTGGTCGACGTTCTCGCCCAGCTCGTCGACCATGTCCTCGATCCGCCCAGTCCCGGCGAGACCGGGGATGAGCATCCTGCCGTAGTCGTACCCCCAGACCCAGTGGCCGTGGGAGGAGATCAGGCGGGCGTTTCGTCGAAAAGCAATGGTGCGGCTGTTGATGCCGTGCACGTAGAGGACAGGTGTCGCGTGCTGGGCGTCGAAGCTGGGGTCGTTGAAGAGCACGCCCCTAGTTTAAATACCGCACGTGGAGGGAGGGTGGACCCCGGCTCGGTGGTGCCGGAATACTGCTCGGCTTTTTCTGGAATACTGCTCGCAGATTCGTGCTGGTCAGAAACATGCAAAAGCGCTAATGTTTGCCAGTAGTATTCCGGCCGCGGTGCGGCGGCGGGCGCCAGAACGACGAAAGGCCCAGGCGTGTGCCTGGGCCGAGAGTGGAGCCGGCGACGAGAATCGAACTCGCACTCTCAGCTTGGGAAGCTGATGTTCTACCACTAAACTACGCCGGCATGCTTTCTACCAGGTTAAATGGTGCCTGATGTGAAGCAGGCTCAATCGTAGCACCGCCACCGTGCCCTACGGAAAACGCCCGCATCTAGAATGAAGCCGTGCTTCTTTCAGACCGCGACATCACGACAGCCATCAGCGACGGCCGCCTGGGTATCGACCCCTTCGATGAGGCGAACATCCAGCCCAGCAGTATCGACGTGCGCATGGACAACCTGTTCCGCGTGTTCAACAACTCGAGGTACACGCACATCGACCCGAAACAGGAGATGCCGGATCTGACCACCATGGTCGAGGTGGAAGAGGGCGAGCCGTTCGTGCTGCACCCGGGCGAGTTCGTGCTCGCGGCGACGCTGGAGACCTTCTCGCTTCCCGACGACCTCGCCGGCCGCCTCGAGGGCAAAAGCTCCCTGGGCCGGCTGGGCCTGCTTACCCACTCCACCGCAGGCTTCATTGATCCGGGTTTTTCCGGCCACATCACCTTGGAACTGTCGAATGTGGCCAACCTGCCGATCACATTGTGGCCGGGCATGAAGGTGGGGCAGCTCGCGCTGTTCAAGATGTCGTCAGCAGCCGAAACGCCTTACGGTTCGTCGAAGCTCGGGTCGAAGTACCAAGGCCAGCGGGGGCCGACGCCGTCGAAGGCGTACCTCAACTTCCGGTGACCAAGGGATAGCGCTGGATTACCCGAGGTATACGGGCTGGGCCGCTAACTAGCACGTGTGCCTCGGGCCAAAGGCTATTGAGAAGCCGGCTTGAAACTCGGTGCCAGTGACGCAGCTGCTGCAGATTGAGGAGCGGTTCAAGGTGCGAGGCCCGGTTTCGTGCTTGCCTCAAGGTTTCAGCCCATGTGTAGGCCTGGTAAGCCGACGCTTTGAAGCCTTGGCTGAGAGCGTCCTCCCAAAGGTCGACGCGAGGGCCCGAACGCTGGCCGTTTAAGGAGGGCGGTTTCGGGATGAGCTGCAACCAGGTGCCGAATGATAGAGCCGCGACTAGGTCATCGTGGTTGGGGTTATCTTTAGTGCACCTTTCACGTGCTTTGGTTTCCCACCAGTATTTATACAGGGGCCGCTTGGTAGTAGGGCGCCATGAGCGTGGTGGAGTGCTCCTGACGATGTGCGATAACGGAACCGCTGGCTTTGTAATCCAATCCTTGGTGCCGATTTTTTCCTGGTTCCATATCCTCAGCTGCTGGTCGATGCAGTCGCGTAGGGCTACTTCCACAATCGATGTCGTGCTGGTAACTGCAGCCGCCGCTTCGATGTTCCATAAGTAGAGATCCAAGGCTGTGTAGGGGTTTGGTCCTTGCCCAGAGTCGGTCTCTGCCAAATAGGTTGCGAACCTGGGTGCCGGGATCCGGCTTATTACGTCATCCGCTATGCGTTTCTTCAACGTCCCCCCCCTTGCAGTGCCGCCCGATCAACCGTTATAATCCACAGTACAGCGCGGGAATCACCCGTATAGGATTTCAAACAAGCGGTCTCTTCTGGGGCCGCTTGTTTGATGTTTGGCGCGGGTTAAGGGTCAAAATGTGTGTCTGGCTCGGCGTGTCGTGGGGGTTAGATCTGGCCTTTTTGGATGCCGATTGAGT
>NZ_JAGPZB010000011.1:0-92979 GCF_024454115.1 Corynebacterium sp. CCUG 65737
CTCCTGCGGAGCGGATGGCGGAGCTGTTAGGTTTAGCTGAAAGCTAGGAAATGTTGCAACGACCCCTAGAATCCGCCTT
Organism: Corynebacterium sp. CCUG 65737; assembly: GCF_024454115.1. Classification (NCBI taxonomy): domain Bacteria; kingdom Bacillati; phylum Actinomycetota; class Actinomycetes; order Mycobacteriales; family Corynebacteriaceae; genus Corynebacterium; species Corynebacterium sp. CCUG 65737. The sequence goes on from NZ_JAGPZB010000011.1 coordinate 80, forward strand.
GTGTCCCTCGAGGTAGGGCTCTTCGCGGGGGATCCAGAGGCGGTCGTCGCTAAGCTTTCGCACTCGACGTAGGACGGAGTTGAGACGGGCTTCGGTGAAGCCCTCGTTCTCGTTGAAAGGGACCTCCGGCGTCGCGTCGCGCGTGGACAGAGCGTAGGTGCCGGACTCGTCGGTGAAGAAGAAGTCAGCGATGTGGAAGCCAGCCGCTGACGGGAACGTGCGGCCGGCGGCGCTGCCCGAATAGTCCGGCAGTTTCGGCGCGTAACCCGGGTGGTGCGTGATGCTGTGGTGCCAGCCCGTCACGCCAGCGACGGTCGCCAGAACGATTGCTCGCTCGAGATCGCTGAGCGGCTGGATGTCGTGCTTGCTCTGATATGCCAGTGGTCCGGCCGGCACGTGGCCGCCGAGAGGGAAGCGGCGGGAGCGACGGCCGTTGATGGCGTCTAAAAGAGGGAACTGGGCTAAGCGGTCGAGGTTTTCGCGGTCTTTGTCGGTCAGTGTGATCAGGGGGATGTCAGCCATGAAAATAGACCTTTCAGTCTACGTCGGGTTCGGTTGAGTGAATTCCACACTATGTGCGCTGGTCTTTCATGGCCAGGGTTTAAATTCAGGTGCGGTCTTGGCGTGTAGACCGCTCGGTCCGCTATGCGATCGGCGGGAATGTAGCGCCCACGCGTAAAACCCTAGGAACTCCGCAGTGCGGAGTCCCTAGGGTCGTGGTGGCCGGCGTGGATGTGGTCGTTCGGATGGCTGGCTAATCCATCTGCAGGACGGTGCGGAGCTCAGCGAAGGGCTCGGGGCGGACGGTGTGGGTGACGGTTTTCCCGCGGCGGGTTTTGCGGAGGAGGCCGGCGTCGGTGAGCTTCTTCAAGTGGTGGGAGACCGTGGGTTGGCTCAGGCCGGATTGCTCTGCGAGCTCGGAGACGCTGATGGGGCCGCAGCCGTCTTCGGCGAGTTGGGAGAGCAGCCGCAGGCGGGCGGGGTCGGCGAGCACTTTGAACAGCTGGGCGTAGCGGTCGGCGTCTGCGAGAGTGAGCAACCCGGCGCTCAGGGAGCAGCAGGTGGATGCTGTCGGAGGGGTATTCGGAGCGGCCATGGTTCCCACTCTTTCATATTGACAGGGATCAATAACAGTTTTAGATTTCGTATTGATAGTCGTCGATACGAAAGGTGTCCTATGTCTGAGCCAGACGCGGCGCGGGAACCCGCCCGCATGTCATTCCTCGACCGCTTCCTGCCGGTCTGGATCCTTCTTGCGATGGCGCTGGGGCTGGCGCTGGGCAACTGGTTCCCGGGTTTGAGCGGTGCGTTGCAGTCCATGGAGGTCGGCGGAATCTCGCTGCCGATCGCGCTGGGCCTGCTGGTGATGATGTACCCGCCGTTGGCGAAGGTGCGTTATGACAAGACCAAGGAAATCGCCACGGACAAGCGGCTCATGGCGGTCTCCATCGTCCTCAACTGGATCGTCGGCCCGGCGGTCATGTTCGCCCTCGCGTGGATCTTCCTGCCCGATGAGCCCGAGCTGCGCACAGGTCTGATCATTGTGGGCTTGGCCCGGTGCATCGCCATGGTGCTCGTGTGGTCTGATCTCTCCTGCGCCGACCGCGAAGCCACCGCCGTGCTAGTGGCTATCAACTCGGTCTTCCAAGTGCTCATGTTCGGTGTGCTGGGGTGGTTCTATTTGCAGATCCTGCCTGGATGGCTGGGGTTGCCTACGGCGTCGGCAAGCTTCTCCTTCTGGGCGATCGTGACCTCCGTCTTAGTCTTTTTGGGTATACCGCTGCTCGCAGGCGTTGTCTCCCGGATCATCGGTGAGAAGGCCAAGGGCCGGGACTGGTACGAAGCGACATTCCTCCCAGCGATCTCCCCGCTCGCGCTTGTCGGTCTGCTGTACACCATCGTGTTGCTGTTCTCCCTGCAAGGAGACCAGATCATCGCCCGTCCTTGGACGGTGGCTCGAGTGGCAGTGCCGCTGCTGATCTACTTCGTTGGAATGTTCGCCGTCGCGCTCATTGTGGCCAAGGTTTCGGGGATGGGCTACGCGCAGTCGGCGTCGGTGGCGTTCACCGCCGCGGGCAACAACTTCGAGCTGGCCATCGCTGTGGCCATCGGCACCTTCGGCGCCGAATCCGCGCAGGCGCTCGCGGGTACGATCGGGCCGCTGATTGAAATCCCGGTCTTGGTGGGCCTCGTCTACGTCATGCGGGGCATCGGGCCCAAGCTGTTCCCGGGTGACCCGACCCTGCCTGAGCGGCAAGAGTCGCCCGCGCGTGCATCGGCAGCGAGTTCACCGGTATAGAAAGGATGCATGATGTCACCTACTCCCAAGATCCTGTTCGTCTGTGTCCGCAACGGCGGGAAATCCCAAATGGCTGCTGCTCTCGCGGAAAAGCACGCGGGGAAGCGGCTTGAAATCCACTCGGCCGGCACCGAACCCGGAACGTCGATCAACGCGGAATCTGCCGCCTCGCTGGAAGAGGTCGGCGCGGACATGTCCGACGGGCACCCGAAGGCGGTTGACCCGGAGATCCTCCGCACTGCAGACCGTGTTGTGGTCATCGGTGAGGAAGCGCAGCTGGACCTGCCCGATGATGCCCGCGGGACGATGGAGCGGTGGGTGACGGATGAGCCGTCGACACGCGGAATTGAGGGCATGGAGCGAATGCGGCTGGTCCGCGACGACATCGACGCGAAGGTGCGTGGGCTGATTGCTGGCGTGCTCGGCGAGTGACGGAGCTGCCCGTCAGCGGTCCGCTATAGGTGGATGACTTCCACCCCGGACCATTTCTCCGCCAGGTATTCCGCCGCAACGAGTCGGTGGCATGTGGACGGGTCCGCCTCCGAGCACAGCAGCGCCGCACAGTCGAACGTCGCCTTGGTGGGCATCTTGCGGTCGTCGAATTGCTTGCGGAGCTTCTCGGCGAACTCGTCGAAAGGCAGACCCTCCTTGCGGTAGGCGTGCATGAGCTCCTCACTCGGGGCGAGCTCCAAGACGTGCTCGTAGTCGATGCCCACAATGACATCGAGGAACCACGCGAGGTCGTCCTGTTTGGTGAAGCCAGCGAGCTGGTTCGTGTTGTGCCGGCGGATGTCCACCACCCGCTTCACGCCGTTGTCGCGCAACAAGTCGAAGAACTCCTCGGCGCTCTTTTTCGAATAACCGACAGTGAACAGCTTCATGTCCGACATGGCGCCCAGTGTAAGTTCAGCGGCGGGGTTGCGGAGCGGGTGCAAAACCGCAGGAACTCCGCAGTGCGGAGTCGGTGGGAGTGCGTTCTCGTCGTAATGGACTGCCTCGGCAGGGCAGTCGCGGTCGCCACAATGAGGTTGCGGTCCCGATACTCTGGACCCCATGACAGTTCAGGACATTGCCCGCATTGAATCCGAGGTCGCCGAGTACTGGAGCGACGTGCGCCATGTGGAGACAGCATCCTCGACGAATACAGAGCTGCTGGCGTCGGGGGAGCCGGGCCACGTGCTCATCGCGGACCGGCAGACGGGCGGCAAGGGTCGGCTCGGCCGGGTGTGGGAGGCGCCGGCGGGGGCGAGCCTGCTCATGTCGGTCGCGGTGGAACTGAAGCACGTCGAGGATGTCGGCCTCGCCGGCCTAGCTACCGGCCTGGCCGTGACGGATATCATACCGAACGCCCAGCTCAAGTGGCCCAACGATGTCCTGCTGAACGGCAAGAAGTTCTGCGGCATCCTCGGTGAGATTGATGTCAACGGCGACAACACCATGCTGGTCATGGGCCTTGGCCTCAACATCGCGTGGCGCGCGGAGGATCTGCCCACAGACTGGTCCACGGCCCTCAACCTCGAGGGCATCACTATTGAGTGGGATTCATTTGTCACCGACCTGCTCCGCGCGCTCGGCGAGCGCCTCACACAGTGGCAAGACCGCGACGCGGCGATCCTCGACGATTACAGGGCAGTCTCGGCCAGCATCGGCCAACGCGTTCGCTTGTCGACGGTGCAGGGCGACGTGGAGGGGGTCGTCGACGACGTCGATAAGCATGGCGAAGTTGTCGTGGATGGGATGAGTTACTCCACTGGCGACGTGACTCACCTGCGACCCGCCAACTAAACTCCCTGACGTGTCCAAGATCAAGCTCGGTAGGGGAGAAGTCGTCCTGGCGGACATGGCGCCGCCGATGACGACGCTGGTGTTCCCCTTCCTCGAGCTGATCGTCATCACCGCCCTGTCGTGGATGGCCATCGGATGGATGGACGTCAACGGGGTGGATGTAGCTTTCCGCAACGGCGCCGTGGCGGTGTGGGCGGTGCTCGCGCTGTGGCGGTTTGTGTTTCCGCTTGTGCGCTCGCGCCGGCAACGCTTCGTGGTGACTAACAAGCGTGTCCTCTACATCGGCCGCGGCCGGACCGAGTCGATCCCGCTGGCGCAGATCCGCGGTGCCCGGCGCTACCGCGGAGGAATGAGCATCGCTGTGTTCGGTTACGCGCAGCCGGTGTACTTCCCCGATGTGGGGCGCTCCAAGCGGGTGGAGGAGCTCATCCGCCGGCAGTTGCTCTAGCTGGAAGCTCTCCTTTTCCTTGGGTCGTCCCTCAAGATTCCGGGGATCGGGTCGTTGGAAGAGTAGTGCTCGAGCACGGCCGGATCAAGACAATTGAGAAGTTCAAAGATTTCCTTTCGCAATCTACCGCAGTCAATGTCAATTAGGGACTCTTGGTGGCCGATCCGGTTCCTAAGCAAGTTGATCCGGTGCATCAAGAAACTTGCTCGATCGGGATCAATCGGTCTGGGGCCCGCAGAAAGCGCCGGCTCAGTAATGGCCTCGTAGACCCTTGTGAGATCGTTGTATCGAGTCTCATCCGGAAAGAACTTGACTTCCCCGTCCGGCTGCGTTTCGGGGGAGCGGTAGAAGAAGTTTTCCTTCCACTGAGTCAGGGTCACCTGAGCAATCAGGTCATCCCGCGTAATTGGCTCCCCCATGCGGGGATGTTGCCCTCCAATTAGGCCTTCACCACTATCGCGTAGCTCCTTGGCTTTCGCTGCCTTGCCTTTAGCTGAGTTAGCAATGGACGCGCTCACTTTGGAAAGCGGCTCACGAACATTGTCCTTCGGCTCCTTGATCCACTGCTTATTGCTAGGGGGAGTGACTGAATCGCTCCAAGCATCAATTGCATCGCAAAGCTTGTTCCTTAAAACGACCTCGAAAAGCGAAATCAAACTCCACATCGCGGCAGATAGTCTCGAATCCCACTTGTACAAACTCAAAGCCCGATCAGCGTTGTTTCCCGTCTGAGCCAAATACTTCGCAGTGCGCTCTTCACTAAGCGCGCTCAGAACTAGCTTGCCGTGCTCACTGCCGTGCATCCGATTTCCCCCTTCGAACCGATGCGTCTCTTGATTTTCCTCGACTACCGATCTATTATCTTATGTTGAGAGAGCACAGGGGCCGTATTGGCCCTTTGGATAGCTCCAGCCGAAGGGGTCACGTCCGAATACCGGTCCTAGAACCGAAGCATCGGAAGGGATCCCTTCACTTATTTCCGCTCCCACCGGCAGCTGCTCTAGTTTTTCACCTCAGTGTCGTGGATCTGCTGGTCCAGATCCTCAGGCGAGAGGTTGCCCGCCGCGAAGTCGGCCGTCAGCGGCAGGTGGAGTTCGATGTCCGTGGCGGGGCAGAGCTCAATCACGGCCTCATGAACGGTGTAGTCCAGCACGTGGCCGCCGGTGGTACGGTCCTCATCGATGAAGTGCACGTGGCAGCCCGGCACACCAATGCCCTTCGCGTAGCCGGGGGTGCGGAAGCCGCCGATGATGCCGCAGACGTTTTCAAACTTGATTTCTTTGTCGTCGGCAACGGCGTCCTGCATCGGCGGGTAGGGTTTCTCCTGCTTGGTCACCGTGCGGGTGGTCACGGTGTCGAAGCTGCCGGTAATGCGCACAGCGTGCAGGTAATTCCCGGACGGCTGCAGCTCGTCGATGAATGCGGATAGCTCGCTGCGGCGCATCCCCTTCGGTGCGTCGGCGACGATCTTCGGCACGAAGTTGGTCACTTGCCCGAACGGGCTCTTCTGATCCAGGTCGGCGATGGTGGCGGAGCCGTCGCCGCGCAGCTGGTAGCACGTGCCGTCCAGGATGATCATCTCCCCGTCGAGGGCGTCGAAGGTGCCCAGGCCGAAGTTGCCGCGAGACAGCATGTCGCCGATGGTGAGTTCACCGTCATAGATGCCGTCGAGAAGCGCGGACATGAGGGAGTTTTGGAAAATCGTGTGGCGGCCAATCGTGGTCATAGGCCCGATGGTAGCCATGCGAGGCGGTTGGGGGCGAGGGGTGCCGGACTGCGCCATGGAACTGCGTAGGACCCATCCCGAACTGAGTCACCCCTGTCACATAGATGGCATTGTGTCCCGCGCGCCTAGTTGTGGCTGCTGTGGCGCATGGGACTGAGTTCGGGATGCGTCCTACGCCGCCCTGGGTGGCATACCGAAAGCAGGTCCAGCGCTCGTCGGGCGGGCAGGCTCACTAGAGTGGACAAGCGTGAGTGACACAGCGAACAGAGACCCCCAGGGAATGCCCATTCTCGCCGTGATCGGCGATGGCCAGCTTGCCCGGATGATGCACACCGAAGCCATTGAGCTGGGCCTGAAACCCCGGGTGCTCGCCAGCTCCGCCGACGCGTCCGCCGCGCAGGTTTTCGGCGACGTGGTCATCGGCGATTACACAGTGCTTGACGACGTCAAAAGAGTCTGCTCCGGCGCCGCCGCCGCTACCTTTGACCACGAGCATGTTCCTAATGAATTCTTGAATGAGCTCATTGCCTCCGGGGTGAGCGTGCAGCCGCAACCCCAGGCACTCATTTACGCCCAAGACAAGCTGGAACAGCGCCGCAAGATGGCAGAGATCGGGGCGCCAGTCCCGGAGTTCGCCGCCATTGAGAGCGTCGAGGATGCGGAGACCTTCTTCGACTCGGTCGAAGGCGCGATGTGCCTCAAGGCCACCCGCGGTGGGTACGACGGCCACGGTGTGTGGTTCCCGAAGTCGCGGGAGGGGGCGGGTGAGCTCGTCGATAAGCTTTTGGCAGACGGCACCCCGCTGTACGCGGAGCGCAAGATCGACTTTGACCGCGAACTCTCCGCCATGGTCGCGCGCACCCCGTCCGGCGAGATCCGGGCGTGGCCGGTCGTGGAATCCCGCCAACGCGACGGCATTTGTGTGGAAGCGATCGCTCCTGCGCCGAACATGGCGCCGGAGATGGCCACCTACTGCCAAGAGCTAGCGATGAACGTGGCCGAAGAGCTCGGCGTGACCGGCGTGCTGGCCGTGGAGCTGTTCGCCGACGGTGACGAGGTGATCGTCAACGAGCTGGCCATGCGCCCGCACAACACTGGCCACTGGACACAGAATGGCTGTGTGACCAGCCAGTTCGAGCAGCACGTGCGCGCAGTGCTGGACTGGCCACTCGGTTCGGTGGAGATGACCGCGCCGTTCACCGTCATGGTGAACACTCTCGGCGGGGAGACCGAGCCAACCCAGCCGATGGAGGAGCGCGTTGCAGAAGTCATGCGCCGCTACCCGGAGGCGAAAGTGCACCTCTACGGCAAGGGCTACCGCCCGGGGCGCAAGATGGGGCACGTCAACGTCGCGGGCCACGACCTGGATACTGTGCTGGAGACGGCGAAGGCGGCCGCGGAGATCATCGTGAAGGGAACAGGAGCGTAGATGGAACCGCAAGTAGGCATCATCATGGGGTCCGACTCTGACTGGGACACTGTCGCCCCGGCGGCGGAGGTCCTCGCGGAGTTTGAAATCCCGTTCGAGGTGGGTGTCGTCTCCGCCCACCGCACCCCAGAGCGCATGCTCGCCTACGCCAAGGATGCGCACACCCGTGGCCTGCAGGTCATCATTGCCTGCGCGGGCGGGGCAGCGCACCTGCCGGGCATGGTGGCGGCCGCGACGCCGCTGCCGGTCATCGGCATCCCGCGCGCTCTGGCGGACCTGGACGGTCTCGACTCGCTGCTGTCTATCGTGCAGATGCCCGGTGGTGTGCCCGTGGCGACTGTCTCCATCGGTGGGGCGAAGAACGCCGGCCTGCTCGCTGCGCGCATCCTTGGTGCAACCGACCCGGCGGTGCAGCGCAAAATGGTCGACTACCAGGAGAACATGGCCAAGGACGTCGAGCGCAAAGACCAGGCCCTGCGCGAGCGTCTCCTCGGCGGTGAGTAACACCTCGGGCCGCGACCCGTTAGTCGTACTTGGCGCCCGCATTATCGACGGCCGCCCCTCCCGCATGCTCGAAGCTCGCCTCCGCACAGCTACCGAGTACGTCGCGTCACACGGCCGGCGGCCCGTCGTCGTATCCGGTCATGGGGAGGCTGCCGTCATGGCTGCGTGGCTGGCCGACAACGGTGTCGATGCCCGCGACATCATCGAAGAGCCTTTCGCCACCTCCACCAATGAGAACCTGGAACAGTCGTGGGCTCTGTTCCCGGACGCGCGGCGGCTGATCGTGGTCACCAACGGGTTCCACGTCGCCCGGGTACGCGTGTGGGCGGCGCACCTCGAGGTGCCCGTGACAGTGGTGGCTGCGCCGACGCCGGGAAAGTCCCGGTTGAAGAACTACGCCCGCGAGATTGTGGCCACGCCGCACTCGGCGGCGCGGGTGGTGTGGCGCAAGTACGTGCGGCGCCGCTACGGGCGCTAGCCGGTTTCGGTTAGCTGAGCGTCTCCGTGACCTTTTCCGCCTCCATGATCTGCTCCACGCGCTCGGCGGACGCCACGCCTGCAATGACCACGACGGACCCGCCGGCAGCCAGCGGGCACATGATCCGGCGCTCGAATTCCGGGCCCGTGGTCCAGCCGGGGACCAGGTAGCGCTCGGGGCCGTCCACTGGGAGAACCCAGCTGTTCAGATCGTACGGGTTGTCATAGAACTGGTCGCCGTAGAACCGCACCGTCGGGCCGAAGTCGACCAGCCCCGGTGGGAGAGTGCCGCCGGATTCGACCACGCCCCGGCCGAATGGGTCGTTGGAGACCACGACGACATCCGGTACGCCGTCCCAATCCTTCGCCCGCTCAACGGTGGTGAACACGAGTCGCGGACCCGCAGAGGACTGGTGCTTCTCATGGTTGACGTCCACGTACGGGCTCAGCCCTGCGTTGTATATGCCTACCGGGATGACTGCCGCCTGCCACGACACTGGCAGGTCCACGATGATGGTCGGGGATTCCCCGAAGGGATCGTGGGGGTCGAGGTCGAATTCGTCGATAAGCATGTTGGCAATCTTGTTGGCCCAGTTGTCCAACGTCATCGCCGAGAACTCCATGCGGGTGCCTGCGACCTCGTCGTAGACGGTCAGCCTGGGGCTGGCGGGGTCGGCGGAGAGGAGGGGTGTGAGCAAGCTCATGCGCCCCATAGTAAGGATTTTCTCGGCGGGGAGTGGCCGCGGTCACGGTTGGGGCGCGTAACCCCGGGGAGCTGGAATACTGCTCGGGGTTTTCCGGAATACTGCTCAGATGAACTCGCTGGTCACAAGGTTGCAAAAAATTGCATAAGGCCGAGCAGTATTCCAGCCGGCAGACACGGTTAGTTCACGCAGCGGGGGCCGGTGCCGCCGGCGTTGAACTCTGGGGCGACCTCGGCGGCTCCGAAGTCCTCACCGGGCGTACCCACGGTCTCTTCCTGGGAGACCTCGGTGGGAGCGGCGGCGGCAGAGTCGGAGGTCGGGCCGGTGTAATCGTCGTGGATGACCACGACGACAGAGCCTGCCTCCACAGTCTCATGTGCCACGATGGGCAGGCCACCGAGTGCTTCTGCCAGCTTGACCGCTGCCGGATCACTCGGGTTAGCGGCGAGGATCTGGGACTCGAAGTACAGGCCGGGGCTCGCGTTGCTGACGCTTTCGACCGTCATGCCCTGTTCCGACAGGTAGGCACCCACGCCGCTGGCCTGGCCGGTGATCTCCCCGGCGTTGAGGACCGTCGCTGTGTAGTTCTGCACGGTATCCGGCAGGGCAGCAGCGGCGCCTCCGGAAGCGTCCTTATCTGACTCTGCAGCACCGGCACCTGCACCGTCTGCACCTGGCTCTGTGACACCCTCCTCGCGCGCCAGCTCATCCATGAAGTTGTGCACCTGGCCGGTATCGACGGTGACGATGGACTCGCCGTAGTCACCCACACCGTTGACGGAGGTGACAGGGATGGTCACGAAATGCACGTTGCCGGCAGCCAGGTCGGACATCTGGGTGGCCATGGACATGATGTTCCAGCCAGTGTCCACGGTCACGGAGCGCTCCACAGCGGTGGACAGTTCGCGCAGTTTCGCCGGATTGGACAGTGTGCCGGCGGAGATCGCCTTATTCACCAGGGAAGCCATGAACACCTGCTGGCGCACAATGCGGTCCAAGTCGCCGCGCGGCAGGTCGTGGCGCTGGCGCACGAACGCCAGGGCCTGGGTGCCGTTGAGGGTGGAGCGGCCAGCGGGGAACCTCGCACCGGATAGCGGCTCGTCCACGGCGGCGTTCAGGCAGACGTCGACACCGCCGACAGCGTCCGTGAGCAGCACGAAACCGAGCAGGCCCACCTCGGCGTAGTGGTCGACTTCGACACCGGTCAGGTCCGCCACGGCGTTGATCAGTCCCTGCTGGCCAGCGCGCGCGACCTGTTCCTCCATGGGTTTGCCTTCGTCCATGCCGTCTGCGGTGAGCTCCTCGCGCTTGTCCAGCGCGTGAAGGCCGTAGACACCGTTGATCTTCGTGTTGCCGAAGGTGTCGTCGTGGACGTACGTGTCGCGGGGGATGGATACGGCGGTGGCGCGGGAGCCGTCATTGGGCACGCGCACGACCATGATGGTGTCGGTGTTGAGCTCGCCCTCGGCCTCACCGGCGTTGAGGCGGGCGAGTTCCTCGTCAGAGAGGGGGTTGCCCTGAGCGTCCGTGCGCGAGTCTGATCCGACCAGGAGAATGTCCACGGCACCGTCGGCACCGTCGAGGTCGTTGTTGCCCAGGTCCAGTTCGGAGGCGGACAGGCTGTTGCCCAGGCGGCCGATGGAGTAGTAGCCCATTCCGGCGATAACGAGCAGCACAACAGACAACGTGGCCAGCAGGCCCTTGACGGCCGGGTGCCCTGCTTGGGAGATGTCCCGTGCACGCGACGGAGCCGCCTGAATGTCGCGCACAGGCCTCAAGTGCTCACTCACGAATCGTCTCGCCCCTTGTCTCGAATTAGCTCAGAAGTATACGGTACGGGCCCGCCAAAACTCTTCCCGCGCGCGGTAAGCTGCCCCACTGTGACCAACCCCGAAACTCCGCTGGCAGTGATCACCGTGACCTACTCGCCGGGCAGGCATTTGCCGGCGCTAGTGGAATCGCTTGCCGAGGCAACCGTGTTTCCCACCCGCCTCATCTGCGCGGACAACGGTTCCGCCGACGGGGTGCCGCAGGATGTCGCCTGCGCCAACGACAGCGTGGATTTCCTGCCCACAGGCGGCAACATCGGGTACGGCCCCGCGATCAATTTCGCAGCGCGCTCGCTTGTCGACGTCAAAAACGCCGGCCACATCAACCCCACCTACTTCCTCATCGTCAACCCCGACGTGGAGTTCCTGCCCGGTTCCATCGATGCGCTTATCGAGTGCGCACGGACGCACCCGGAAGCCGGGGCAGTAGGACCGAGGATTCTAGAGGCGGACGGGTCGGCGTATCCGTCGGCACGCGAAGTGCCCACGCTGGTCACCGGGATTGGCCATGCTGTGCTGTACCCGTTCTGGCCGGGCAATCCGTTCAGCCGCGCCTACAAGGCTGGGGAAGGTATGGACACGCTGCGCCGCGCTGGATGGCTGTCCGGGTCATGCCTGCTGGTCCGCTGGGATGCGTTTGAGGCGCTCGGTGGCTTCGACGAGCGCTACTTCATGTACTTCGAAGACATTGACTTTGGCGAGCGTTTGACCCGCGCCGGGTGGACGAACCTGTTCTGCCCCGATGCCCTCATCACTCACGACCAGGGCCACGCCGCGAAGAAGTACTCCGCGGTGACCACGCCGGCGCACCACGACTCCGCCTACCGGTTCCAGGCTGACCGCCATCCGCACTGGTGGGAGGCTCCGCTCCGGCTGGTGCTGTGGTCAGGGCTGAAGGCGCGCGCCCTGCTCGCCCGTGCTGTGGGGTAGCTGGGAGCTTGCTCCTATGAAGTTGCAACCGATCCGTGACAGGTTAATGCGCGGTTTTCTTGATCGATCGGGTTAGGTTGAACGCATGGTTTCTACGATTGATCCTGCGCAGACGGACGCCGTTGTTCTTGTCGGCGGCCAAGGCACGCGCCTTCGCCCGCTCACAGTCTCCACGCCGAAGCCGATGCTTCCTACTGCTGGCTACCCGTTCCTGGCGCACCTTCTTGCGCGGATCCAGGCCGCTGGCATCAAGCACGTGGTCATGGGTACCTCATATAAGGCAGAGGTGTTTGAGAAGCACTTCGGTGACGGCTCCGACCTCGGCCTAGAGATCGAATACGTTGTGGAGGAGGAAGCCTTGGGCACCGGCGGCGCGATCCGCAACGTCGAGTCCCGGCTGCGGTATGACACCGCGATGATCTTCAACGGCGATGTGCTCTCCGGCGCTGACTTGGGCCAGATCCTGACTACCCACGCCGAGCGCGAGGCGGATGTCACCCTTCACCTCGTGCGCGTGCCGGACCCGAGCCAGTTCGGTTCCGTGCCCACTGATGCCGACGGCCGCGTCCAGGCCTTCCTGGAGAAGACTGAGGCACCGCCGACCGACCAGATCAACGCCGGCTGCTACGTCTTCCAGCGCGACGTGATCCAGTCCATCCCGCAGGGCCGCGCAGTGTCCGTCGAGCGCGAGACCTTCCCCGGCCTGCTGAAGTCCGGCGCCCGCGTCTACGGCCACGTGGACACAACGTACTGGCGCGACATGGGTCGCCCGTCCGACTTTGTCCAGGGCTCGTCCGACCTTGTGCGCGGCATTGCTCCCTCGCCTCTCCTTGAGGGGCGCACGGGCGAATCGCTTGTCGACGATTCCGCCGGCGTTGCCGGTGGCGCCATCCTCGTCGGCGGAACCTTCGTCGGCCGCGGCTCTACCATCGGCGCGGGCTGCCGTCTAGACGACTGCGTGATTTTCGACGGAGTGACCGTCGAGCCAGGCGCCATGATTCGCGATTCCATCATCGCCTCCGGCGCGCGCATCGGTGCGAACGCGCGCATCCAGGACTGCGTGATCGGCGATGGCGTGCAGATCGGCGCACGGTGTGAACTGCAGGGAGGCATGCGCATCTGGCCGGGCGTGAATATTCCGGACTTGGGTGTGCGCTTCTCCCCGGACGCGTAGCGACACCCCAAATTAGTAGCGGAATAGTGGCTAACCCCTATTTCACCTACTACATGTAGTACCCCCGGAGTTTACCCCCGGAAAAAGCCCTGTGTTACTGGTGTGACTGGTGTGGTGCCTTACGCGGAAAATGAACCGCTTTCTCTGAGGAAACCCTCTTATTCGGCTGAGAAGAGTCAATCTCAGTTGACGCTATTTGGCACCCGCCGTTTTAATCGCATTAGTGTAATTCCACACGGAAAGCACGGAACCCACGAACTTCCAGTCGGCGACTCCAGACGGTGTCTCCAACGGTGCGATCGAAACTACTCAGAAAGGGGATGGCGTGGAAGACATGGTTGACAACGCCATTCTTCGCGGTGCGGCCGCGGGCGGAATGACCCTCGACGAACTGTTCGGCACCGTCGAGCAGGAATGGCAAGACCAGGCGCTGTGCGCCCAGACAGACCCGGAAGCGTTCTTCCCCGAGAAGGGCGGCTCCACCCGCGAGGCTAAGCGCATCTGCCAGGCCTGCGCGGTGCGCGACGAGTGCCTCGAGTACGCGCTCGAGCACGATGAGCGCTTCGGTATCTGGGGCGGACTCTCCGACCGTGAGCGTCGCCGCCTCCGCCGCCAGATCGGCTAGCTACCACTGAAAGTCCGGGTCAATATCCCGCGGATCCAGGTTGAGGTAGTTGGCCACCAAGGCGGTCAAAACAGTAGTCAACAGCTCGGCACGTTCCCGGGCTGTTTTTGCTCTGCGCTCAATGGGTGCGCGGAACACCACGAAACGCGCGCGGGTCGGATTGCCGTAGCGGTCCACGCCAGCTTGCAGGACGCGGCCGAGGGGGACCGGGCCGTCCGCGAAGATCTCATCCGGCAGAACTGCCGAAGCGCTCGCGTGCGCAGCATCCCGGCGCATCCGCATGCGCGGGATTGTGTCTACAGCCAGGTCCACGCCGGACAGCTGCGTAGAGTACGCGTTCTGCAACGGCGCGTAGGCCTCTAAGACGAGCTGGTCGAACGCCATTGAACGGGTCCGGTACCGGGGTACCGCCACCGGCAGCATAGGCCCGCGAACGCCGCGGCCATGCCGGTCCCGGCGCGGTGGCAGCCACGACGGGTCAGGCGGCGGGCCGGCTTGTGCGTCGTTGCGCTCGCCGCGCGGATCGCGCTCGCGGTCAGGGCCTGTCACGGTGGAGGACATGCCTTCAATCTAAGCCAGCCGGTCACGGGGGAGGATGGGGGCACGCCGCGTGGCGAGGGGCAAAAATCTGTCAGGCGCGCTTACACTAGTGAGCCGTGAGTACCTTTCGTCGTTGCTGCCGCCCGGGGTGCGGCCGGCCTGCCATCGCCACGCTGGTGTACGCGTACTCCGAGAAGACGGCCATTGTCAGTCCGTTGTCACCCAGCCCGGACCCGCACGCGTGGGATTTATGCCAGCGACACTCGGAGCACATCACAGCGCCGGTGGGGTGGGACATGGTGCGCATCGACAACATTGAGCTGTCTGATGAAGAAGAGCTCACCGCGCTGGCCCAAGCTGTGTCTGAGGCAGGGCGTGTGACCACTGGCCTGGTGGATACTACCCGTGACCCGATCGAGTTCGACGGCCGCGACTTCACCAACCCGCAGACCTCCAACCACCCCGTCTACCGCACCAAGCGCATCGGGGAGCACCTCGAGGAACACAGGGCTGCCCGCCGTGCGCACTTGAGCATTGTGCCGGATCCGGAGGCGGAGGCTGCCGCCGAAGAGGGGAATTAGCGGCAGGCGTTGACCGCAGCCCCGACGCGGTGGACTATGTAACTACGTAACTACAAGGAGGGTGCGGTGACGACGATTTCTTCGCGCGATTTCAACCATGATGTTGGCGCCGCTAAGCGCGCCGCTCTCGACGGTCCTGTTGTCATCACCGAGCGGGGAAAACCTTCGCATGTCCTGCTCTCGATAGAGGCATACCGGAAACTGCAGGGGGATGGATCGAGCTTTGTAAGAAAGCTACGCATGAGCGATCCAGTCGACGCTGAGTTTGAAAGGGTAGATCTAGAGTTCAGGGTTCCGGAATTCTGATGTATCTCCTCGACACAAACGTTCTCAGTGAGTTTCAACGGTCCCGCCCCAATGAAGGGGTGCTGAGTTGGGTAGAGTCTGTGGACCCTTTCAAACTCAACATTTCTGTTCTAACCGTGCTCGAGATCGAAGTGGGTATCTTGCGGCTATCGCGTCGAGATGAGGTCCAGGCCATGCGACTGCGTAACTGGCTGGATGAAGCCGTGTTGGATGGATTCGAGGGCCGTACACTACCGATTACGCTGGAGATCTCCCGTCGAGCAGCGCAAACACACGTGCCTAATCCAAAGCCAGCGATAGATGCCTTGCTGGGTGCCACCGCCTCAGTGCACGGGCTCACGGTGGTGACGCGCAATGTCAAGGACTTTGCAGAGCTCGGTGTGCCTGTATTCAATCCCTGGCGCGCACCCGAGCGCTGACACCGGTCTAGGATCGTAAGGCATGAGCGAACCACTTAAGCGCAGCCGCGAGGCTGTCACGCAAGCAGTGAAGGCCTACGACATCCGCGGTCTGGTCGAGCCCGCCGATAAGGCCACTGTTGACCGCGACTTCGTCTTCGATGCCGGCGCCGCCTTCGCGTCCATCCTGCGCGAAGAAGGGGAGAAGACCGTCGCCGTCGGCCACGACATGCGCCCGTCCTCTCCGGAGCTCGCCGCCGCGTTCGCTGACGGCGTGACCAGCCAGGGCCTCGACGTCGTCGCGCTCGGACTGACCTCCACAGACCAGCTCTACTTCGCAGCCGGCACGCTCGGCTGCGCAGGCGCAATGTTCACCGCCTCGCACAACCCCGCCCAGTACAACGGCATCAAACTCTGCCGCGCGGGCGCGACACCGGTCAGCCAGGAGAGCGGTTTGGCGGAGATCACTCAGATGCTTATAAACGGCGCTCCCGCCTTCGACGGGCCCACCGGCACCGTCAAGGAAGACGACATCCTCGACGACTACGCCTCCTTCCTGCGCGAACTGGTGCCGCTTCCCGAAGATCGGAAGCTCGTCATCGCGGTCGACGCCGCCAACGGCATGGCCGGACACACCGTGCCCGCGGTGCTTGGGGACCAAGATGTTCGCCCCCTCTACTTCGAACTGGACGGCACCTTCCCCAACCATGAGGCCAACCCCTTGGAGCCGGAGAATTTGCGGGATCTGCAGGGGTTCGTCGTCAAGCAGGGCGCAGATATCGGCCTTGCCTTTGATGGTGACGCTGACCGCTGCTTTGTCGTCGATGAAAAGGGCGACCCGGTGAGCCCGTCTGCGATCACCGCACTGGTGGCAGAGCGCACGCTGGAGGACAATCCCGGCGCGACGATCATCTACAACGCGATCACCTCGCAGGCCGTGCCCGAGCTGATCGACGCGAAGGGCGGCCAGGGTGTGCGCACGCGTGTGGGCCACTCCTACATCAAGGCGCAGATGGCGGAGAAGGGCGCGCTGTTCGGCGGCGAGCACTCGGCGCACTACTACTTCGCCGACTTCTTCAACGCGGACTCGGGCATGGTGGCCGCCCTGCACGTGCTGGCGGCCCTGGCGGAGCACGACAAGCCGTTGAGCGAGCTGATGGCGCAGTACAACCGCTACGCCGCTTCCGGCGAGATCAACTCCGAGGTCGCCGACCAGCAGGCCAAAATGGACGCCGTCGTCGACGCGTTCGCCGACCGGACGGAATCGGTGGACACCCTCGACGGTGTGACCGTCTCTTTGGCGGGGTCGAAGACGTGGTTCAACGTCCGCGCGTCCAACACCGAACCGCTGCTGCGGTTGAACGTCGAAGCCGAAACGCAGGCTGAGGTCGACGCTGTGGTCGACGAAGTGCTGGGAATCATCCGGTCATGACCGACCCCTCCAACCGCTACTTCGAGGGCGCAGCGCACTACGACCGGGAAACCGTGCGGTTCTTCGACGTCGCCCATGAAGGTGCGCAGCTGCGCGCCGTGGCCGAGGCTGCGGGGCGGTTGGAGCACCTTGCCGGGGTGAACCCGCGCAGTGTGGTGGTGCTGGCCACCGACCAGATCGCGGCTGTAGCGGCGCGGTGTGCTCTCGCTCTGGCGGGGCAGGATAGTGAGGCTGGGGCCGGTGCTGGCCTGCGCTGGCCTGTTGTGGTGGCTGACGAGTTGCCGGGCTATGTTGGCCCGCTCGATGTCGTCGTGGTCGTCGGCGACGCGCCCGATGCACAGGCCGTGACCCGCGCCATGGCCACCGCGGCAGGCCGTGGTGCTGAGACCGTTTTGGCCGGGCCGCAGACGGGGCCCGTTGTCGAGGACGCGCCTGATTCCACCGTGGTCCTCCCCGCCCCGCCGACCACGCTCGGGGCGTCGCCGCTGCGCACCATCGCGGCTGTAACAGCTGTGCTGCAGACGCTGGAGGGGGCATTGCCGCATGAGGTGGCTGAACTCTCCGCAGCAGCCGACGACGTCGATGAGGAACTGCGCCAGCTCTCACCCGAACGCGACGCGACGACCAACCTGGCCCGCCAGCTGCGCGAGTTCGTGGCGGGCAAGCGGATCATGCACACCGGCTACACGCGTACCGGGGCAGTGGTGGCCGAGGTGGCTGCGGTGTTGTGGTCGGTGAAGGGGTTGGCGGGAGGATTCGTCGATAAGCATGAGCTTGCTGGCGCGCTGGAGGAGACCTCGAGCCCTGCGGACGACATCTTCCACGACCCCTACCTAGACGGCCCGGTGGTGTCCGTGGGCACGATCGTGTGGGGCGAGGACGATGCGCGGCTGGCCTGTGGGCGAGCAGAGAGGTCGGCTGCTGCTGGCTCGTTTGCGCAGGCACTGTGCTTGATTGTGCGCGCCCACGCCGCTGCGGCGCTCTCAGACGATTCCTAGCTGGACCGCCCGTGAACGGGCCGTGCGCGCTCTATCATTGAGCTGACAAGATAGTAGGGGAGCGACCGTGAAACTGATCACTCCAGCCCTGCAGACTTACCCCTGGGGCTCCAAAACAATGCTGGCCCAGCTGCGCGGCGAGCCGGCGCCAACGGCGCAACCCGAAGCAGAACTGTGGTTCGGTGCCCACCGCACAGCGCCGTCGCTCGTTGACGGCACCGGTCTTGACTCCCTCATCTCCACCGATCCGACATCCGCCCTGGGGGCTGCGGTGGAGTCCCGCTTCGGCGCCCAGCTGCCATTCCTTCTGAAGATCCTCGCGGCAGAAGCGCCCCTGTCCGTCCAAGCGCACCCGGACAGCGCGCAGGCGCAGGCTGGTTTCGACGCGGAGAACGCCGCCGGTATCCCGCTGAGCAGCGCCAAGCGGAATTACAAGGATCCCAACCACAAGCCTGAGCTCCTTGTCGCGCTGACCCCGTTCCGCGCGTTGGCTGGTCTGCGCCCCGTCGCTGACACCCTCGCGTTGATCGAGCACCTCGACTGCGCCCCGCTGAACCGCTACGCGCCCTTCCTCCACTCGGACAACGAGGAAGAGGGGCTGCGCGCCCTGTTCACCACGTGGATTTCGCTGCCGCGCGCAAAACGCCTCGAGCTTATCGACGCTATATACGCCTCCGCCCAATCCCCCTCACCTGAAGCGGAAGCGTGGATGGTTGAGGCGATGGCCTGCTTCATCGAGCTCAACGACCGCTATCCCGGTGACGTCGGCGTGCTGGCCTCCCTGCTGCTCAACTACATTGAGCTCGCCCCCGGTGAGGCCCTCTTTCTCGGCGCTGGGCGGCTCCACGCCTACATCAGCGGCATGGCCGTCGAGATCATGGCCAGCTCCGACAACGTCCTGCGTGGCGGGTTGACCTCCAAGCACGTCGACGTCCCTGAGCTCGTGCGGATTTGCGACTTCACCACCCAAGCCGACCCGCGCATCGCCACCAGCACCTCAACCGCCCCCTACGGTGAGGCCACCGAGTATCCCGTCCCGATTGAGGATTTCGTGCTCACCCGGCACCGGCTCTACCCCAGCGCAGGAGCGTTGCAGGTGGGCGACGGCGGTGCCGGCTCTGATGCCGGTGCGGGTCCGGGTGCAGGTTCCGGTGCGGGTCCCGGCATTCTTCTGTGCACAAAGGGTGCTGTCACGTGCGGTTCTGGCGAGGCCATTGACCTCAAAGCTGGCTCAGCCGCATGGATCCCGGCCGATGACGGGCCTTTCTCTGTTCGCGCTGCCGGCCACGAGGTGGCTGAGGTCTTCTACGCGCGAGTGGCTCTCTGAGATACCGACTGTGAGACGCCACCCGACGGGGTCGCCGGGCTGGAAGGGGTGAGCATCTGCGCAAAAGTTGACATCCGCCAGATACTGGTAGAGCGATAGAAATTCACTACCTGCGTGTTTGAAACCATAAAGAATCACGCATGTAAAGTTTTGCGCACGCTTTGCGCGCAACGCCGCTGGAAGCGGGTTAGAGGGGTGGCAGCTGCGAGGGATCGCACTTTAAGGCCAGGCTGATCCGAGCGCTAGGCCCCGAGCTACTCCTGTACTTGGCTCTCGCTGCCTGCGCGCTCTTCGCGAGTTGCAGCGGAGAAGGGGTCTTCGGAGCGCTGCTCGCTGACCTGGCCGCTCTGTGGTGCAGCGTTTCCGCTCTGGACCGTGGGGTTACCGCCCTGCGGAGAAGCGTTTCCGCTCTGGACCGTGGGGTTACCGCCCTGAGGTGCAGCATTACCGCCCTGGGGTGTGGCGTTGCCACTCTGAGGCGCAGGGTTGTCGCCTTGCGGTGTTGCGTTGCCGCCCTGCGGTGTGGCGTTGTCGTCGGCAGGCGAAGCGGGCTGGTCCGCAGGCTGCGGAGTTTGGTCGTTGGTGGAGTCCGGACGCGGTGCGGGCTCGTAGTTCTCGTTCGGAACAGTCGCCGGTGCGGTGCCGGGGTCCTGCGGGCGCTCCGGACGGGTGGTCTCGCCGTTGCCGCGGGTGGTTGGGCGTGACTCGGGCTGGGAATCAGAGTTAGAACGGGACTGGTTGGCCTGGCCGGATCGCGGGGTCTGGCTCGGGGTGCGGGAACCGTTCTTTCCGTTCGTGCTCTCATCGGCGTTGCCGTTGTTTCGCGGGCTCGGGGCGGCGTTGGTGGGGCGGTAGTAGCTGGTTTCACTACCGTCCTCGCGCGCGCCGTCGAGCCGAGCGTTGGGCGGGGCGAGCGGGTCGGCTGCGTAGTTAGAATCTGCGCGATCTTCCGTGGCTGCACGTGAACCACTCTCGGAGGCTTGGAGGTCCTCGGTCATGGATATGGGGTCGGTGCTTGCTGCGGCTTCTTCATCGCCAGTTTTGGCGACGGGTTGGCCGGCGATCTCAGTGTCGTCGGAACGCATGTTCATGCTGGGGCTGGGGATCTTCCACACTGCGAGCCCGAGGAGCAGCGCCAAGGCAAGACCGGATGCCATGTAGACGGCGAAACGGCGTTTGGTCAGCTCCATGACATCCTCCTTCGCTCATTGTGTCGCGCAATGTCCCCGCGTTGTTGCTGATCAATAACAACTCGGTAACAAGTTACCATGGAAATGTAGGCTAGGCTAGACCCAATTTCCCGCGCGTTGCCTGGTTCTTGTAGACAGGCAGCCTGCCAAGCGCTAGTAGTAGATTCTGAAAAGCGCTGTATAGGGGCGAACTTGAGCAGATGTGAAGGGTAAGGAGCAAGGCATGAGCACGTGGGATACCGCGATCTTCAATAAGGATGTCAACGTCGACTTCCTCGACGAACTGGCCTCCCTTGATGCCGACGAGCGAATGGAGGCAGTGCGTGATGCTTGCCTGCTCGCCGTCGACCGCGACAACGCGTCTGAGGATGAGCTCCTCAACGGCCAGGCTGCAGCCACGGTCGCCGCGATTTGGGCGGGCGCGCCGTTCTCCGCAGGGGACATCGCGGATTCCTACCCGTTTTTGCGTACGACGTCCGCGGAGCTCGATGAAAAGCTTGTCGACGCTGCAGTTGCCATCCTCGAAGACCTCGCCGCGAGCGACACTGAGTACGACGTGGACCAGTTCATCGAAGCCCTCTCCTAAGGGGCTGGGGAATGACCCCGTATTCTCGTGCTGAGTCACTGAGACGCTGAGACGCTGAGACGCGAGACACTGCAGACAATAAGGAGAACCCCCACCATGGATCTGGACTTCAAGGTCGCTGATCTTTCCCTGCACGAGGCAGGCCGTAAGCAGATTGAGCTGGCTGAGCACGAGATGCCGGGGTTGATGCAGCTGCGGCGCGAGTACGAGGAGGAGCAGCCGCTCAAAGGCGCGCGCATTGCTGGTGCGATCCACATGACCACGCAAACGGCTGTGCTCATTGAGACGCTGACGCACCTGGGCGCGGAAGTCCGCTGGGCCTCCTGCAACATCTTCTCCACCGAAGATGCGGCTGCCGCGGCGATCGTCGTGGGCAAGGACGGCACCCCGGAGAACCCGCAGGGTGTGCCAGTGTTTGCCTGGAAGGGCGAGACCCTGGACGAGTACTGGTGGTGCATGAAGCAGATCTTCAGCTGGGGCGAACGCTACGGGGAGGCCATCTTCCCGAACATGATTCTGGATGACGGCGGCGACGCCACCTCCGCCGTGATCAAGGGCGCTGAGTTCGAGAACGCCGGCGCCGTGCCGTCTACTGATGAGACCGATTCGGACGAGCAGATCTCCTTCTTCAACATGCTGCGCGACACCCTGGCTGAAGAGCCGAACAAGTGGACCCGCACGGCAGAGCAAGTCAAGGGAGTCACCGAAGAGACCACCACCGGCGTTCACCGCCTGTACCACTTCGCCAATGAGGGCACGCTGCCGTTCCCGGCGATGAACGTCAACGACGCGGTGACCAAGTCGAAGTTCGACAACCGCTACGGCACCCGCCACTCCGTCATCGACGGCCTCAACCGCGGCACCGACATGCTCATCGGCGGCAAAAAGGCCCTTGTCTGCGGTTACGGCGACGTGGGCAAGGGTGTGGCTGAAGCACTCGACGGCCAGGGTGCGATCGTGTCTGTCACGGAGATTGACCCGATCAACGCGCTCCAGGCGCTCATGGACGGCTTCAAGGTGGTCACGGTCGATGAGGCGATTGGTGATGCGGACATCGTCATCACCGCGACCGGCAACCTGGGCATCATCGGTTTCGACGACATGATGAAGATGAAGGATCACGCTGTCCTGGGCAACATCGGCCACTTCGACAACGAGATCGACATGGCATCCCTGCTGCACCGCGATGATGTCACCCGCGAGAGCATCAAGCCCCAGGTGGACCTGTTCACGCTGCCGTCGGGCAACTCCATCATCGTCTTGTCTGAGGGGCGCCTGCTCAACCTGGGCAACGCGACCGGCCACCCGTCGTTTGTCATGTCCAACTCGTTCGCGGACCAGACCATCGCGCAGATTGAACTGTTCACCAACACCGACAACTACGAAAACCAGGTTTACCTGTTGCCGAAGATCCTCGACGAGAAGGTCGCGCGCATCCACGTCGAAGGCTTGGGCGGCCACCTCACTGAGCTGACCAAGGAACAGGCGGAGTACATCGGCGTCGACGTCGCCGGCCCGTTCAAGCCCGAGCACTACCGCTACTAATGATTGTCGCACTCGAGGGCATCGACGGCGCCGGCAAGAACACGCTGGTCCAAAAACTGATCCGCGAACTCGGGGCCACCGACAGGATCGACAGCGCGGCGACCATGGCGTTCCCGCGTTACAACGAGTCTCTCCACGCCCAGCTCGCGGCCGACGCACTGCACGGCAAGATGGGCGACCTCACCGACTCCGCCCACGGCATGGCCGTCATGTTCGCCCTCGACCGGTACGGGGTGGTCGGGGAGCTGTGGCAGTGGGCGTCGTCGCCAAGCGATGTGCTCCTGCTCGACCGCTACGTCGCCTCGAATGCGGCGTACACGTCGGCGCGCACGGGGCGTATCGACGACCGCGCGTGGATCGCCGAGCTCGAATTCGATCGCCTCGGGCTGCCCCGACCCGCCCTGCAGGTGCTCGTGGACACCGCGCCGGACACTGCGCGGGCGCGGGCACGATCCCGCGAACAGGCGGACGCTTCGCGGACCCGCGACCGCTATGAACGCGATGCCTCCCTGCAGGACGCGACGTACGCGGCGTATGCGGAAATGGCGGAGACGAACTGGGAGAGTCAGTGGGTCCGTGCCACTGATGCAGCGCCTATTATGGAAGTGATTGGGCACCTGCGCTAAGGAGTAACGATGCCACCGAAGATTCTGGTTGTTGATGACGACCCTGCCATCTCCGAGATGCTGACCATCGTCCTGGAAGCCGAGGGCTTTGAAGCCGTTCCGGTGACCGACGGCGGTGCCGCTGTCGGCGCATTCCGCGATCAGGACCCCGACCTGGTCCTGCTGGATCTGATGCTGCCGGGCATGAGCGGCGTGGACATCTGCAAGGAAATCCGCAAGGAATCCAACGTGCCGATCGTCATGCTCACCGCCAAGACCGACACTGTCGATGTCGTGCTCGGCCTGGAATCTGGCGCGGACGACTACATCACTAAGCCGTTCAAACCGCGCGAGCTCATCGCCCGCATCCGTGCGCGCCTGCGCCAGAACTCTGAGGAACCCAGCGAGATCCTGGAGATTGGCGATCTGCAGGTGGATGTGCCGCAGCACATTGTCACCCGGGACGGGAAGGAGATTTCTCTCACCCCGCTCGAATTCGATCTGCTTGTGGAACTAGCGCGCAAACCGCAGCAGGTGCATACCCGCGAAGAACTCTTGGAATCCGTGTGGGGCTACCGCAACGCCTCCGACACCCGTCTGGTGAACGTGCACGTGCAGCGGCTGCGCTCAAAGATCGAGCACGACCCGGAGAACCCGGAGATCATCCTCACCGTCCGCGGCGTGGGATACAAGACCGGTAAGTAGGGGATCGCTCTGGGTCGTTTTGGTCAGGCGAGGGACCGCTTCTCCCACAGGTGGCGCACCTCGCTGCAGGTCAGGTTCGTGGGCACGGTTCTCATCGTGTCCACGATTGTCATGGGCGTGCTCGTGTTAGCCCTGGCGTCTGTGGTGACGCAGCGCCTGGTCGACACGAAGGTCGATAACGCCCAATCTGACCTTGAACGCGTCCGCGTTGCCGTCGAAGAGCAGCTCCAGAACACCGCCACGACGACGTCCACGCAAGGCCGCCTGAACACTGCGCGTGCTGCGTTGGCGCAGCGGTCGCAGCAGGATCAGCCGTCGACAGGCGCCTACGAGCCGGTGCTCTTGGTGCCGTCCGAAGATGGCGCGATCAGCGCCCCAGAGAACTTCGTCATTCCGCAGCGCCTTGTGGATTTCGTGGGGCGTGGGCAAGTGGCGTACCAGTTCACGCCGGCGCAGCACGACGGTGAAGCGTACAACGCGATGATCATCGGCACGCCGACCAACTCCGACATTCCAGACCTGCAGCTCTACCTGGTCATGGACATGGAGAGCGAACGGCAGACCCTGGCCCTCATGCGCGGTCTGCTCACCTCTGCCGGCATCGTGGTGGTGGTGCTCCTGGTGGGTATTGCGTGGCTGTCTTCTCAACAGCTCATTTCCCCGGTCCGCTCTGCTTCCCGCATTGCAGAGCGCCTGGCCGGCGGTCACCTCAAGGAGCGCATGGCCGTCGAAGGCGAGGACGAAATGGCCCGCTTGGCGCTGTCCTTCAACAACATGGCCGACAAGCTGTCCAGCCAGATTAACCAGCTCGAGGAATACGGTGACCTGCAACGGCAGTTCACCTCCGACGTGTCCCACGAGCTACGCACGCCGCTGACCACCGTGCGTATGGCGGCGGACATGATCGCCGCCGACGAAGAAGCACTCGAGCCCCACGCCCGTCGCGCGTCCCAGCTGATGACCAAGGAGCTCGACCGCTTTGAGGCTCTGTTGGCGGACTTGCTGGAGATTTCGCGACATGACGCTGGTGTCGCCGAACTCTCCGCCACGAGCATCGACGTTCGCAGCCCGATCGAATCCGCCTGGGCACAGACCAGCCACCTCGCCGAAGAGCTCGATGTTGCAGTGGAGTTCGACATGCCGGACACACCGGTCACGATGATCGGCGATCCCCGCCGTATCGAGCGCATTGTGCGAAACCTGCTGGCCAATGCCATCGACCACTCCGAGGGCAACCCGGTCGTGCTGGAGCTCACCTCCAACGAGGATGCCGTGGCAATCACCGTCACCGACGGCGGCGTTGGCCTGAAACCCGGCCAGGAGGAGCTCGTGTTCAACCGCTTCTGGCGTGCGGACTCGTCCCGCAAGCGCCATTCGGGCGGCACCGGCCTGGGCCTGGCCATTTCGCGCGAGGACGCCCAGCTGCACCACGGGCTTCTCGACGCCGCCGGCACCCCCGGCGTGGGCTCCCAGTTCCGGCTCGTGCTGCCGCGCGATCCCGAGGTTCCCTACTCGGAGCCGCCAGTGAACTTGGTGGTGCCGCAGGAGCCCGGGGCTGCTGAAGCGACAGATGCTGTGGGCGGCCCTGGCGTGGCTCCCCGTGAGATCGGATGGGCATATGTGGACCCCGGTTTTGCCGGTGCGAAAGCGCAGCGGATGGTGCGCTCCAAGGAAGAGGGGCGATAATGCACTTCATGAACCCCAGCACTCACCGCCGCCGCACAGCTGTACTCGCGCTGGCTGGCGCGGGGCTGCTGTTCACTGCGACCGGCTGCGCCACGCTGCCGACAAGCACTGAGCCGCACGTGCTGCACCCGTTCAACGACCAGCGCGCTCCGATGCCCGTCGAAGAGCCCCGCGAAGGCATGGAGCCGGACCTACTCCTGCGCGAGTTCTTCGCTGCGTCCGCGAACCCGACCGGGGACTTCGAAGCTGCTCGCCGGTATATGACTGCGCCGATGGCGGAGATGTGGGCGCCGCGGGACATCACGTTCGTTCTCGATAGCTTCGACTTGACGTCGCGGGCCTCGACGGACCAGAACAAGCGCTCTTACTCTGTCGCCGGCCGCATCGTGGGCTACCTGCTGCCCGGTGGCGCGTTCCAGCCCGGTGACAACCGCCAGTACGAGGCGACAATGGAGCTGTCCCAGCAAGACGGCGAATGGCGCATTGGCGCCCTGCCCAATGAGGTGGTCATTGACCGCACTGACCTGCGCAGCCACTATGAACCGCGCAACCTCTACTACTACGACACCACCGGGCAGTCTCTCGTGTCGGACCGCCGCTGGGTCTATGCGCGGGTCCCGTCGATAGAGACCCTGTTGATGAACATGCTCGTCGGCGGCCCTGAGGAGCGCATTGCTCCCGCTGTGCGCTCTGCCATCCCGGAGGACGTGGCGTTCACCGGGCTTAACGACGGCATCTACGAGTTCACTGGCCTCGCCGACGCCGACGAGCAAACCCGCGCCCGGTTCGCCGCCCAGGTGGTGTGGACCCTCAACGAAGCAGGGGTGCGCGGTCCGTACTCCATCAAGGCGGATGGTGCCGCGTTGCTCGATGAGTCCGTGGAGTTGACCACCGACGACTTCGCTGACCTCAACCCAGTCCCGCAGCCGGATGGTGGCCCCAGCCTGTACACGCTGTCTGACGGTTCCATTAAGGCTGTGAGCTATCCGGGCGGCGATGACAGTGAAGTCGAGTCCATCCCGGAGCTGGACAAGATCGGCGACATTTCCCACATCGACATCAGTGACGACGGCGCTTACGCCGCGGCGGTCAACGTCAGCGAGCGGGAGCAAGCCCTGGTCTTCGGCAGGCTCGGCTCTGACGGGAACAACGGCGACAGCGGCCGGGGCAACAGCAATAAGGCGAGTTCGCGGGAGGTTCTGCGCGCGGAGAGTCTCACCCGCCCCTCGCTGGAGCCGGACCACACTGCGGCGTGGACTGTTCTCGACGGCCAGCGCGTCGTGCGCCTGGACCGCTCATCGACGAACGGCGAGGTCACAGTCAACGACGTCGAAATGAGCCTCCCGGAATCTTTAAGCGGGGAGATTTCCGTGCTGCGGTTATCCCAGACTGGCGCGCGCGTGGTGATGATCATTGATGGACACCTGGCGGTCGGTGTCGTCGAAAGGCGTGACGACGGCAGCCGCGCCGTCGTCAACGTGGTGAAGTACGCCGCGACCGAACTCGGTGGGGCAGCCGTTGCTGTGGACTGGCAGCCGGACGGGTCCCTGCTGGTGGGAACGTCAATCATGAACACTCCGGTCTATCGGGTAGAAATGGATGGCTCCACGGCCACTGCACTGCCGTCAGGCAACATCAGCGGTCCGGTGGTGGCCCTCGGGGCGTCCGACGACACGATGTACATCACGGACTCCAAGGTGCTCATGCAGAGGCCAGTGCAGATCCGCGAGAACGTGAACTGGCGTGAGGTGCCCGGCCAGCAGGGCGTGCGCGCGGCGCCGGTGCTGCCAAGGCCCTAAAGAGAGCTCGGGGGCACGGGCATGGGGATGCTGGGGGAGTTCGGTGAGCTGATCTTGCCGCGCCGCTGCGCCGGCTGTGGGGAACACGGACACCTACTGTGCTCGGCCTGCCGGCGCCAGTTGGCCTCCCCGCCGTTCCGGCACTCACCGAACGTGAACCCGCATGTGCCGGTGTACGCCCTTGGGCCGTATGCGGACCCGCACCGGGGCGTGGTGTTGGCGATGAAGGAGCACAGTAACGTTGCGGTGCGCCGCCACGTCGGGGCTGTCATCGCCGCCGCGCTGGGCTATCTGGAAGCCCGCGGTGACATCCCTGCCGGCATCCACCTCGTGCCCGCGCCGACACGCCCCCGGTCGGCCCGAGCTCGCGGCGGCGACCCCGTCACCGCGATCTGCGCGGCGAGCGGGCGCCCTACCCATGCAGTGCTGGCGTTGCCCGACCGATTGGCCGACCAAGCCGGTCTCGATGAATCCGGCCGCCGCCGCAACCTGCAGGGAAACGTCATCCTGACCGGGGTGCCGCGGCAGCCGGTCGTGGTGGTTGATGATGTGGTGACAACGGGGGCGACGTTGCAGTCGAGCGTCGAAAAGCTCATGGCGTCAGGCGCGACTGTTACTGCGTGCCTGGTGCTGTGCGCAGCGTAAACACAGTTGCAGTGAACCAATGGATGAACAAGATGAACTAATGGCTGACAGATATTAGCGGGCGGTATAATTTGGGTGAAACGGTATATAGCGATTGTGTTCAAAACGTCCGATCCGAAGCCGAAGGAGGCAGCAGATGACTTCTGCAGACGAGAACCGCCAAGAAACCTTGAGCCCGAACGCCCAGGTGACCATCACCGGCCGTAATGTCGAGGTTCCGGAGCACTTCCAGGAGCGCGTGAACACAAAACTGGCCAAGGTTGAAAAGCTCGATCCGACGCTGAACTTCTTCCACGTCGAGCTGAAGCACGAGCCGAACCCGCGCCGTGAAGCGCAGGCCAACCGCATCCAGATCACCGCGACCGGCAAGGGCCACCTCGCCCGCGCGGAGGCGAAAGAGGACAGCTTCTACGCTGCGCTGGAGTCCGCGATTGGCAAGATGGAGCGTTCCCTGCGCAAAGTGAAGGTCCGCCGCGAGATCTCCATGGGCGGCCACCGTGCACCGAAGTCCACCTACGAGGTCACCTCCGAGCTCGTCGCGGAGGCCGAGCAGGCACGCCAGGAGCAGGACGACCGTTATGCCGACAAGTACACGGAGTCCATCAACGAGAATCTGCCGGGCCAGGTCGTGCGCACCAAGGAGCACCCGGCCACCCCGATGTCCGTCGATGAGGCTCTGTCTGAGATGGAGCTTGTCGGCCACGACTTTTACCTGTTCATCAACGACGAGAACCAGCGCCCGTCGGTGGTCTACCGCCGCCACGCCTACGACTACGGACTGATCACGCTCGTTCCGGAGGAAGAGGCTTAAGCCTTCGCCGCTTATCGACGCTGCCTGCCCGGCCCCACGCCGCGGCAGGCAGTTTCGCAACTTCCGACACGCTTCCCAGCTGCCTGAAAGTAGGACTTGGGCGGGGCGTGCGTACAATTGTCCTTTGAATTTGAATTCTGACCCAGACACAAAGGAAGCACCACGTGTTCGGACTGTCCAAACTGCTGCGCGCCGGTGAAGGCCGCACGGTCAAGCGTTACGACAAAATTGCTGACCAGGTACTCGCCCTCGAGGACGAGTACGCAGCGCTGACCGATGAAGAGCTCAAGGCCAAAACCGACGAGTTCAAGGCGGCTCTGGCAGACGGCACGAGCATGGATGAGATCCTGCTCGACGCCTTTGCCACTGCCCGGGAGGCGTCCTGGCGCGTGCTGGGGCAGAAGCACTACAAGGTGCAGATCATGGGTGGTGCCGCCCTGCACTTCGGTTCCGTCGCCGAGATGAAGACTGGTGAAGGTAAGACTCTGACCTCGGTGCTGCCGGCCTACCTCAACGGACTGGGCGGCGAGGGCGTGCACATCGTCACGGTGAACGACTACCTGGCTAAGCGTGACGCCGAGATGATGGGCCGTGTGCACCGCTTCCTCGGCCTGACCGTCGGAGTGATCCTTTCGGACCTGCGCCCGCCGGAGCGCAAGGAGGCCTATGCTTGCGACATCACCTACGGCACCAACAACGAGTTCGGTTTCGACTACCTGCGCGACAATATGACCAAGTCGGTGGAGGACATGGTGCAGCGCGGCCACAACTTCGCCATCGTGGATGAGGTCGACTCGATCCTTATCGATGAGGCCCGTACTCCGCTGATCATCTCTGGTCCGACTGATTCGACGAGCCAGTTCTACACCGTCTTCGCTCAGCTGGCGCCGCGCATGAAGGCCGGCATCCACTACGACGTGGACCAGCGCAAGCGCACCGTCGGTGTTTCCGAGGTCGGTGTGGAGTACGTCGAAGACCAGCTCGGCATCGATAACCTCTACGCGCCGGAAAACTCCAGCCTGGTCAGCTACCTGAACAACGCCATCAAGGCGAAGGAGCTGTTTACCCGCGACAAGGACTACATCGTCCGCCAGGGTGAGGTCCTCATCGTCGACGCGTTCACCGGCCGCATCCTGCCGGGTCGCCGTTACAACGAGGGCATGCACCAGGCGATCG
This sequence comes from Corynebacterium sp. CCUG 65737, assembly GCF_024454115.1. Lineage (NCBI taxonomy): Bacteria > Bacillati > Actinomycetota > Actinomycetes > Mycobacteriales > Corynebacteriaceae > Corynebacterium > Corynebacterium sp. CCUG 65737. The sequence continues at coordinate 30,340 of NZ_JAGPZB010000011.1, forward strand.
AGGCCAAAGAGGGCGTGGAGATCAAGAACGAGAACCAGACCCTGGCCACCGTCACCCTGCAGAACTACTTCCGTTTGTACAACAAGCTTGCCGGCATGACCGGTACCGCGGAGACGGAGGCCGCCGAGCTCAGCCAGATTTACAAGCTGGGTGTGGTGGCGATCCCGCCGAACAAGCCGAACATCCGCAAGGACCACGACGACCTGATCTACAAGACTCAGGAAGCGAAGTTCGCCGCTGTGGCCGAGGACATCGCGGAGCACGTGAACAAAGGCCAGCCGGTGTTGGTGGGTACCACCTCCGTCGAGCGCTCTGAGTACCTGTCGCAGCTGCTCACCCGCAAGGGTGTCAAGCACAACGTGCTCAACGCGAAGTACCACGAGGAAGAGGGCCGCATCATCGCCGAGGCCGGCCTGCCCGGCAACGTGACCGTGTCCACCAACATGGCCGGCCGCGGTACCGATATCGTGCTCGGCGGCAACCCGGAAGTCCTGCTCGACGCCCGCCTGCAGGAGCAGGGCCTGGACCCCTTCGAGGACGAAGAGGCATACCAGGAAGCATGGGATGCCGGTTTGCCGCAGGCGAAAGAGAAGAGCGAGAAGCTTGGCGACGAGGTGCGCGACGCCGGCGGCCTGTACGTCATCGGCACCGAGCGGCACGAGTCCCGCCGCATCGACAACCAGCTGCGCGGCCGTTCTGGCCGTCAGGGTGACCCGGGTGAGACCCGCTTCTACCTCTCCATGCGCGATGAGCTGATGGTTCGCTTTGTCGGTGCGTCCATGGAGAACATGATGAACCGCCTCAACGTTCCCGACGATGTCCCGATCGAGGCCGGCATGGTGTCCCGCTCCATCAAGGGTGCGCAGTCCCAGGTGGAGAACCAGAACTTCGAGACCCGTAAGAACGTCCTGAAGTACGACGAGGTCCTCAATGAGCAGCGCAAGGTGGTCTACCGTGAGCGCCGCGAGATCCTTGACTCCAAGGACATCAAGGACCAGATCCGCCGCATGATCGACGACACTGTCGGCGCTTACGTCGACGGCGCCACGATGGACGGCTACGTCGAGGACTGGGATCTGGACCAGCTGTGGACCGCGCTCGATTCCCTCTACGGCCCGTCCATGACGCCCGACGAGCTTATCGACGGCTCCGAGTACGGCTCCCCAGGCGAGCTTTCCGCCTCCCAGCTGCGCCAGGCCGTCATCGACGATGCCAACGCTCAGTACGACCAGCTGGAGGACAACGTCGCCGAGATCGGTGGCGAAGAGCAGATGCGCAACGTTGAGCGCATGGTCATCCTCCCGATCATCGACACCAAGTGGCGCGAGCACCTCTACGAGATGGACTACCTCAAGGAAGGCATCGGCCTGCGCGCCATGGCGCAGCGCGACCCCCTGGTGGAGTACCAGAAGGAGGGCGGCGACATGTTCAACGCCATGAACGACGGCGTGAAGGAAGAAACCGTCCGACAGCTGTTCATGCTGCGCAAGCAGTTCGAGCGTCAGCAGGACGGCGTTGACGGCAACGGCGCAGAGGGTCCTGGCACCGTCCAGGTCTGATCCTCATAGGATGCGGAAGGTGATCAGGCGGCCGTCGTCGATAAGCGCGACCCAGCCATACGTTCTCCCGTCAGACACAATGCTGCCGTAGAGCTCGGTGCCGTGGGGCGTGTCGCGGCCGTGGCACGACAGCACGCGCACGGTCGAGGGCGACGGAAACGCGCGACGCCGCGCCGCAACGTGTTTGCGCACACCGAAGCTGTACGTGCGTTGTTGCAGAACGCGCAGCTCTCGGACACCGAACGCGGCGTCGAGAGCAATGCGCACAAGCGGCGACAACCGCGAACCGCTCGGCAACGGAGATTCCGGCTCCGGGCCGACCGCAGGCTCCGGAACAAGGACCTTCAAGTGGGTGTGACCGGGGACAGGATGGTACATGCGTGCCTCCATAGGGGCGGGACAATGGCGGCAGCGGACGCGACGTGGGCTATGTATCATTGTGCCGGTAAAAGCAGTCCTGCGGGGCGCGGTGATGCGCACTGCAGTGAGCAATGAAAGGACGTGGATGATGCAGGGTTTGATCGTGGACTACTGCGGTGTTCTGGACGTCGATGAGGAAGACACCCGCCGCTGGCGAGAGCTGCTGGCCGCGCTGCGCGAGCACGACATTGCCACCTCGATCCTCTCCAACGATCCGGGCGGGCCTGACGCGGACCACATCCGCGAGTGGGAGTTCCGCGGCCACGTCGACGCGGTGGTCCTGTCCGGTGAGATCGGCGCGGAAAAGCCCGAGGCCGCTGCATTCCAGGCTGCTGCCGACGCGATGGACGTGCCGCTGAACGAATGCGCGCTGATTGACGACAACATCCTCAACGTCCGCGGCGCCGTCGAAGCCGGTTTGATCGGCATCCTCCACACTGCCTTCGACCGCACCGTCGTGGAGATCCAGTCCCTGTTCGACATCGAGGGCGAGTTCTAGCGTGCGCGTGTACATCCCCGCCACGTTCGGCATGCTCAAACAGCTCGACAACGATGGGCTGATCCACGCCCGCAACGGCTGGGCATTCGCCGCGACGCCGGCGCTGACCGAGTTCTTCACCTCCGGTGACGAGGAAGAGATCGAACTCGTCGCGTTCGACGACGCCGCCCTGGCATCCCTGCGCCTGCTCGCCATCGGTGACGAGGAGGACTTCCCATACCGCCGCGTGGTCATTTCCGCCGACGTTGACGCGAGCCTGGAGCCGGAGATGGGGGAGTCCACGGTCAAACTCGCCGGTCCCGTCGCGCTTGAAGACGTCGCTGCCATCCACATCGACATCGCCGAAGCCGAGGATGCCACACGCCGCGCCACAGAGCTTATCGACGAAGCCGACCTCGGCGACCAAGACGCCGAACTCGCCGTCGGCGACGCCCAGGACAACTACCTGGCCTTTTACGACCCCACCGAGCTGCCCTTCCTCATCGAGCTGCTCTAGCCGCCCCCGGCCCGCTGGGCCGGCGCCGCTGGCCTAGCCTAGCGCCCTGCTGCCCCGCCGTCCCGGCCTGCCACCCCCATTTCCCGGTTAGCTAGTTCCAGACAGCTAGTTCGTTCGATTTGGGGCCGATAAACCAACAAACTAGCTGTTTGGATCTAGTCATTCGCGGTGGGGAGGTCTGCCGGGAGCCTGCTGGGGCGGCTGCGGGTACCTAGTCGTAGGTGGTTTCGTTGATGCGGAGGGCCGCAAGCAGGCTGCGGACCGCGTCGACCCGGCGGCGGATCACCGAATCCTCGCCGCCCGAGGCGGTCGCAGCGGTGTCAGCGGGCGCAGCGGTGTCAGCGGTGTCGGTGGTCTCGGTGGCGAGCTGGTCCCACGCACATTCCGGATCAGCTGGCGGACCCATGTGGGTGCAGCCGCGGGGGCAGGCCTCGGTGGCCTCGGCAAGATCCGGGAACGTCGCGATGACATCGTCTGGCGAGACGTGGGCGAGGCCGAAGGAGCGGATACCCGGGGTGTCGATGATCCAGCCGCCAGACTCGAAGCCGCCGGATTCAACCTCGGTCGCGCCATCCTGTGCGGTGTCCCCATCGGCGGGGAGCTCGAGCGCCACCGACTGAGTAGAGGTGTGGCGGCCTTTACCAACCCCGGAGACCTCCCCGGTTTCACGGTTCGCGTCGGGGACGAGCCGGTTGACCAGGGTTGATTTTCCGACGCCGGAGTGGCCGATGAGGGCGGAGAGGCGGCCGTCGATAAGCGAGCGGAGATGCGCGAGGTCATCCTCGATGCCGGTGCGCAGGACGTCGACGTTCAAGTCGCGCAGCTCGCGCTCGAACTCGCCGGGGTCGTCCAGGTCAGATTTGGTCAAGCACACGACAGGCGTGACGCCGCCGACGAACGCGGCGATGAGGGCGCGCTCGACGAAACCGGTGCGCGGCGGGGGATCAGCCACAGCGCAGACGATGAGGAGGATCTCGGCGTTGGCGACGACGATGCGCTCGTACGGGTCGGTGTCATCGGCAGTGCGCCGCAGCTCAGACGTGCGCTCCTGGCGTTTCACAATGCGCGCGAGGGTGTCCTTCTGGCCGGAGGTGTCGCCAACGACGCCGACGCGGTCGCCGACCTCGATGGAAGTGCGGCCGAGTTCGCGGGCGCGCATGCACACCACGCGCGTGCCGGCCTCCGGGCCTTCCTCCAGGACGACGCCCCACCGGCCGCGGTCCTTCGACACGACGAGGCCAACGACGGCATCTTCATGTTTCGGCCGGTCCTTTGTCCGCGGGCGCGAGCCTTTGCCGGGGCGGACGCGGACATCGGATTCGTCGTAGCTGGAGAAGTCCCGCGAGGCGCGTCTAGCCATGGGCACCGCCGACCATGCCGGTCCACATGTGCTCGAACCCGGGCAGCGTCTTCGCTGTCGTCCCGATGTCCTCGACGGAAACACCCTCAACGGTCAGACCGATGATCGCACCGGCGGTGGCCATGCGGTGGTCGGCATAGGAGTGCCAGGTGCCGGAGTGGAGGGGGGCGGGGGTGATGCGCAGGCCGTCGTCAAGCTCGTTGCACTGGCCGCCCAGCGCGTTGATCTCGGCGGAGAGCGCTGCGAGGCGGTCGGTTTCGTGGCCGCGCAGGTGCGCGATGCCTGTGAGTTCGGACGGTGTGGTGGCGTGGGCAGCAAGCGCGGCGACCGTCGGGGTGAGTTCGCCGATGTCACTCATGTCCAGCGAGATCCCGCGCAGTTTTCCGCCTTCCGGGCCGGTGACTTTCAGCGCGTGCGCCGGCCCGTTGGGGACCAGCGACACGTCGCAACCCATGCGTTGGAGAATGCCGCGGATCGCGTCCCCGGCCTGCGTGGTTTCCTGCGGCCAGAAAGGGACAGTCACTTCGCCGCCGGTCACGGCCGCTGCCGCGAGAAACGGGGTGGCGTTAGACAGGTCCGGCTCGATCATCCACGTCCGCCCGGCGATGGGGCCAGGCTGCACGGTCCACTCGTTGTCACCGGTCTCAACGGTCACGCCGGCGTCGCGCACCATGTCGACAGTCATCTGAATGTGCGGCATCGACGGCAGCTTCCCGCCGGTGTGCACCAGTTGCATGCCGCGCTCAAAGCGGGCACCAGCCAAAAGCAAGGCCGACACAAACTGCGAGCTTGACGACGCATCAATCTCCACCCGTCCCCCCAGCGCCGATCCCGATCCATTCACCGTGAACGGCAGGGAATCCCCCTCCACGTCAACGCCAAGGTCGCGAAGCGCGTTGAGGATGGTCGAGACGGGGCGGGAGCGGGCTTGTGGGTCGCCGTCGATAAGCACGGGCCCGGACGCGAACGCTGCGACGGCGGGCACGAACCGCATGACGGTGCCTGCGAGCCCACAGTCGACTTGGGCGCCTGTGAGCGCGCCTGGGGTGGCAGTGACCGCCTCCCCATCGCGCGTGAACTGCACGCCCATGCTCTCCAGCGCGGACTCCATGAGATCGGTGTCGCGGGAACGCAAAGCTCCGACCAGCGTCGATGGTCCGTCAGCGAGGGCGGCGAGCACGTAGGCTCGGTTCGTCAACGACTTCGACCCCGGAATCACCTGGGTGTGGATGATGGGGTCGGGGTGGTAGGGCGCGGGCCAGAGTTGCGTCATGCGGTTAATATTACCGAGCATGTGCGGACGCTTCGTTCTCTTCACCACCGGCCACGATCTCGTCGAAGCCGTCAGCCAGCTTCCCGGCGTGACCGATGTGGCCACACCCGACGGCACCCCGCCGCCGCGGTACAACATCGCGCCGACCAACCAGGTGCCGCTCATCCGGATTGCCGAGTCCGCTGCGCAGATCGACTCCGCGCGCTGGGGCCTGTTGCCCACTTGGAAGAAGGACGAGGACGGCCCGCCGCTGTTCAACGCGCGCGGGGAGACCGTGGCGGAGAAACCGTCCTTCCGGGCCGCGTTCAAGGAACGCCGGCGGCTTAACTAGCTGCTGGCGATGTCGGCGAACTCAGCCCCCGCTGCCGCCGCGAGGTCCTGCGGGCTCACCGCGAACGAGAGACCGCGTTGGCCGGCGGAGCAGGTGATGCGGTCGGTGTGGGCGACGGAGGCGTCGATAAGCGTGGGCAAGGCCCGGGAGGTGCCCAGCGGCGAGATGCCACCGACGACATAGCCCGTCATGCGCTGCGCGGCGGCAGGGTCTGCCATCTCGGCGTTCTTCCAGCCCAGAGCCTTGGCAGCTTTCTTCAGCGACAAGTGGCCTGAGACCGGCACGCAGCACACGGCGAAGTCGCGGCCGTGGGAAATCACGAGTGTCTTCAGCGTCAACGTGGGGTCCAGGCCGAGCTCCGCGACGGCGTGATCACCGAAGTGATCGCTGTGCGCAGCGTATTCGAGCAGCTCATAGTCGATACCGGCAGTTTCAAGCGCTTCCAGCGCGCGGGTACGGGCAGCCATGGCAGCAAGCCTAGCTATAGTGGCACCCATGCCCGATAAAGACCTCGAGCGCCGCTTCACCGAGGAGGCCATGCCGCTGCTGGACCAGCTCTACGGCGGCGCCCTGCGGATGACGCGCAACCCGCAAGACGCAGAGGACCTGGTGCAGGAGACCTACCTCAAGGCGTTCAACGCGTTCGATTCCTTCAAAGAGGGCACGAACTTGAAGGCGTGGATGTACCGCATCATGACGAACACGTACATCAACAGCTACCGCAAGAAGCAGCGCCGCCCGCTGGAGACGTCCGCCGAAGACGTCACGGACCGCCAGCTGTACACCACCAGCTCGCACGATTCGACAGGTCTGCAATCGGCTGAGGTTGAGGCGCTGGACAATCTTCCGGACCAGCAAATCGCCGACGCGATGAACTCGCTTAACGACGACTACCGCATGGTCGTCTACCTCTCCGACGTCGAGGGTTTGGCCTACAAGGAAATCGCCGAAGCGCTGGACATTCCCATCGGCACAGTGATGTCCCGGCTGCACCGTGGAAGAAAACAGCTGCGCGGGTTGTTGAAGGACGTAGCAAACGCGCAAGGAATCGGTTTGGAGGACGCGAACTAATGTCTCAAGACGAGTGCCGCATCGAGCCCGCCCAGGCTCACGCGCTTTTGTGCGAATACTTCGACCCGGCCACACCTGCCGAGCGTGCCGACGAGATCGAAGCCATCATTCAAGCCTGCCCCCAATCTTTTGCGTGGCTCGAGTCGGAGAAGCAAGTGCGCTCCATCGTCCGGCGGTGCAACTGCCAGGACCAAGCCCCGGAAGGACTCCGGCAGAAGATCGTGCAGTCAATCTCCATTTCCTCGGTGTCCTACACCCAGACCCTCTTCGACTAGCGCAATCTGCCGGGGCAGACTGGCAGCAAAAATGTCCCCTCACCGATTTCTCGGCGAAGGGACATTTCTATTCGTGCTTAAGAGTTGGGACGCTTGCCGCGGTTTGCACTCTTTTTGCGGCGGTCCTTGCGCTTACGACCACGCTTGCTCATCACGACCTCCTTGGGCCATCGGTGTGTTAGGAACTATGCGTTCACTGTATCGGGGTGGAGCGGTGGGGCGATAATTGCCCCCGTTCACACCGCTGTGGCAGCGGGACTTTAAGCGGAAAGGCGCTGGCGGTTGCGCTGCTTGTTGCGGCGCTTCAGCGCGCGGCGCTCTTCCTCGGACATGCCGCCCCACACACCAGCATCCTGGCCGGTCTCAAGTGCCCACTTCAGGCACTGGGAGGTGACGGGGCAGCGGTTGCAGACCAGCTTGGCCTGGGCGATCTGGGACAGTGCGGGGCCGGAGTTACCGACCGGGAAGAACAGTTCGGGGTCTTCGTCGCGGCAAACAGCTTCGTGGCGCCAATCCATGATGGGGGTCTCCTTTAATTCAGTGGGTTCTGTGTGATGTTGTTGCGTTCTTGGTCGAGCGTGCGCACCACTAACAAACCCCCGTGAAGCAGGCATGCATCTGGAAAGCACAACGCCTCAAAGCGAGTGCGGTACAGGCACACTGCGGTCACGGTGATCCTGGAGATCAGGGTTTGCGCAAAGTAGAAGAATCCGGCTTCCCTACGGGCGGTGTTCTCGGTGGCTCCGAGACCCGTCTTCCGTTTACCGGATGTTAACTCCGTGGTGGCTTGGAGTTAGTGGCTAGGTAACTAGCTCTTTGTTTTTGCTACCCGAGAATAATGGCATGTTTACATAGCGCGCGCTAGGGGTTAACGCCAAATTGTGACCTAATTCATATTCAGTGCTGCTTGCCGGCTGGGGTTTGGAGGGGGGAGGGACGAAGCGTCGATAAGCGAAAACCCCGTTGTGGTGCACAAACGGGGGCACCGCGGGAAAACCGTGCAAGGGGAGTTCGTCAAATCGCGGACGCCACATAGGATGAGATGCGTGAGTTCGACACCCAGCCCCCAAGAAACCCCGGACACCCTCGCGCCTACGTCTGCGCCTGCGCCGATGAAAATGTCTGCCACGGTCGCAATCGTCGAAGGTGTCGCCGCGATCGGCTACGGCATCTACTTCGCCATCACGCAGGCACGCATGGGGGCAGATGAGGCTTTAGTGGAGTCGGACACCGCCGCTTTCGCCTTCGTGGGAGTGGGCACGGCACTGTTCATCCTGGCAGCCTTCGGGCCGATGCTCTACGGCGCCATCAACATCCTGCGCGGTGGCCAGTGGGGCCGATCCATCATCGTGTTCATCAACGTGCTGCTGCTCGGCATAACGTTCTTCATGTTCAGCGGGGGAGCAGTCGCACTCGGCGTGACCACGCTGATCGCGGCGATGCTCGCACTCGGGTGCGCGCTTCACCCGGCATCGACGGATTGGGCGACATCGAACTTTGACAAGCGCCGCGCGCGACAGCAGCGCTAGGACGCGTCCAGCACGACGACGTCAGCGCCTCGCTTTTCGACGATGGTCGGCCCTGCCGACGCCACCGCCACCTGCCCCGTGAAACCGCCACGGTCGACAGGGATGACTTTCTCCACTGTCTCGCTATCCCAATCCGCCACGGCGATGCCGTCTGAGCTGGCGTAGAGCAGCCGGCCACCAATGGCGGCACCGGTGCCGAGCGCGCCCTGGTAAATCGTGGTCACGGCCAAGGTAGCCGGGTCAAGCAGGAGCAGGTTGTTGCCGTCGAAGTAGCTCATGTGGTGCGGCAGATCCGCAGTCTGGACGTCGGCGACACCGATCGCGGAGTCCGCCAGCAGGTTCGACTCTGGGACGGATGCGCTGGCGAGTTCCACGCCATCCTTGTCGTAGGAGGTGACCTTGGAGGTCGCCGGGTCGTGGATCGCCGCGGCGTCCTGGCTGATGCCCACAAGGTAGGCGCCCTCCGGGATGGCGACGGACCCGTCGTGCATCTCCGGTTTACGGGAATCCTCCGGAGTGGTCTTCTGGAAGCGCAGCCACGCCCCGTCTTCACAACGCTCCGTGATGGCCAACAGCTCGGTGCGGGTGAGCGCGGAGGTCAGGGTGCAACCGGGGTTCGGTTGCGTCTCCGGCTCCTGGCGTGCTTCCAGTTCGCCGTACTCGACGGTGCGGACCAAGTCGGAGCGCCACAACTCGGCACGCGAGATGCCCGCATTACCGACGCTGCCCACGCGGTCATTCGACGCGATGACAGCCACGTGCTCGGGTGAGATAGCGGAACGGGTGTCCACGTATTGGCCGGTCGCTGCCTTAATGGACACAACATCGCCGCATCCGATCTTGGTGCGGTACACAGCAACGACGTTGCCCCATGCGCTGGCCATGCCGCACAGCTCAGGGCCGCGCTTGTAGGTCCACTCTGGCTCACCCGCCGGGTTCGTGGCGGTAATCGTGTTGTCTGCGTAAGTGATCACGAGACCATTGACCACGAGAGGCCTTGGCGAGGGGGAAGCATCCGGCAAGGTGTGACTCTCAGTGAGGCCGTTCGGCACGTTCGCCAAAATGCCGGCATCGGGGAATTCTTCGGCGGCAGGTGCGAGCTCGTCTTGGCGGATCGGCGCCGTGAAGTACGCAATGAGCAGGAGCAAAACGCATACGGCCGCGATCACGGCCGTGGCGATGAGGTCTCCACGGGTGCGCCGCAGGGGAGTGTTGGAGCTCATCGGCGCCTCCCGGAACGCGAGCGCGAACCGGAGCCAGAACGCGAGCGGGACCGCTGCTTCTGCCCCTCACCGCCGGAGCGCTTGGGGATGCCGTGCACCTCCCGGGCCGGTCCGACGGAGGACGCGGCATCCTCGGGGATGCTCAACGCGTCGAAAAGCTCGGGCGACGTGGAGAACCACGACGGCGGCTCCGGCATGTCCAGGCCCAGCTCGTCGGAAATGATCTTCCACTTCCCGGTTTCATCGAACCCGACCAAGGTCACAGCCGTGCCTGTGCGGCCCGCGCGGCCGGTGCGGCCAATGCGGTGGACATAGGTCATCGGGTCATCCGGAGTTTGGTAGTTGATCACGTGAGTGACGTCGTCGACATCGATTCCTCGGGCGGCGACATCAGTGGCCACGAGGATTTCCACATCCCCCTTGCGGAACGCCTCCAGCGACCGCTCGCGGGCAGATTGCCCCAGGTCACCGTGGACGGAGCCGACGGCGAAACCGCGCCGCGCCACGTCCTCGGCGACCTCAGCGGCGGTGCGCTTCGTGCGGGTGAAAATAATGGTCCGGCCACGGCCGTCGGCCTGCAGCACGCGGGCGACAACCTTCGGCTTATCCATCTTGTGGGAGACGAACACGACCTGCTTGGTGGTGTCGTGCAGCTGGGAGGAATCAGCAGACTCGGCGCGGATGTGCACCGGCTTGTTCATCATCTCCCGCGCCAGCTTCAGAATCGGTGCTGGCATCGTGGCGGAGAACAGCATCGTCTGCAGCGGCTGACTCAACGCTCCCCACAGCCGCTGGATGTCGGGCAGGAAGCCCAGGTCGAGCATCTCGTCGGCCTCATCGAGCACGAGAATGGCCACGCGGTCCAAGACCAGGTCGCCGCGCTCATGCAGGTCCAGCAGACGGCCGGGCGTGCCCACCACGACATCGACACCGGCTTCCAGGGCGTTCAGTTGCTCGTCGTAGGGGCGGCCGCCATAAATCGTCGTCAAGCGGACGGGCGTTTTCGACGCTGCCAGCGTGAGATCCTCGCTGACCTGAACTGCGAGCTCGCGCGTGGGGGTGATCACCAGAGCGCGCGGGGTGCCGTCAAGTTCCTCAATTGCCGCATCGTCGAACACGCGGTCCAACAGGGGAACCCCAAAGGCGAACGTCTTACCCATGCCCGTGCGGGCCTGACCGATCAGATCGCGGCCCGCCAACGCGAGCGGCAACGTCAACTCCTGGATGGAGAAAACGCGCTCAATGCCGGACTCTCCGAGCGCCTCCACAATCTCTGCGGCGACACCGAGCTCGGCGAAGGTGGGTTGCTGATCGGACACGTGAACATCTTAACTGCCCACCGTTACAATGTGACCATTGCAGCAACGAGCAAGTAACAACGAAGTTTAAGGACACAATGGAAATCAAGATTGGTTTGGCTGACAGCCACCGCGAACTGTCCATCACCTCCCCGCAGAACCAGGAGGACATCCAGGGGCAGATTACCCGTGCCATCGAATCCGGCGCACCGACGCTGACCCTGGAGGACGAGCGCGGCATGAAGTTCGTCGTGCGCACCGAGCGCATCCTCTATGTGGAATTGGGTAACTCCACCCCGCGTGCTGTTGGCTTCTCCGGTTAAGCCCGGGATAGATTAACCCCTATGAGCCACCACCCCGACACCGCCAGCGACGGCGCTCTGGCACGCTTCGCGCGCACCTACGGTTGGCGCGCGTATGCCATTCCCGTCTTGATTGTGGTGACGGCGCTGGTCATCTGGAGCATTGTCAACACCCCGTCCGGGGAGACCATCGGTGCATCAGACCGCGCTCCGGGACAGGTGGAGGAGCAGGAGCAGGAGACCCGCAAAACGGTGGCGCCGATGCCCGAGGGGGAGGTAGCCATCACGGAGTTGCCCCCAGGCGGCCCCTACACCGAGGAAGGGGCGGGCACGTTCCGCCCCATCGGTGCGCCCGGAATGAACGTGGGCAAGGGCGAAGAGCAGGTGGTGCGCTTCAGCACCGAGGTTGAAGACGGCATTGACACCAGCCGCTTCGGTGGCGATGACAGCTTTGCCACGATGGTGGACACCACCTTGTCCGACCCGCGCGGGTGGACTAATGATCCGGGTGTGCGCTTCGAGCACGTCAGCGCCAGTGATGAACCGGATCTGCGTATCCAACTGGCATCGGTGGGAACAGCCCGCGAGTTGTGCGGCGACGACTTGGGCCTGGAAACGTCGTGCCGTCTCTTCAGTGAGGAGCACGGTGACAGGGTGCTCATCAACGAGTCCCGCTGGGTCCGCGGTGCCGCCCCCTTCAACGGTGACTTGGGGTCCTACCGCCAGTACGTGATCAACCACGAGGTCGGCCACGCCCTGGGGTATGCGGCCCACGAGCCGTGCCCGACCAACGGGGAGCTCGCGCCGATCATGATGCAGCAGACTCTGAGCCTGAACAACGCTGAGCTGCTGCGTGTCGCGCCGAGCGAGGTCTACCCGGATAACGCGGACACCTGCCTTGCGAACCCGTGGCCGTACCCGCGCCCGGCTGCGTTGTAGGAAAGGCGGCTGATATGGCGATTCCGGGGCATGTATTGACGTCTTTCCAAGTCGATGACGCACGCCCGGAGCCGCTCGGCAACGAGTGGGGCAACGGGGTACGCTACGGGCGCATCGTCATTTCTTCTGCGCCCGCGCACGCCGCGTGGTCGTCGAAACTGCGGGAAAAGGTCACCGTTCCGGGTCTGCGGATCGCGCGGCCCGTCCGAACCACCGACGGCCGCTTCACTCTGGCCGGTTTCCGCGCCACCGACTTCATCGAGGGCCAGCCCGGCCCCCGTATCGACGAGGCGATCGCCGCAGCCTTGCGTTTCGACGACGCTGTCGCCTATTTCCCCGCCCCCGCCATCCAGCGTGATGATGCTTGGGCCCGCGCCGAGCGTGCCGCTTGGTCTTCCGCGCCCGGCGCCGCCGTCAAGGGCGGGCAGCTCACCCACGCGGATTTCCTCGCCTGTTGCCTTTTCTCCGGCTCGCTCGCCCCCGCGCTCAGCGACATTGTGCCCAGCGCCGAGCCGCGCCCGCACGGTTACACCGCGGCCCTGACGCTTATCGACGGGCTGTTGGCCGGCGCCGTCGACGACCACGTCCTCAGCCGCTGGTCCCACATCCCGGACCTGTTCTTCCTGTGCGAGCGCGCGTTGGAGTACAGGGCGATCTTGGCGGCCGGTAACCCTCACGTGGCGGCGGTACAGACCGAGCGGATCGAGCGCGTTCGGGGTTTGTTGGCGCTCTAGCCGTCTGCGCTTGGGGCTCGCCGCTTGGGGCTCGCCGAGGCTTGCAGCCCCCTCCCCATGGCGATTAGCTAGATTCAGACGACTAGAAGGCTCCGTTTCGGGCCAAAATTCGGACAATCTAGCTGTCTGGCTCTAGCTATTCGCCGGGTGGGGCCTGCACCGGACCCCTATTTGCCGATCGGGGCGCGCACCGGGCCCGATTAGAAAACGTGTTCTATTCCTTTGCGGCGTGTTCCGCCCCGATGTCGGGGTGAGATGAGAGACTGTTATCCATGAGTTCGCCGCACCTGACTCTCCCTCCGAACCCGCAGGCCTACCTGGTCCACCGGGAGCGCCGCGACAGCACGCGGTCGTGGCCGGTTGATCTGCCCGGACGCGGTGTGCACAAGGTCACCGGTGAGGCTGGGGCCGGTGTGACGAGCTTCCTCATCGACGTTGCCGCCGCCCGCATCGCAGCTGGACAGGACCCTTCCAGCATCGTCTTCGTCACGGCGTCGAAGGAGTCGGCAGCCCGCGTGCGCGAGGAATTGTCCGAGAAGCTCACCTCTTCCGGGTTCGTGGCTGACGAGCCGATCGCCCGCTCCGTCCACTCCTTGGCCTTCGCGTTGCTGCGCGCCAGCGAGGATCCGGCGGCCGCCGCGGCGACCCCGATTCGGTTGATCTCGGGTGCTGAGCAGGACTTCGCCATCCGTGAGCTGTTGCAGGGCAATGCCGCCGACGGCACTGGCTCGTGGCCGGAGGAGCTGCGGCCTGCGTTGCCCATGGTCGGGTTTGCCCGCCAGCTGCGCGATTTCTTGCTCCGCGCCGTCGAACGCACCCTCACTCCCGGTCAGCTGCGGGACATGGGCCGCACTCACGGCATTCCGGTCTGGTCCGCGGCGGGGGATTTCCTCGCCGAGTACCAGGATGTCATGGCGCTCTACGGCGCTCGCAGTTATTCCGCCTCCGAGCTCGTGGCCGAGGTCGTGCGGCGCCCACTGCCGCGCACGTGGGGCACAGTGCTTATCGACGATGCTCAGCACCTCGACCCCGCCTCCGGCATCCTTGTGAACCAACTCATCGCGGAGGCGGACCTTGCCGTGGTGGGTGGTGACGAGGAGCAGGCTGTATTCCGGTTCCGTGGCGCCTCCCCGTTGTTCTTCAAGAATCTGGACGCGCCCACCATCGACCTCGGTGTTTCCCGGCGCACTCCCACTGCACGCGCTGTCATCGCTCCGGATGGCGCGATGAACAACGCGTTCGTAGCCGACACCTTGCGCCGCGCCCATCTGGAAGAGGGGGTGCCGTGGCGGGACATGGCAGTCGTCGTGCGCTCGGTAGGGATGATCGAACCGCTGCGTCGCACGCTCCTCCAAGCAGGGGTGCCAGTGGCGATCAACCCGACGGACCTCGTATTGGGGGAGCAACGCATTGTCGCTGCGATGCTGCTGGGTCTGCGCGCTCTGAACGGTCTGGATGCCACGCACTGGCGTGAGCTCCTGCTCGGACCGGTCGGTGGTGCAGATCCGGTCACGTTGCGTCGTCTGCTGCGCGGCCTGCGCCGCTGGCGGCCAGAGGTCCGCGCGGAGGACACGCTGAGCGAACTGCTGGCGTTGCGCGGAGAGTTGCCCGATTTCGGAGCCATGCTCACCCAGCGCGAGCTGGACATCCTGGACCGCATCCGCGGGGTTCTGGAAGCTGGGCGCACTTCGCTTGACGACGGCGGCAGCGTCGAAGAGGTGCTCTGGGCCGTCTGGGCGCAGACTGGTCTGGCAGAATCCCTCATGGCCATTGCGCTGCGCGGCGGGGCGGCCGGATCCCAGGCAGACCGTGACCTTGACGCGATGATGGCGCTGTTCGACGCAGCGGGTGACTTCACTGAGCGTCGCCCGACTGCCACCATTGAGGCTTTCATCGCGCACATTGAGGAGCAGGAGTTGCCCACCGGTGTGCGCGACCGGCGCACCGCCGTTCCGGACGCGGTGCCGTTGCTCACGGCCCACGGTGTGGCGGGGCGTGAATTCGCCCGCGTCATCGTCAGCGAAGTGCAGGAGCTGTCATGGCCCACACTGAGCGAGACCGGCACGCTCATGCGCCAGGAAGACCTCATCGACCTTATCGATCAAGGCATTGATCCGTCGACCCCGGTCTCTCACACCGTGGACCGCCTCAAGGAGGAACTCCGCCTCTTCCACGTCGCTGTCACCCGTGCGACGGAGCAGGTGATCGTCACCGCTGTGGACGCCCCGGACGGGGATGAGGTCATTGAGCCCTCGCGCTTCGTGCAGCAGTTCGCCGATGCGCGTGGCATCATTCCGGAGCATGTCAGCACCGGCACTGCCGCGTCCGGAGCTGCTGAGCAGCAGACCCTGTTCGACGGGGTGGACACTAGTACCACCGGCAGAGAAGAAGTGCACGTCGATGTGGCACCGGTCCGGGTGCTCGCAGTCGAAGACATTGTTGCTGAACTGCGCCGCGCCATCACCGACGAGTCCTCCAGCGAGGACGTCAAACGCCAGGCTGCCCGCCAGCTCGCCCGCCTCGCCGAGGCCGGTGTGCCTGGGGCGGATCCGGGTCAGTGGTGGGGGATCAGGGAGGCGTCGATAAGCGAAGGTGTGGAACCGCCTGGACGCCTGTCGCCCTCGCGCATTGAGGGACTACTGGAATGCCCCATGCGCAACGTGCTGGAGCGCGATGTCGCGCCGGCGTCGAGCGACGCAATGACACGCGGAACGCTCGCGCACTACTTCTTCGAGGCTGTCGGAAACGGGGCCGATGTGGAACTCGCCCAAGCGGACACGCTGGAGGCATACCGCGCGCTGTTCACCGTTCCGTCCTGGAAAGAGGTCAGCGATCTGCGGGAATTCACGCGTCTGCTCGGTCGCGCGGCGCAATGGGTCGAGGAGACGCGCGGCACGTTCGAGCTTGTGGACACAGAAGTTCCGGTCGACGTGGAGGTCGCACCGGGCCTGCGAATCGGCGGTCGGATCGACCGGCTGGAGCGCGAGGAAAGCGGAGCGGTCCACATCGTCGACTTGAAGACCGGCAAGAATCATCCGTCTGCCGCAGAGGCGGAAGAAAACCCGCAGCTGTTCGCCTACCAGCTCGCACTGTCGCGCGGGGCTCTGAGGGAGGGCACAGACGCCTCGGTGGCGACGGCGGGTGAGACCGACTCCCTCGACGTCGGCGGGGGAACGCTGATTTACCCTGGCAGCGACCAGGTGAAGGTGACCGCTGCCCACCAAGCCCCAAAGGACGCGGAGCAACTCGAGGAGTTCGCGGCGCGCATTGCCACGCTGCCTGCGGAGATGACCGGGCCTCGGCTGCGCGCTGTGACAGGCAAGCACTGCGACTTTTGCCATGTCAAAGCAATCTGTCCGGTGCAACCGGAAGGGGAGGTGACCACCCGTGGCTGACATGCAACCCGTGACACTGTCGCGGTACCTGAAGGAGAAGTTCCCGCCGACCGATCAGCAGGCGGCGGTCATCGGGGCAGACCCAGGCCCGCTCCTCGTTGTCGCTGGCGCGGGCGCGGGCAAGACCGAAACGATGGCGGCCCGCGTTGTGTGGCTGGTGGCCAACGGCTACGTCCGGCCGGAGGAAGTGCTCGGCCTGACGTTCACGCGAAAGGCCGCGCACGAGCTGGGTAGGCGCATTCGTACCCGGTTGGAGAAGCTCGCCGCGAATGAGCAGCTGGTGCGCCACTTGGACCCCAGCGGCGGGCTGGCCGAGACACTCGAGGTCATCGCGCCGACCGTGTCCACCTATGACGCGTTTGCCGGCGACCTCATCCGCGAATACGGCCTGCTCGTCCCCGTGGAGCCTGACGCGCGGCTTATCACCGATGCCGAGCTGCATTCCATCGCCTGGGACGTAGTGAGCAATCACGGTGGCGCTTTGCTCGACGGTGTCGATGCGAACCCCGGTGTGAGCACCGTCGTGGACACTCTGCTGCGGCTCGTGGCCAACATGGGCAACGACCTCATGCCGCCGTCGCGGGTGCGGGAGGAAGCGGAGGCGTTCATTGATAACGTCGCAGCCCTTCCCCGCGGCAGAGCGAAAGAGCAGTACGCCAAGGAAGTCCGCGGCTGGATAGACAAGCAGCGTCTTCGCGCCGCCTACACCGACCTCGCGGAGGAGCTCAGCCGCGAGCTGCGCGAACGCGGAGTGGTCACGTTCAACGAGCAAATGTCCGTCGCGGCGCAACTGGCCAGTAACCACCCGTCGGTCGGGGAGAGCCAACGCGGCCGCTTCCGGGTGGTCATGTTGGATGAATACCAGGACACCTCCCACGCCCAGCGCGTGCTTCTGCGCAGCTTGTTCGGCGAAAACCGCGACGACCTCGCGCGGCACCCGTACCCGCTGACCGTCACCGCCGTCGGTGACCCGATGCAGGCGATTTACGGCTGGCGCGGAGCCACTGCCGCTAATCTGCAGGCGTTCGTCGACGACTTTCCGCTTGCCGACGGTGCCTCCGCCCCGAAAGCCCAGCTCACCACCTCATGGCGCAACCCACCGGAAGTGCTGGCACTGGCCAACTCAGTGTCGTCGGCCGTGCTCGGCGCCCCGGGGCCGCAGCGCGCCGTCGAACCGCTCAATCCGAATCCGGCGTCTGATCCCGGCACTGTAGAGGTGGGCTTCTACGGGCCTGTGGACGAGGAAATCGCCGCCGTCGCTGACATGCTGGCCGTGGACTTCCACGAGCAGTTGGCGGAGCACGGTGATGTCTCCTCGGCTGTGCTGGTGCGCAAGAACAAGCAGTCCGCACTGATTGCTGAAGCTCTGGAGGAGCGCGGCATCCCTTATGAGATTGTCGGTCTGGCAGGTCTCCTGACCGTGCCGGAGGTCGCCGATGCGGTGGCTGTCGCGAAAATGCTCGTTCACCCGCAAGATTCTGCCGCTGCTCTACGCATCCTGGCTGGCCCCGCATGCGGGTTGGGGCTGAAAGACATCACGGCCTTGTCTCGGCGAGCAGTGAACCTGGCCGGCGGCCGGGCGCACGACCAAGACGACAGCGCTGTAGCGGCGCTGAGGCCTGATGCAGATCCGCGGGAACGGTTGCAAGCCCAGCTCACCGACCTGATCCGCGAGGCCGAGAACGCCGTCGGGGAGAATGAGCGCTCCGTTGGTCTAGCCGACGCGGTGGCAGACCTCGGTGAGCCGGAGCGCTACACGGAGGAAGGTCTGGCCCGCCTGCAGATGCTGTCCTCGCAGCTGCGCGCCCTGCGCATGCGCAGCTTGGGGAAGCGCCTGTCGGACCTGTTCGACGACATCATCTCCATCTTCGGCATCCGCACCGAGGTGCTCTCCCGCCCCTCCGACACCGGCACTGTGCATCTGGACAAATTCGCTGAAACGGTCGCGTCCTATCCGGGTGCGGATCTGGAAGGCTTCCTGAACTACCTGGAGCTAGCCACCGAGCATGAGGACGGCCTGGCGCCCGGAACTGTTGCCAACACCGGCGACCGAGTGCAGATTCTCACCGCGCACAAGGCGAAAGGCTTGGAATGGCGCACCGTCGCTGTCGCCCACGCTGACGCCGCAACGTACGGCGGAACGGCGGAGACTTTCCTTGGGTATGTGGCGACGATCCCGGACGACACGTACACGGCGCTCGACGAAGCCGACACCCGCAGCGACTTCCAGAAGCTCACCAACCAGTACAAAAAGGACAAGACCGCCGAGCTTGCCGAAGAGTCAGCGCGCCTGTTCTATGTCGCGGTGACCCGGGCGGAGCGGCGTCTTTTGGTCACGGCGTCCGGGATCTCTCCGACGCGGAAGAAGCCGGTGGAGCCCTACGCCCACTTCCTGCCTTTCCGGGATATGGCGGAGGTGTTGTCCTGGTGGGACGGGACGGTGACGGATGAGCTGACGGACATTCGCGAACGCGAAGGCTTCTGGCCGCACTACAGCGCCGAGCCTGCCGCAGTGGATGCCGCTGAGCGCGTCAACGCGGCCCTTAAGGACCTGCCGCAGCTCACCGCCGGTGAGCTCTACGGGCTGTGGGAGCGCGATGTGACAGCGCTGATCGAGGAGCATGAGGCCACCATGAGCCCGTCGGTGCCGGTCATCATGCCCGCAATGCTCACCGCCTCCGACATCGTCGCGCTGCGCGCCAACCCGGAGCAGTTCGCCCGCCGCGCGCGCCGCCCGGTGCCGTTCAAACCGAACTCTTATGCCAAGCGCGGAACAGCGTTCCACGAATGGATCGAGGGGTTCTTCGGTGCGCGCCCGCTTCTCGACGACGACGAGCTGCCCGGCAACACCGAACCCGACGTCGACGCGACCACACTGGCACGCCTCAAGGCGTCCTTTGAGGCCAGCCACTGGGCGCAGCGCGCTCCGGCGCACATCGAGCACCCCTTTGAGATCGACTTGGGCTCGGCGAGCGTGCGCGGCCGCATTGACGCTGTGTACCGTGACGCGCCCACACCAGAGGCGCCGCACGGCAGCTGGACCATCGTCGACTGGAAGACCGGCGCCAAACCCCAGGCGACGGAGATGCGGGCCGCGAAACTGCAGCTGGCCGTCTACCGGGAGGCGTGGAAACGCATCGCCGGCGACGGGCTGCCAGTCAACGCAGTGTTCTTCTACGTCCGCACCGGGGAAGACTTCGCCCCGCACGACCTGCCAGAACGCGGCGAGCTGGAGGAGCTGCTGCAAACCGCCGCGGCAAGAGGTCTAGAGTCCGATATAGACATGCAGCATTAAGGAGGTGACCCATGGCACCATCGTTTCGTCCGCCGATCCGTTTCCGCGATAACCGCAGCGACGAGTTGACGGCGTTGCCAGACCACGCTCTACTAAATGTCATCCGTCTGCCGCAGGCGGACAAGGCGACGCCGTGGGCACTGATCAGCCGGCGGTTCCTGTACGCCATCTTGCTTGTTGTCATCGTCGCTGTGCTTGTGTGGCTGGACAAGGACGGTTATTCGGAGCACCTCACCTTCATTGACGCGGTGTACTACTCAGCGGTGTCGCTATCCACCACAGGTTACGGCGACATCACCCCGGTGACGCAGACGGCGCGCCTAGTGAATATCTTGGTGGTCACCCCGATGCGTGTGGCGTTCCTGATGCTGCTCGTCGGTACCACCTTGTCCGTCCTGACCGAAGACTCGCGTAAGACCCTGCAACTGCAGCGCTGGAGGAAAACCGTGCGCAACCACACCATCGTCGTCGGCTATGGAACGAAGGGCCGCTCCGCGGTCGAGGCGTTGATCGCAGAAGGCATGCCGCCGTCGGAGATCGTCGTGATCGACGACAACCAGGAGGCCCTGTCCCACGCGGAGAACCGCGGCCTGATCGCCGTCCACGGCAATGCGACCAAGTCCGACGTGTTGAAGATTGCCGGTGTGAGCCGTGCACGCTCCGTGGTGGTCGCACCGTCTAGCGACGACACAGCCGTTTTGGTCACGTTGTCGGTGCGTGAGATCAACCAGGGGGTCAACATCGTCGCGTCGGTACGCGAAGGCGAGAACCAGCACCTGCTCGAGCAGTCCGGGGCGGACTCGGTGGTCATCTCCTCGGAAACCGCGGGCCGCCTGCTCGGCATCGCTACGTCGACACCGACGGTGGTGGAGATGATCGAGGACCTGCTCAGCCCCGATGCCGGTTTCGCCGTGGCTGAGCGCGCGATTATTGACGACGAAGTCGGCGCCAACCCCCGGCACCTCGCCGACATCGTGCTGGGCGTGGTTCGCTCTGGCGAGCTCTACCGCCTCGATTCGCCGGAGGCGGAGACCGTCGAGCCGGGCGACCGCCTGCTGTACATCCGCTACACCGACGAGACTCCGGACGACCTGAGCGAAGCCGCCCGCGCAGAGGAAGAGGACCGCTAGCCGATGATCGACCTGAGCCAGCTCGAAACTCAGCTCGACCCCGATCAGCTCGTCGCCGCCACCGCTCCGCGCGGGCCGGTGTGCATTCTCGCCGGCGCTGGCACCGGTAAGACGCGCACCATCACCTACCGCATCGCGCACCTCATCGATCAAGGTTTTGTCGCCCCGCAGCGCGTGCTCGCCGTGACGTTCACCTCGCGTGCGGCAGGGGAGATGCGTGACCGTTTGCGCGACATGGGTATCGGTGGTGTGCAGGCGCGCACGTTCCACGCCGCCGCGCTACGCCAGCTGCGCTACTTCTGGCCGCAGGTAGCAGGTGACATGCCCTGGCACCTCATTGACAACAAATTCCCGCTGGTCGGTCGCGCAGCGCGCTCCGTTGGACTTGAGTCCCACAAGGATATGGTGCGTGATCTGCTCAGCGAGATCGAATGGGCCAAAGCGTCCCTGGTCACCCCGGAAAGCTACGCCGAGACCATCGCTAACTCCCACCGTGAACCGCCGACGGACGCGGAGAAGGTCGCCGCCGTGTACAAGCGCTACGAGCAGTCGAAGACCAGCCCCGAGGGCATGGCGCTCGACTTCGACGACCTGCTGCTCCACGTCGCCGGAGCCCTGGAGAACGCGCCAGCGGTGGCAGAGGAGTTCCGCACCCAGTACCAAACCTTCGTCGTCGACGAGTACCAAGATGTCACCCCGCTCCAGCAACGTGTGCTTGAAGGCTGGCTGGGCCAGCGCGATGATCTGACTGTCGTCGGCGACGCTAACCAGACCATTTACTCGTTCACCGGGGCTTCCCCGGACTATCTGCTGAACTTTTCGCGGACGTACGGGCACGCGACCGTGGTCAAGCTGCAGCGCGACTACCGCTCCACCCCGGAGGTGACGGATCTGGCGAACACCGTGATCTCCAAAGCGTCCGGCCGCGCTGCTGGCACCCGCCTTGAGCTGCAGGGCATGCGCGCACCAGGCCCGGAGCCGACGTTCGCGTCCTATGCTGATGAGCCGACGGAGGCGCGCGAAGTCGCGGCACAGATTCGCACGCTTATCGACGGCGGCGTCCCACCCCGCGAGATCGCCATCCTCTACCGCCTCAACGCGCAGTCGGCGGTGTTCGAGCAGGCGTTGTCTGACGCTGGCATCGTCTACCAAGTCCGCGGCGGCGAAGGCTTTTTCAACCGCCCAGAGATCCGCGAGGCGATCGGCGTGCTCGTGCAGGCCACCCGCCGCAACGACCTGCCGGACGACCCGGTGACTGTCGCCCGCGCCGCTTTCGCCCCGCTGGGTCTGAGTGCCACGGAACCCGAGGGTGCGCAGCAGCGTGAACGGTGGCAGACACTCAACGCGTTGGTGGAGCTCATCGCCGACATCGTGAACACTGGGGAAGCAGACTCGCTGCCCGGAGTGTTGCAGTCGCTGCGCCAGCGCGCGGAGTCGAAGCAGCCCCCGGCTGTCGACGGTGTGACGTTGGCCAGCCTGCACGCCGCCAAAGGCCTTGAGTGGGATGCGGTCTTCCTTGTTGGCCTGGTGGAGAAGACGCTGCCCATCTCGCATGCGATCAAGGCTGGCGACGAGCAGATTGAGGAGGAGCGGCGCCTGTTCTACGTGGGCATCACCCGCGCCCGCGAACACCTGCACTTGTCGTGGTCGTTTGCCCGCCAGGAGGGTGGTCGGAAAAGCCGCGACAGGTCCCGGTTCCTCGACGGTATTGCCCCGCAGCTCGACGTCGAGACCACCCCTGACCGCCTCAAGCGTCCGAAGAGATGCCGGGTGTGCGGCAACCCCATCACCACGCCCGCCGAGAAGACCCTCGGCCGGCACGAGGAGTGCGAGCCGACCTACAACGAGGCCGCATTCACAGCCTTGAAGCAGTGGCGCTTGGACACCGCCCGCGAGAAGCAGCACCCGCCGTACATGGTCTTCACTGATGCGACACTTCTGTCTGTCGTCGAGGCGATGCCGGCAAGCCTCGCAGAACTACTGGACATCTCCGGCATCGGCCCGTCCAAGCTGGAACAGTACGGCGAGGACGTGCTGGCCGTCTTGGAAGACTTCCGCTGACCCCTTCCGTGCCCCCTCACAAGCAGGCAGGGCAGCTCTTGTGCGTGCCCAGGGGGTGCTCAGCCACCCACTGCGGCCCGAAGGGGTCGATGATCAGCGCGATTCCGGGCTCCGCTTCCGGAACGAGCACACCGGGAGGTTCTGGCACCTCCGCGCACCGGCGCACGATCACCGCGGCGGCAGCTGCGCCAGCGGCGACCACCGCAGGATCCGGGGCATTCGTGCTCGAGGCCTGCGACAGTGCCGTAGCGGTGACATGCGTGTGCGGGTCGCGCTCCTGGGCGTGCATGAGCACACACTCAAGGCACGGACCGTCCCCGTCGAGGCTTGCCGGGCCGACCACCACGCGCGAATCCAGTGTGAATACCGGGATGATCCACCCGGCGTGATCGGCCAGCGCCTCGCGCAGCCGCACCAGCTGGGGCACCTGGTCAACAACCACGACGGGTGTATCAGGGGATTGGCGGGAAAGGAAGGGGTGGAGGCGTTCGTCGATAAGCGGTGTGCGCACTGTGATCCCGCCGGCGCGGAGCAACCGCACCACCTCGTCCGCCAATGCTGAAGTGCCGAGCACCACGACGGTGCGTTCGTTGGCGTCGACGAGGATGCGGTAGTTCAGCAAATCGTTGACCAGCGTCCGCGCCTCCGGCTCATCAATCTCGGGAATGCCTCGCAGGGCGTTGAGAACATCGCGCACGGCCGTAGGCTCGATCATGGCATCTAGGATGTCCTTGAGCTCGCGCGGGTGCGCCGTGTCCAGCACCGCGCTTCTCGACGCATCCAGCCCGAACTGCACCGATCCCTCCCCACGGACCAGCACATTCACACCGGGCGCTAAACGAACTAATGTTGAGTCCCCCATAGGAGCCATTGCAGCACACGGGAGGACACTGCGCATGCTCGACCGCGACAACGTGGACGTGATCCGCTCTGCGCGAAGGACCCGCACCGTGCAGGCACGGTTCAAAGGCGACCGCATTGAAGTTCGCATTCCGGCACGTTTCACCGCCGCACAGGAACGCGACGCTGTCGACGGAATCCTGGCGAAGATGGAGCGCAAACTCACCACCAGCACGCTGTCCGACGAGGACCTGCTCGCTCGCGCACAGTCCCTCAACGACTCCGTCCTCGACGGGCAAGCGCGCATCGGGTCCGTGCGGTGGACCTCCAACCAGTCGACACTGTGGGGGTCCTGCAGCACGGCGACCGGTGACATTCGCATTTCCGACCGGTTACGGGACGTGCCCGACTGGGTGGTCGACGCCGTGCTGGTCCACGAACTCGTGCACACCTTCATCCCCGGCCACGGTCCTGAGTTCTGGGAGCACGCCGACAAAGCCCCCCGCGCTGAACGCGCGAAGGGCTATCTAGAGGCGTTCCAGAGGTTCGGGCAGAACTAGTCGTTCTTGTCGTCCTCGGTGCCGGAGCTGCCGTCAGTACCGCGGTCGTCCTCGCTTGGGCCGGGCTCTTCCGCGAGCATTTCCTCGAGTTTGGCGATCTCTTCGTCGAACTGGTCGTCCGGCGCGTCGTCGAGAAGCGTGTCGATGAAGGCTGCCGGATTCTCCAAGTGCTCGCCCGTGGGCAACAGGTCCGGGTGATCCCACACCTTGTCGCGGCGCTCCGCACCGACGGCAGTGGTAGCGCGGCGCCACAGGTCAGCGGCTTCGTTCGTCTTCGGAGCGCCCAGCTCAATGCCGACGACGTTGGCAAAGGCGTTCTCAGCGGACCCGCCGGTCGCGCGGCGGCGTGCCCACGACTCCGTCATCGCCGCAGTGGACGGGATGCGGGAGCCGAGGGCATCCTCAACGACAACCTCGACCCAGCCCTCGACGAGCGCGAGCAGCGTCTCCAAACGATCTGCTGCGGCAGCGTTGCGCGAAGTGACGCGCGGGGACATGTCCATGCCCTGCATCTCCTGCATCGCTTCCTGGATCTTCGCTGGGTCGCCCGACTCGAGGTTGAGATCCCGGATCTTCTCCTCAATGTGGGAAGTGTCCAGCTCCAGGCCGACGGAGTACTCCTCAACCGACGACACAATGCGCTCGACGAGCCACGGCACGTGGGTGAACAGGCGCTGGCGGGCGGCCTCGCGCGCCGAGATGTAGACGAGCACCTCTTGCCCCGGCACAGACAGCTGCTCCGAAATCGGCTCAATGTTCTTCGGCACGATGCCGATGACACCCTTCGGCGCGACCGGAAGGCCGAAGTCATTGCCGGTCAGCGCCTGGTTGGCTAAGTCACCGAGTGCCTGGCCGAGCTTGGCGCCGAAGTTCATCGAGTTGAAGTGGCCGAGCATCTGCGTGATGGGGCCGAAGATCTCGCGTGCTTCTTCCGGCATCGCGTCGAGCTGGGCGCGGGCCATGTGCTCCGCGACTGGACTGACCATGCGCTTCCAGGTGGGGAGGGTGTTGGTCAGCCAGTCGTCCGCGCTCCATGCCTCGGGGCGGGAGCCGGAATCGGGGAGCGCCGTTGCGTCATCAATCCACAGGTTCGCAAGCCTCGTCGACTCCGTAACGGCATTCGTGTCGCCTGCAGTCGCACCACGCGGGTTCTTGACCACCTGGCGGGCAGCGCGCAGCGCCACGTCGTAGTTGACCGCGTCCTGCTTGGGGCGCTCTTGGCCGCCCTTATTGGCCTGCTCGCCCAAGCCGGAGAGCATCTCGCTGAACTGGCCCAGGACCTCGCCGAGGTTGCCGAAGCCGCCGCTAAAGCCTTGGGTGCCGCCAATGCCGAACCCGAACTGGCCGAACGGGTTGTCCTGGCGGCCCTGATCGTCGCGGCCGTTGCCGTCGTTGCGGCCGTTTCCGTCCTGGCCGTCCCGGTCGTCGCGATCATCGCGGTCGTCGTTAGGGAAAGAGAACCCGAATCCATTAACCATGGTGGCCAGCCTACCGGCGGTGAAACACGCCCTACAATGAAAAACGGGCTGAGCAGGCAACGCTCTAAGCGAACACGGTCTTTTGAACAGGCTGTTGTAGGCTTTACTGCCGTGACTTTGCCTGCTACTGCGGACCAACCCGCTCCTTCCGTGAAACGCCGCCGTGCTGCGGTGGTGTGGGGCGGTATTCCCCTTGCGGTGGCGGCTGCGTTGTTCGTGGCCGGGGGCATTCCGGGGACCGATATCCGGTTCACAGTGCCGTTCGCGGCGCAGGGGCCGGGGCCGACGTTCAACACCCTGGAAGAAGTCGATGGCACTCCCGTCATCGAAATTGAGGGGGTGGATGTCGATCCGACCGCAGGCAGCCTGGACATGACGACAGTGTCTGTGCGCACCAACATGACCGTGGGGCAAGCACTGAGCCGCTGGCTGATCTCCGATGACACGCTCGTACCGATCAACCAGATCATGCCGGCAAATATGTCGGACGAGGAGATGCGCAAGCACAATGAGGCCACGTTCGTCGCCTCCGAAGCTGCCGCAACGGTCGCGGCAATGCGCTACCTGGGGGAGCCGACCCGCGTCCTCATTCACGACGTCCTCGAAGACGGCGCTGCGGCCGACGCACTCAAGCCCGAAGACATCATCACAGCTGTCGATGGCACCGATGTTTCCGCCCCGCAGGAGGTCCAGGACCTCGTCCGGTCAAAGAATCCCGGCGACGAGCTCACTATTTCGTACGAGCGCGACGGTGAGCCGGGGGAGGCCACCATCACCCTCGGCACCAACCCCCAGGATGAGTCCGTCCCGCTGCTGGGTGTGACCATGTCTTCGGAGCCCACTGGCGATGTTGCGGTGAACTACAACTTCAACGACGTGGGAGGCCCGAGCGCAGGAATGATCTTCTCGCTCGCGGTCATCGATAAGCTCTCGCCCGGCGAACTCAACGGCGGCAAGCACGTCGCGGGCACCGGCACCATCTCCGAAGATGGCTCCGTCGGTCCGATCGGCGGCATCACGCACAAGATCGAAGGCGCGCGCGACGGCGGCGCAGAACTCTTCCTCGCGCCCGAGAACAACTGCAAGGAAGCAAGCAAGGTCGATGCGGGGGATATGGTTGTCGCGAGCGTCGCCACGCTTGACGACGCAGTAGCCGCCATGTCCGCCTTCTCCGAAGGATCCCCCGTCAAAACCTGCTCGGCGGACTAGCGCGCTACTGCTCGTTGGTCAGCTGCTTCGCGTCTTGCTCTTCTTGCTCGCCTTCCTGCTCTTCTTCATCCGTGGCGAGCGCAGGGGTCTTCACTCCGCTGCCGTCGTCTTCAGCTAGCCCCAGCTCGTAAATGCGCTGCTCAGGGTCAACATCTCCGCTGTCGACCATCTGCTGCAGCAGCTGGCCCTTGTCGGAGTCCACCACGGTGAGGACGGCGGTCCGGCCCAGCATCGACCAGCCGACGATCTTGTTGCCGTCCTCGGACTCTTCAACGATGCGGGAGCTCCTCAGCCCAGTCAGCAGATCCTTTGTGTCTGCGGCCATGGACTCGGACTCGAAGAACTGGATCTTTCCCACATCAGCGCCGGTGCATTCGATGGAGCCTTTCAGGCTGGTTTCCGAGCAGGTATCTAGTGCGTCGAAAAGCTCTGCGGGCGCAAGCGCCGCGAATTGCTCCGCGACTTGAGCCACGAGTTCTGGATCGTCGCTGCGGCGGCGCCACCCGTTCTGCTTGCTGGTCTCCGCCGTGGATTCCTCAGCCGTGGATTCGTCGGCCACAGTCTCAGCGGAGGTGGATTCCGGCGCAGGTGCCGGCAAAGGCTCTTTGCTCTCTTTGTCAGAGCAGGCGGCGAGCGTGACAACCAAGCTCATCGCCGCGAGCGCGACAGGCGCACGGCGATGGCGGGGCAGGGACGAAGACGGCACGGGGGTAACTCCTTTAAAGTAGACCCCCTTAGTGTAGATCGTCTTCCTGCGGATCGTTCTCCAAGCTATACCGCAATGCGCCGATGACTGCGGGTGCGACGTTGGGTCCGCCGCGCAGTTGGATATCGTCTTCTGCGAACGGGCCAGCCGCTTCCAGCTCCTCTTCGGTCGGGCGGATCTGCAGCAAGGTCTGCTCAATGTCTTCGTCCCGCAGCACGCCGGAGAACAACCGGGCCGGGGACGCTTCGGCAGTGCCGCTGGTGTCCACGAAGACGATCTCCTGCGCCAGGATGATGCCCTCGACCTCTTCCGGCCATGCCAGGCGCGCAATGTAATCGCCCAACTCGTCCGAACCAGGCAGGATGTGCTCCGGGAGCTCCTGAACCACCAAGGTCAACGGGGAATCTGCCTCCTCGTCGAGTGCGGCGAGCTGGTCCACGACCAACTCCGTCGGTACCAGGGCGAACAGCGTGGGCGGCGAGTCCCAGCCTTCCGCGTGGACGAACTCGACGGCCTCCATCATGGCCTTGTTGAGAGCTTGCTGGCGCAACTGGGGAACCCTTCTGGTCTTTTAGGCGTTAGGCACTTTAGTGTTAAAGCTTAATAGTTCATCGTTCTAAGCCGTTATAAGGAGCTGGATTTGGCCACGCGCCTGAACCGCCCCCGCCCGGAGTCGGGGAAATCCACGAATAAACTACTGGTGACCTTCGGAATCATTGCGCTGATTCTGTTTCTCGTCCCCCTACTTGTGGGCCTCTACACAGAGTTTCGCTGGTTCGGTGAGGTGGGGTACCGCGGGGTGTTCACCAACGTCATCCTCGCCCGTGTGGCGCTGTTCGTGATCTTCGGTCTGCTCGGCGGCGCGATCACGTGGGCCGCCGCCTTCATCGCGTGGCGCACCCGCGAACGGGTTTCCGTCTTCGCCGACCCGAATTCGCCGATGGCGGCATACCAGTCCTCCATCCAGTCCAGCGTGCGCTCCATGCTGGTGTGGCTGCCCATCGTGGTGGGGCTCATCAGCGGCATGATCGGGCAGGGCTCCTGGCGGACATTCCTGCTGTGGATCAACTCCTCCTCCTTCGGCTCCCAGGACCCGCAATTCGGCCGTGACTTAGGCTTCTACGCCTTCGCCCTGCCGGCGCTGTCCACGGTGGTCAGTGTGCTGTCGATGCTGCTGATCGTTGCTTTCCTTGTCGCTTTGGTCACCCACTACCTGCTGGGCGGCATCCGGGTGGCCAACCAAGTCAGCGGAACACGGGGCCACATTTCCAAGCCTGCGCGTGTCCAGCTCGCTGTCACTGCCGGTCTGTGGATGCTGGTCAAGGCGCTTGACTACTGGCTGGAGCGCTACACGCTGCTCTACGACAGCAATGACATCTTCACCGGTGCCTCCTACACCGATATCAACGCTCAGCTGCCGGCGCGCATCATCCTGGTAGTCATCGCGGTGCTGGTAGCGGCGGCATTCTTTGTGTCGATCATCTTCCGCGATTTCCGCATCCCCGTGCTGGCGACTGTGCTGATGCTGTTCTCCTCGCTCATTATCGGCCAGGCATGGCCCGCGATGGTTGAGCAGTTCTCCGTCAAACCCAACCGCCAGGCGCGCGAGTCCGAGTACATTCAGCGCAACATTGAAGCCACGCGTGAGGCGTACGGGCTTACCGACGCCACAGTGACCTACGAAAGCAACTGGGGTTCCGAAAGCACGAACGACGGGGAAGTGGGCCGCGACTCCGCGACTATCTCCAACATCCGTCTGCTCGACCCGGAGATCCTGTCGCCGACGTTCACGCAGAATCAGCAGCTGCGCAACTTCTACGGCTTCCCCGACCAGCTGGCCATGGACCGCTACACAGTCGACGGGGAGCTGCGCGACTATGTCGTCGCGGCTCGCGAGCTGGACCCGAATGCTCTGCGTGAGAACCAGCAAGACTGGCTCAACCGCCACACGGTGTACACGCACGGAAACGGCTTTGTGGCTGCACAGGCCAACATTGTCGACGAAGCTGCCCAGGACGCCGGCTCCACCCGCGGTGGCCTGCCGGTGTTCACGGTGTCGGACCTGCAAGCCAACGCCAACGCGGAAGAAAAGGAAGACGCCGAAGAGCTGGGTATCCGTGTGGACCAGCCGCGCGTCTACTACGGCCCAGTCATTGCGTCCGCTGAAGATGGCCTCGACTACGCCATCGTCGGCGATGTCGGCCAGGGCCCGCTCGAGTACGACACCGACTCTTCCTCGTTCACCTATGACGGTGAAGGCGGCGTGAGCATCGGCAACTGGATCGACCGCCTCGCGTACGCGGTGCAGTACCAGGAACTCAACCTCATCCTGTCGGACCGTGTCGGCAGCGAGTCCAAGATCTTGTACGACCGTGACCCGCGCCAGCGCGTGGAGAAGGTCGCACCGTGGCTGACCACCGACAGCACCACGTACCCCGCTGTTATCGACGGCCGCATCAAGTGGATCGTCGACGGCTACACCACGCTGTCTGCCCTGCCGTACTCCACCCGTGAATCCCTGCAGAACACCACGCAGGACGCGCTCAACCCGGAGGGCACCAACCAGCGATTGGTCAACAACGAGGTCGGTTACATCCGCAACTCCGTCAAGGCGACAGTCGACGCCTACGACGGTTCGGTCGACCTCTACGCCTTCGACGAAGAGGACCCCGTCCTCAAGGCGTGGATGGGTGCTTTTCCGGACACGGTGAAGCCCGCTTCGGAGATTTCCGATTCGCTGCGCGACCACCTGCGCTACCCGGAAGACCTGTTCAAGGTCCAGCGCGAGCTGCTGGCCCGCTACCACGTGTCTGACCCGGGCGTGTTCTTCAACAACGACGCCTTCTGGTCCGTCCCGAACGACCCGACCGCGCCGGAAGGCCGCCAGGAGCTCAACCAGCCGCCGTACTACGTTGTGGCCGCCGACCCAGAAACGGGTGACCCGACCTTCCAGCTGATCACCCCGTACCGCGGTCTGAGCCGTGAGTTCCTCGCCGCGCACATGTCGGTCACCTCCGACCCGGACAACTACGGCCAGATCACCGTCCGCGTTCTGCCGACCAATACGCAGACGCAGGGTCCGAAGCAGGCTCAGGACGCGCTGATGTCCTCTGACCAGGTCGCCCGCGACCGCACCCTGTGGGAGGGCTCCAACACGCTGAAGAACGGTAATTTGCTCACCCTGCCGGTTGCTAACGGCGAGATCCTTTATGTCGAGCCGATTTACTCGCAGCGCAAGGACCAGGAGTCCGCGTTCCCGAAGCTGCTGCGTGTGCTGGTGTTCTACAAGGGTCGCGTCGGTTACGCCCCGACGATCTCCCAGGCGCTCAGCCAGGTGGGCATTGACGCGAAGGAGGCCCAAGACATCTCCATCGTGGACTCCGACGACTCGACTACTTCCGACGCCGAGGATCAGGCCACGGCAACGGACCCGGACAACACCGACGCGGAGAGCGAGGAAAGCGAGGCCGACGGCGACACAGCCCCGCCGGCTAACCAAGAGGAAGCCCTGACGGCTATCGACGAGGCCCTGCGCGGCCTCGAGGACGCTCGTGACGGTTCCTTCGAGGAATACGGCCGAGCCCTTGACGAGCTCGATCGTGCCGTTGAGGACTACCAGAAGGGGCAGTAGTTGGGACTGGCGCGGCCTGGCGGGCCGTCTCCGACCCATTAGCGGTGAACGATATGAGGGTTCCAGCTCCATAATGGTCGCGGCGTAAGTTCCTGACCGGCAGTTATTGTCTTGGACTTATGGGCCGGTGCGCTAAATCGTTCACACCGCCCCAGCCTGAACAGCTGGCGAACCCCCGGCGAACGGGTGGTGAACACCCCCACGAGCCCCTGGTCCACTTTCCGGTGTGGCCAGGGGATTTGTTGTTCAGGGCAAGTCTGCGTATAGTTAACACCCGTTGCCGATACGGCAGCAGGTGAAGTTCATAACTCACTCGACGCGGGGTGGAGCAGCTCGGTAGCTCGCTGGGCTCATAACCCAGAGGTCGTCAGTTCGAATCTGGCCCCCGCTACCAACGTTCAAACCCCCTAGCTGGCGTGATATGAACTAGCCCCCGAAAGTTGGACTGGTTTAATTCTAGGCGGGTAGGGGTTCCAGGGCCTGATTCCGATATTGCATCGGGGTCAGGCCCTGGAGGCGTTGTTGGATGCGTTCGGTGTTGTACCACTCGATGTAGCCATCGAGTGCGTTAATGAACTCCTCGACGGTGTCGAAGACTTCCCCGTGGTACATCTCGGTTTTCAGGTGTCCGAAGAAGTTCTCCATGACCGCGTTGTCGTAGCAGTTGGCTTTACGCGACATCGACTGAACACCACCGTGTTCGTCAATGAGTTTGCGCCAAGTCGAGTGCTGGTACTGGAAGCCTTGATCGGTGTGCATTATCCACCCGGGTTCAGGTGCACACGCCACGATTGCCTTGGTCAAAGACGTGGCGGTAAATGCTGTCGACGGCGATGTAGCCACGGTGTGGGCGACGATTGAGCGGTCGAACAGATCCATCACTGGCGACAAGTACACTTTGCGGCCTGCGATTCTGAACTCGGTGACATCGCTGACAAAGGCGGTGTTTGGCGTGTCCGGGGTGAAGTTGCGCTCGAGCTTGTTGTCAGCGATGCGGCTGACGGTTCCGGAGTAGGAGATGTAAGGCCTGTGCTGGCGGGCCTTGGCTCGAAGACCCATCTCACGCATGAGCTTGAAAACAAGCTTGTGGTTGACCACCCAGCCGTGATTACGCAGGTCCAGCAGTACTCGCCGGTAGCCGTAGCGATGCTTATTGCGCTCGAAGCTTTCCCGGATCGCGTCTTTGAGCACAGCATGCCTATCCGGCTCACCGAGTCGTTTCTGGTGGTAGAAGAACGTCGACCGCGGGATACCTGCTGCCTCTAGCAGGTACTCCAGGCGGTGGTGCGACTTGAGGATGACGATCGCCTGGACTTTCAGGCGGGTCCCTGCTTCCTCAAGTCCCGCAATTTTTTTAGGTAAGCGTTTTCCGCCTCCAACCGCTCGATCCGGCGGCGAAGCTTCTCCTCCTCCGTGAGCCTCTTCGGCGCGGACGAGCCTTTGGGCCTGCCCTTCGGCTTCGGCTTCAACGCGTCATCGCCACCTTGGCGCCACTTCAACGACCAGTCTTTGACCAGCTGATCAGAAGACAAGCCGAACTCACGCGCAAGATCCATCTTCGTCTCGCCAGCGAGGTGGCGTTCGACGATTGCTTTCTTGATTTCGAACGAGTACTGCCGCTGCGTCGGTTTCTCCACGAGACATAGCCTGCCATGTAGCTGAAACCGCCGATAGAGCGCGCGCGATGCATATCTCGAAACTTCAACCCTGCGCGCAGCGGCACCAGAACCCATACCCTGCTCGAAAAGATCAACTAACTGCTCACGCTGGCCCTCACACAGCGAACTGCGTGATCTCAATGAAAACTACTCCCCACTAGTCGATAACTGATTTCTCAGTCCAACTAATGGGGAGCAGTTCAATACCGGCTAGGGGGTTTTGTATCGGATGGTGCCGTCTTCGAGGATGGTGCCATCGCTCAGACGCACAGCAGCCAAGCCCCACAACTTGGCTTCGTCGCGGATGCCGAACTCGCTCATGGATTCTTCTTCGAGGTCGAGGCGCATATCGATGAAGTTCTCGCCATGCCCGATGATGTCGACGACATCGCACCACCGATAGCCAACTATGTCGATGGCTTTCGTGGGCTCTGCCGTGTCGTCAACTACGAAAGCCATTTCGGCGTAGGCCTCGGGGGTGAGAGCTTCACCGCCGGTGTCGATGTAGCGGTAGTGCTCAATGGGGTAGTCGGGGTGGATGACGCCGTATCCCGCCTCGTAGTCAGCGGGCTCGGCCAGGGTTGTCACTTTCACGGTCCCAGTGAAGTCGCTAAAGGCCATGCGGTCTTCCGGGCTGGCGTTGTTTGCGCGGATGCGGAAGGTGCCTGGCTCGACTTCGTCGATAAGCATGGCGTGGTTGCCGAGGTCTTGGATGAACTGCCCACCGAATGTGCGGTCCATCCAGGCGTTCGTGACGGTCACGATGGGATCGTCGCCAAGCTTATCGACGATCACCCACCCCCGGTTCGCCTCCCCGTGCACCCCGAGCACCTCTTTGGATGTGTCCATGCCGGGGAACCGGAAGCTGCAGCGAAACGCTTTGACCCGGATGGCGACCTCTTCCGGAGGGTGGGGCGAGTCAAAGTACCACTCGATGAGAGTTTGGTGCTCCTTCTGAGGATTGATTCTCAGGCGTCCGTGAAGGGTTTTCCCTTCAAACTCAATGCTCGATGATCCTGACTCGCCGAACATCTGATTGAACGTAGTGGACATGAGCCGGTCTCCTTATTGTGCGGGTCTCGGCGGTGTCCAGCCGATCTCTGCGTAGAGTTCGGCGATCGGTTCGCGGATCCATTCGGGTTTCGTCGTGCCAGACAGTTCATCGATGTAGCGTGCTCCGCGCCGCTCGTCGTAACCGAGGCTGTCCAGGTCGGGACGATGAAGGTCGTACTTCGAGCGGAAGTTGGATGCGTCCGCTTCGATGATGTTGAACAGCTGCTCTGCCGCTTTACGTTTGCGCGAGTTCTCGTCGTCGAAGTAGGACAATGTGAGCTGGCGGAGTTCATCAGCGGTCTGGATCCAGTTCTCGTCGACAAAGCTCTGGTCATGCTCCGACAGTTTGACGCGCTGCATCGGCACGCCGGTGAAGCTGACGTTCGCCAGGGTGCACTGGGACAGGTCGACCTCGTCCAGCTGCGTCTTGGTGTGATGCTCCATGAAGCTGACGTCTTCGAGGTGTCCGCTGATCGTGGTGTGCTCGACGATGTCGTAGAGGAATTTACCCTTGCGCAGGACGACATCGGTCAGCGTGCTTCCACTGATCCGGTCGAACCAATCGCCTTTCAGCGGGTGAACGGGGGAGATGACTGCGGTATCAATCAAGGCGATGTGTTCAACCGTTGATTTTTCGAACCGTGGTTGCTGAATGCGGCAGTTTTCAAACCGCACGGTTCTAAACGTGCAATTGTGGAAAGCCACGGCATTGAATGTGCAATTGCGGAACAGGGCGCCATGGAACGTCACGGACTCAAACACGTGCTCGTCGAAAAGCATGTCGTCGACAGGCCCCATGACCTTGTCGGGCAGTGCGTTTGCGGGATCGGTCATCAGATTTCCTCCGTGTAGGTGCGCATCCAGTCTGTCATCGTCGGGAATGGACCTTCGACATATTCCAGGTCCTCGAAGTGGAAGTGGCCAAATTCCGTGGAGCCGTCGTCCTTGAGGTGGTACAACGCGAATTCATCGAGGTCAAAGATTGCAACCGAGAACCATCTATCCGGGTCTTCTCCGAACATCTCTGCTGATTGGGTCAGTTGCTCATGCCCAGATTCAACGCTGAAAGGGCTATTTGGTGCGGAGGCCGGCGAAAGCCAGTCCACACCGGCGATGTGGAAAACTCCGTGCTGTTCAAGGAAGTTCCGGTATTCAGCGGGAACCCACCCCGGCATGCATGCCAGGCCCGTTTCGAAATCAGCTTCGGTGAATCTGCAAGGGACAATTTCTCCTAGGTGATCGTCGTTCGGTTCGCTCATCCGTTTACCCCTCCAGCTTGTCGGTCAGGCCAGCCTAGCTGGATGGGTGGGCCGTCGCTGTGCGAGCCGCGGCCCAGGTCCCGGGCGACAGCAAAACCGCAGGGACTCCGCAATGCGGAGTCAACGAAACGCCCCGCCCGGGCGACTAGCCAAAAGAGAAACTGTGGGTGAACTTATCGGGCCAGCTCAAAGCGGCTCTGGTAAGAAAGGGCATCGTGACAACCTCGACCGGCAAAACTGGAGCAGCAAACATTAGCCGAGGTTCGGCCTTTGAGGTGTTCAGGATCTTCCTGCGCCTTGGCTGTACTTCGTTCGGCGGCCCGACGGCGCATTTGGGCTTCTTCCGCGACGAATTCGTCGAGCGCCGGAAGTGGTTCAGCGATAAGCAGTACGCGGACCTCGTAGCGCTGTGCCAGTTCCTTCCCGGTCCGGCATCCAGCCAGGTCGGCATGGCCATTGGTCTGCAGCGCGCCGGATATATGGGGATGTTCGCGGCGTGGTTCGCATTCACTATGCCGTCGGTCGTGCTCATGGTGGCGTTCGCTGCCGGGGTGGCATACCTCGGCGACATCAGCGACGCCGGTTGGCTCATCGGTTTGAAGGCAGCTGCTGTGGCCGTCGTCGCCCAGGCGGTCCACGGCATGGCGCAGAACTTAATCACCGACAAGATCCGTGCGGCCATCGCGGTGGCGGCGCTCGTCGTCGTGCTGCTCGTTCCGCATCCGCTGGTGCAGGTGCTCGCGATTGCGGTGGGCATCGTTGCGGGTCTGGCTTTTCTGAAGGGGGAGGGCCGTGAGGAGGAGCCGTCGGCAAGCGAAGGGAGCGGCTCGGGCACAGTCGGCATTGTCTGCCTCGTGCTCTTCGTGGTGCTGTTGCTCGCTCTGCCGGCGATCGCACGCGCTGTCGGCGGAACCGGCATGGGGATCTTCGAATCCTTCTACCGCGCCGGCGCGCTCGTCTTCGGAGGCGGACACGTGGTGCTGCCGCTGCTGGAATCGGTGACGGTGCCTGACATGGTCAGCCATGACACGTTCCTCGCCGGCTACGGCGCAGCGCAGGCAATGCCTGGTCCGCTGTTCACGTTCGCATCGTTCCTCGGGGCCAGCGCGGACGGCATGCACTGGCTTGTGGGCGCGCCCATTGCCACGGTCGCGATCTTCCTACCCGCCGCGCTGCTGGTGCTCGGCGCGATGCCGTTCTGGGAACGCATCCGCCAGATGCCACGAGCAGGCAGTGCGCTCGCCGGAGCGAACGCAGCAGTGGTCGGCATCCTGGGCGCGGCCCTGTACACACCGGTGTTCACCGCGGGCATCACGGGCGTGGTGACGATGTCCGTCGCCGTCGTCTGCTTCGCCGCTCTGACGTCGTGGAAGGTACCGCCGTGGGCAGTAGTCATCGGGGCCGCCCTTGTCGGTGCAGTTGTGCTTTAACCCTCCACCGCTACGCTGGGCCCATGGCCCACGAACGATCGCTCCTTGACCTATCTGACACTCCGTACTGGGAGCTTCCCGGTTTCCAGCGGACCTTCCGTCCCGGCGAGCTCACAGTGGGCCTGTCGCTGCCGATCGAAGAGAACGCCGAGGCCAACCCCACCGACAGCCTGGATAACCAGCTGCGTCTTGTGCAGAAAGCGCAGGACGGTGGGATCGCAGCCGTGTGGGTGCGCGATATCCCGCTGCGCGTGGAGACCTTCGGTGACGTCGGCCAGGTCTATGACCCGTGGATGTATCTGAGCTACCTTGCTGCGCACACGTCCAGCATCGCGCTGGGTACGGCGGCGATTGTGGTGCCCTTCCAGCATCCGCTTTTGCTGGCCAAGCGCGCGGCCACGATTGACCGGCTGTCCGGCGGGCGTTTCCTCATGGGCGTGGCCACGGGGGACAGGCCCGAAGAGTTCCCAGCGTTCGGCATGGATAAAGGCATACGCGCGGAGGTTTTCCGCGAGCATGTGCACGCTTATCGACGCGCCACCACCACCTCCCACAAACCCCTCCGCTGGGAAGTTGCCGGGCAGGGCTTCAAGATGGGCGGAGCGGATGTGGTGCCCAAGCCGTCTGCGTGTGAGGTGCCGTTGCTGGCCACCGGCTCATGCCAGCAGACGCTGCAGTGGCGTGCAGAGCACACCCACGGCTGGTTCATGTACCACAAGGGCCTCGACGTGCAGCGGGTGAACGTGGCGAACTGGAATGCCGCAGTCGCCGAGTGGGCCGCACGCGAGGGCGCCACGGGGCCGGCAGCGTTCAAGCCGTTCGCCGAGTCGCTGTGGCTCGACTTGTCCACCGACCCGGATGAGCCAGCCAGCGGCGGGACTTTCGGCTACCGGCTCGGGCGCAATGTGCTCGTCCAGCTGCTGAAATCACAGCGCAGCATGGGCATTCACCACGTGTCGGTGAACTTCCGCACCTCAACGCGACCGGCCGAGGAGCAGATTGATGAGCTCATCGAGCACGTTTTGCCCGCGCTGCGCTAGGACATCACCTGCTTGAGTGCCTCTTCGAAGCGCTCGACAGCGCGGTCGACATCGCCCCACTTATCCAGGCCGAACAGGCCGATGCGGAAGGTGGAGAAGTCTTCAGCTTCACCAATCTGGAGCGGGACGCCAGCGGCGATCTGCAGACCGGCCTGCTTGAAGGCGGAGCCGTTCTGCTGCTCGGGGGCCGTAGCGTGCATGACCACGATGGAGGAAGCCTCAAAACCTTCGGCGGCGACGGAGCGGAAGCCAGCGTCTGCCAGCACGCCACGGATGCGGCTGCCCAGCTCGACCTGGCGCTCGGTGAGCTGCTCCAGGCCGGTCTCTTGCGCTTCCTTCATCACCTCGAGGTTGTGCTCGATGGTGTCCGTCGGCATCGTCGCGTGGTAGGCAGCGGAACCGCCCACGTACCCCTCAGAAATGGCGGTCCACTTGGCCAGGTCCATGGCGAAAGAGTCGGAGGTGGTGTTGTCCAGCTCGGCTCGGGCAGCTTCAGAGAACATGACGTAACCGGTGGCCGGGGAGCCAGACCAGCCCTTCTGCGGGGCGGTGAGCAAGATGTCCACTCCAGTTGCTGCCATGTCGATCCATTTCGCGCCGGAGGCGACGCAGTCAAGAATCATCAGGCCGCCGGCGTCGTGGGCGGCGCGGGCCAGCTCGGTGATGTAGTCGTCCGGCAGTTCAAGACCGGCTGCGGTTTCCACGTGCGCGGCGATGACGAAGGATGGGCGCTCCTCACGAATGCGGGCGACGGCATTCTCAATTGCCGGCGGGGCGTAGGACGGGCGTGCCTCGTCGGTGGTCGGCTCGGCGCCCAGCACGATTGTCTCGTCGGCGAGCGAACCCATCTCGAAGATCTGGGACCAGCGGTAGGAGAACTGGCCGGTCCGGATGACCAGTGCCTTCTTCCCGCGCACGAACTGGCGGGCGACGGACTCCATAGCGAAGGTGCCGCCGCCGGGGATCACAGCCATGCTGGAGGCGTTGTAGGTGGAGCGCAGAATCTCCTGCAGCTCTTGCATGACGCCGATGAAGCGGGCGGACATGTGGTTGAGAGACCGGTCGCTGAACACGGCCGAGTATTCAAGAAGACCGCCGGGGTCGACGTCGTGGCGGGGGAGCTGGTTGCACGCGGAATCAGTCATGCCCACAACGCTAGCACCAGCAATGCCCTACCATGGGGCCCATTAATAATTAAGGAGAATCAATTATGAACTGGGTCGTCGCTATTGCCGGAGCTGTCATTGGTGCCTTGCTGACGGGGTGGATCCTGTCGATGCTGGGCGTCAGCGGCATCCTTTACACCATCCTCGTCCTGATCGGCTCCGCCTGCGTTTCCTCGCTAGCAGGCACTCTGTACCACCGCAGCAAGATGCGCTAAAGCGCGTTCACACCGCCCGGCAGGTTGACGAGCCGGATGTCGCGCTGGTCTGCCAATGGCTGGAACGTGTCGACGAACCATTGGGACCGCACGCCGGACGCGCAGTAGACAACGACTTCGGAGTGCTCCGGGAGATCGTCGATAAGCTCCGCGGCCATGTTCGGGTGGAGTTCGATGTCGGACGTGGGCAACAAGTGCCCGGGCACCGGCAGGTCTTTAATGGCTTTCTCGTGCGGTTCGCGCACATCGAGCGCGATCGCCTCACCGCGCTCAAGCTTATCGACGAGTGGACCCGCCCCCTCCGGCACCGTGCACACCTCGCCATAATCTGGAGCTACCTTGGTGACCAGCGGTCGGCCTGGATCCCGCGTGACAGTGAACTGGCGGATGGACGCGGTCAGAGCGTCATAAATGTGCAGCTTGCCGGGTGTGGAGTCGCCGATGCCGGTGAGGAACTTCACCACCTCAGTGGACATGAGTCCGCCGACCACCGACGTAGTCACACCGAGCACACCCGCCGTCGCGCAATCCGGCACGGAGTCCGCGTCTGGTTGTTCGGGGTAGAGGTCACGCATGCCAGCTCCGGTCTCAGGTGCACCGGGGCCGGTCCACCACAACGCCACATCGCCGCGGTAACGCAGCACCGAGCCCCACACCAGGGGAGTGCCGGTGATCTCGGCGGCGTCGGCGGCGAGGAACTTGGTGGAGAAGGTGTCGGAGCCGTCGATCAGCACATCGACCCCGTCGAGGAGATCCGTCGCGTTCGACGCATCCAGCCGGCCCTCGATCGTGTCAACGCGGATGCCTGGTTGCAGTTCCCGGAGGCGTTCTGCTGCCACCTCGATCTTCTTCCGCCCAACGTCGGAGGCCCCGAAGAGGATCTGGCGGTGGATGTTGGTCAAGTCGACCATGTCATCGTCGATAAGCGAAATGTGCCCGACGCCTGTCGCCGCAAGCGTCTGCATGATCGGGCACCCCAAGCCACCTGCGCCGATGACGAACACATGGGCGCGCTGAAGCGCTTCTTGCTGCTCAGGCCCGAAGCCGGGCAGGTTCATCTGCCGGGCAGTACGGCGAAGCTCATTCTCGTGTAGATCGCTCATAACCTAAACCTAATCACCATGTCCAAATTACGCTCGGACCCGCTGATCTTCTTCTCCGCGGCCGGATTCATCACAGTCTTCGTCGCCGCCACGATTGGATTCGGCGACTCTGCTAGAGAACTCTACTCCCACGTCTCCGCTTGGATGATGGACCACTTCTCGTGGCTCTACATCGGCGGAGTCTCTGCGGTGTTCCTGTTCCTCATCGTCATTTCCGTCTCCCGCTACGGAAATTTCCGTCTCGGTGATGACGACGACGAGCCAGAGTACTCGCTGCCCGTCTGGTTCTCCATGCTCTTCGCAGCCGGCATGGGCGCGACCCTGATGTTCTGGGGTGCCGCAGAACCGCTGCACCACGCATTCAACCCGCCACGCGGCGGAATGGAGTCCATGAGCGATTCCGCTGTGCGCCAGGCATTCGAGTTCACCTACTACCACTTTGGCATCCACATGTGGGTGATCTTCACCCTGCCGGGGCTGGCCATGGGCTACTTCGTGTAGAAGCGGAAGATGCCCGCCCGCTACTCGTCGATTTTCTCGCCGCTTCTGGGCAAGCGCGTTTACGAGTGGCCGCATCGATTTCCGTGGCGACGGGTCTGGACAAGGGCGTGAAGATTCTGTCCAACCTCAACATCGTCGGTTCCGTGATTCTGCTGGTGTTCCTGGTCTTGGCAGGACCGACGCTGAAGATTGTCCAGCACCTGACCGAGTCCTTCGGCATCTACGCGTCCTCGCTGCCGGAGTTGATGTTCTGGGTCGATGCCAACAACGAGAACCCCGGCTGGCACGCCACCTGGACCGCGTTCTACTGGGCGTGGACGATTTGTTGGTCGCCGTTCGTGGGCATGTTCTTCGCCCGCATTTCCCGCGGCCGCACCGTGCGCCAGTACATCGCCGGTACCATCCTTGCGCCGACCATTTTCGACATTGTCTGGTTCGCCGCCTTCGGCCGCACCGCCATCGAAGTGGAGCGCAACGACCCGGGAGTCCTTACCGGCCCCGTCGTCGAGGACGGCGATACTCCGCAGGCGCTGTTCACTTTGTTGGCGCAGTATCCGCTGTACATGATCACCGGAACGATCGCGCTGGCGGTCATCGTGTTCTACTTTGTCACCTCGATCGACTCCGCCGCCCTGGTGATGGACACATTCGCCACTGGCGAAGAGGAAGCGACGCCGTCCTACTACCGCGTTGCGTGGGCGATCTCTGTCGGCGTGGTCACGGCCGCGCTGCTGTTCATTAACGATTCCGGTATCCAGGCGCTGCAGGAAGTGGTGATCATCATCGCCCTGCCGTTCTTCTTCGTGTACTTCATCATGATGTTCGCCCTGGTCAAGGCGATGGATGATGACGCTGCTGCGGACCGTAAGTTCCGCTCCCGCCAGTGGGAGAAGACGGACACCCCGGAGAAGTACGAGGAAGCTGAAGCGAAGCCCGCGCCGGGCTATGACGAAGAGGGCAATGAGATCGACCGCCCTGAGCTCGAATACGACTACGACAACGAGACGTGGCGTCTCACCGAGACCCTCGTCATCGAAGGCGAGGCCGAGACCGAAGACGGCGATGAGGAAGTCGTCGAGGTCGAAGTCCCCGAGGGCACCCCAGTTGAGATCGACACCGTCGAGCCAGCAGGGTCGACGAAGGTTGAGGGTGAGCGCTAGTCAGCGCTCACCGGGGGGCTTTGCGGCGTCATCGGCCCGACGGTGGTCGGGTGGCCCAACGGCTCAACGTGAATGATCGTTTCGGCCCCGCCCAGGGCTGCGGCAATGCCTTCTTCGACAGCGTCAGCGTGGTCGTGGGACTTATCCACGGTCCACTGACCCGGCACCTGCATCACCAGGTCAACGAAGCGCTGACGGCCTGCGGCTGTCGTGCGCACGGAGGTGAACTCAACGCCGTGAGCAGCGGAGTAGTCAGCGAGGAAGGACTTCACAGTAGCGACCTCATCCTCCGGCAGCGTCTCCGCCAGTAGACCCAGGATGGCCCCGCGCAGCAGGGAGTAACCGGTGAACAGGATGTTCGCACCGACCAGCAGGGCGACGATCGGGTCGAGGATCTCCCAACCTGTCAGCCACACCAATGCCATGCCCACGATGACGCCGACGGTGGTCCACACGTCGGTGATCAGGTGACGCCCGTCCGCGTCGAGGGTGGTGGAGCGGTACTTCTTGCCGGCGCGGATGAGCACAATCCCCACACCAGCATTGATGGCGGTGGCCACGATGGAGAACACCAAGCCGATGCCGAGCTGCTCTAGCGGCTGAGGGTTGATGATGCGCCCTACCGCGGTAATGATGATGACCACCGACGCCACCAGGATGAGGAAGCCTTCCACCTGCGCAGCGAAGTATTCGGCGCGGGCGTGGCCAAAGTTGTGGTTGTCGTCTGCCGGCTTCGCGGCCAACTTGATTGCCCACAATCCGACGCTCGCGGCGACGAGATTGATGGTCGATTCGATCGCGTCTGACAAGAAACCGACCGACCCGGTCACCCAGGCCGCAACGAGTTTCAGGCCGATGACAAAGACCGATGCGGCAATGGACAGCCACATGAACCGTTCCAGCAGTTTCTGCTCGTCCATGAGTTCTAAAGCACCTGGTCTGCCCAGCTTGCTAGCCCTTCAAAGCTTGACGACGCCACCGCGTGCTCCCTCTTCGGAATCCGCCCAGCCCCACGCGCAGCCGAACCGGCCTCGACTGCAAGACGCATCGCCCGCGCCATCGCTTCGGGGTCCTGGGACCGGTTGACGGCGCTGGCGAGCAGCACGCCTGAGCAGCCGAGTTCCATGGCCAGGGCGGCGTCCGAGGCGGTGCCAACTCCAGCGTCGACAAGCACAGGAACCTCGGCCCGCGAGCAAATGAGCTCGATGTTGTGCGGGTTGAGAATGCCCAGGCCCGTGCCAATGGGCGAACCCAGCGGCATCACGGCCGCCGCACCGATGTCCTCGAGCTTCTTCGCGGCCACTGGGTCATCAGAGCTGTAAGCGAGGACGGTGAAGCCTTCATCGATGAGCATCTCGCACGCGTCGACGGTCTCCACGACGTCGGGCAGTAGCGTGCGGTCGTCCGCAATGACCTCGAGCTTCACCCAGTCGGTGCCCAGCGCCTCACGCGCGAGCTTCGCGGTGATCACGGCGTCGCGGGCGGTGCGGCACCCAGCGGTGTTGGGCAGGGGAGCGATGCCGAGACGTTCGAGCAGGTCGAAGACGCTCTCACCCTGCTCGCCGTCGTTCTTCTGGGCAGCAAAGCGGCGCATCGCGACTGTCGTCAGCTCTGTGCCCGATGCGACAAGCGCACGCTCGAGCATGTCCTGCGAGGTTGCCCCGCCAGTGCCCATGATCAGGTGCGAGTCGAACTGCGTGCCGGCGATCTCGAGCACGCCTAGCCTCCCTGGACAGCGGTGAGGATGTCCACGTGGGCGCCGTCCTCAAGCACGCGGGTGGACCACTCCGACTGCGGCACAACATCGCCGTCGATGGCGACAGCAGTGCCCTTCGGCACCTCGCCTAGGCGCTCTTCCAGCAGTTTCTGGACGTCGGTGGCGTCGGTGGTGATGTTTTCGTCGTTGACGATCAGGTTCATTCTTGCCTCCTGTGGCGCATTGGATCGCAGGCTTTCAAGTCTACGGACGGCTCCTGCTTTTCGACGAGCTCAGCCCCGCACCGAGCCCCCACCGCCGCGAGCAAGATACCGTGCCGGAAGTACCCCGTGGACACGACCACTCGGTCACTGACTCTGCCGAGGTATGGCAGGTCGTCGGGGGAGCCCGGCCGTGCACCGGCATGGGTTTCCACGATGTCGCAGTCTTCGATGGCGGGCAGGATCTCAATCCCGTCACGCAGCAGTTGGAACACGCCTCCGGCCTGCGGGTCGGGGCGGTTGTCTTCCCGGGTGGTCGCACCGAGGGTCAGCCCGTCGCCGTCGCGCGGAATGACATAGATGGGCCGGTCCTCGACGAAGCCGCGGATCACCCGGTCCGCCAACGGGCGCTGGTGCTCCGGCACGCGCAGCTCCACCATGTCGCCGTACACGGGGCGCAACTTGAGCGGGTTCTCGCCCTCGAACCAGCCGGTGGTCTCTCGGGCGCCGAGGCCGTTGGCCAACACAATCTGGTCCGCATCGAGTTCATCGACGTCATGGATCGCTTCGTGGATGAAGGTGACGTTTGCGTTGCGGCAGGCGTCGATAAGCGCCTCTGCGAACAGCCGCGGGCGGACCTGGTGGTCACCGGGGATGTGCACGGCGCCGGCAATAGCGGGATGGAGCGCGGGCTCGAGCGTGCGGGCCTCGCGGGTGGTCACGCGCTCGGTAGTCATGCCGTGCAGTTCCTGGTATTCCTGCAGCTCCTCAAGGTGCGTCTTG
Organism: Corynebacterium sp. CCUG 65737; assembly: GCF_024454115.1. Taxonomy (NCBI): domain Bacteria; kingdom Bacillati; phylum Actinomycetota; class Actinomycetes; order Mycobacteriales; family Corynebacteriaceae; genus Corynebacterium; species Corynebacterium sp. CCUG 65737. The sequence continues at coordinate 75,239 of NZ_JAGPZB010000011.1, forward strand.
TCCGCGCGATCCTTGGCCACGACGATCGTGCCGTCGGTCCGGTAACCGGTGGGCTTATCTGTGTGCTTTGCGGTGAGCTCGATGAGCTCGGGGTACCACTGTCCAGCCGCAATCATGAGCGGGAAGAGCGGGTCCTGCTTGTACACGACCTCTGCGGCGGGGGCGAGCATGCCGCCCGCGTGCCACGTCGCGCCGCTGACCGGATCAGGGTCATAGACAGTGACGCTGTGGCCGCGGTCCGCTAGCGTCAGAGCGGTGGACAGGCCAATGATGCCTGCCCCAACGACTGCAATATTCCCTGCCATATTGCCATCCAGCCTACGCCTTTCTCAGGACTTCAGAGCCAGCCATTGTCGTTGCAGGTGCGTGCGGCAGCGTAGCGGTTGGGCGCGCCGGTCTTGGTCATGATGGCCGAGATGTGGTTGCGCACCGTCCCAGTTGAGAGGTTCAGCCGTGCTGCGATCTGCTTGATCTCCGCGCCGGTGAGGGCTTCGCGGGCCACCTCGACCTCCCGGGCAGTCAGTGGCGACGGTGGGGTGAACAGGGATTCTTCCGCAACCTGCGGGTCGACCACCCGCATGCCAGCGTGAGCGCGCCGTACTGCGTCGGCGAGCTGATCCGGGGGAGTGTCCTTGACGATGAACCCCGCGGCCCCAGCCTCCAGGGCTGTGCGCAGGTATCCGGGCCGGCCGAACGTGGTGACAATGACTACCTTGCACGGCGACCCTGCCAAGTCAGCGGCGAGTTCCAACCCGGTCCGGCCGGGCATTTCAATGTCGAGCAACGCCACATCCACGTTGTGTTCCCGCACTGCCTCGACAACGCCCTCACCCGAACGGCAGGTGGCTACGACCTCAATATCCTTCTCGAGGTTGAGCAGGGCTGACAGCGCCCCCACCAGAAGCCCTTGATCGTCGGCGATGAGCACCCGGATCATGCTGTCACCTCCAGCCGCGTTCCGGAATCGGTGGGTGGAACCACGAGTGAACCGCCCGCAGCGCTCACCCTGTCGGCGATGCTCCCCAGACGCGTGCCCGGCGGCAAGCCGATGCCATTATCGGCCACGACCAGCCTGTGCGGAGTTACGTCGATCTCGCACTCCGTCGCCTGGGAGTGCCGAATCACGTTGGTCACCGCCTCTCGCAGCACCCATCCGAACAGTGACGAGTCGGTGGCGCCGTGAACGTTGATCCGCGGCTCGATTCCAGCCGCCGCCAGTGCCGAGCTCGCCGCTTCCACCTCGGCGGTCAACGACGGCGTGTGGGTTGTCCGCACAGCACGCCGGACGTCCTCAAGTGATTGGCGGGACAGCTCCACGATCTCATCCAACTCCTTCGCCGCTTCTTGCTTGTCGACGTCCACCAGCCTGCGCGCCAGCGACGTCTTCACATTGATCACGGTCAGCGAATGACCCAATAGATCGTGCACGTCCCAGTAAATCGACTCGCGTTGTCGCGCCAGCTCGAGCTCAGCGGCGAGGTGGACGCGCTCGTCGCTAAGCCTGGTCGCGCTGACCTGCGTTCCTACCGTCACCGCGATGAGCACGGACGCGCCGAAGAATATCCAGGTTGTCAGGGTGCCCGTGAAGAACACGTAGATACCGAACGCTGAGATGATGGCGAGATCCACGATCGTGTGCATGCGCACCGGCATGAGTGATCCGGTCACGGCCGTGATGTACGGCAGCATTGTTGCCCCCCAGACCCCCATGATGGCGGTCACTCCGATAATGGGGATCAGCAGGGCAATCACCCACAACGCCGCGTTGACGGTGTCGTTGCGGTGTGCCCGGATTGTGTGCGCGCACAGGTACACCGCCCCGAAGACCACGATCAACGGAGCGCCCGCAGCGTATTGCCAGGCGGGGCGCTCCATGGCGAACAAGCCGGCGAGCGGGCTGACCAGAAGGATCAGCCAGATGCCGGCTTCGATGAGGTGGTAGCGGCTCCCGTTCGTTTCTTGGGTCACGCACGCCCTTTCTCACGGCTATCCAAGGCCAGACTGATCACAGCGAAAATGACTGTCCAGGCAATGATACTGAGCATGGGTTGCCACAGGGGGTCGGTGACTTGGAAGGGTTCGTCCTGGATCAGCTGGAGCCCTTCGGCCACAGGCCACCGCGACAGCATGGTGGCGCCGTACATCGGGGTGAACCGAGAGAAGTCGATCAAGTTGCTCGTCAGCGGGAACAGGGTGTTTCCAGCGAAGGCCAACAGAGTGACTGAGGTGGCGGCGATCGAGACTGCTGTGAGGGACTTCAGCGATTGCGCCCAGACCAAACCGTAGAAGCCGAAAGGCAAGGACACGGCGACGGTGATGAGGAAGCTCCAGAACCACGCGCTGGCGTCCATTTCCGCGTCGACTAACGCGCCAGTGAGGAAGACGGCGGCTACAGGAAGCACGACGTTAACGATGATGACGAGCAATCTCGCCACCGCAATCTGCATGTTCGTCAGTGGTGTCAGTGCGAGTTGCCGCCCCCATCCACTGTTGTGCTCCACGACCACCAAGGACGACTGGGAGACAGCTCCTGAGATGCCCGCGTAGAGGGCCATCCCGAGCATGACGAAGGCGGCGACATTGCCGTTGCCCAGTTCATCGGTTGAATACTGCTGGGCAGCACCGAAAATGAGGTAGAGAATCACCGGAAGAACGATGTTGAAGAACAGCGAAGAGGCATCGGATTTGAGGCGTTTGAGGTTGTGCAGTGCGAACTTCAGGGTGGTCATGGCTGCTCCTTATCTGAGGTGAGCGCGATGAAGGAGTCCTCTAGGGACGTTCTGGTGATGGTCAGGTCGTGAGCATCGGTCTCGGTGAGTAGTTTCCGGGCGTAGGAATCGGCGTCGCTGGTGGTGACGTCGATAAGCCCCTGCGATGACTGCGCTGTGACCCGCTTCTTGTTCGCGTCGGCAGTGAGTCGGTCTGTCGGCCCATCCGCGATGACCTGGCCGTGGTCAAGCACGATGATGCGTTCGGCCAAGTTCTCCGCTTCTTCGAGGTAGTGCGTGGAGAAGATGATGGTGCGTCCAGAGTGGGCCTGGGCGCGCATCGTGTCCCAGAACTCGTGGCGGCTGGTGGCGTCCATCCCGGTGGTTGGTTCGTCGAGGATGAGAATGTCCGGCTTGCCCAGCAACGCTATCGCGAAACGAATGCGCTGTTGCTCGCCGCCAGAGCATTTGCCCACCCGGCGGTTCTGAATCTTGGTGAGATTCGCCTGCTCGATCGCGGCCTCCACGCCGATGGAATCGCGGTGCGTGGAGTTGATCATGGCCAGGGTGTCTTTGACGGTGACAGTGTCGAGGAGACCGCCGGTCTGCATCACCGCACCGATGCGTGCGTCCCGGATGGCCTGTGCCGGGGTCATGTCGGCCACGCGTACTGTGCCACTTGTCGGCTTGGTCAATCCGAGAATGAGGTCAACCAGGGTTGTTTTGCCTGCTCCGTTGCGCCCAAGCAGGCCGACGATTTCACCGCGGCCAATGCTCAGGCTGACATCTTCAACGGCTTTCACCGATCCGAAATGCTTGCTCACGTTCTGTGTTTCGATCATGCTTCACATTCCACTGCGCGCCGGGAAGGCGAGCGTAGCCCTGCTGTCACGATCTCGGCGTGACAGTTGTCATGGGTGTTAGCCTGGGGTCGAGATTGCGAACCGATCGAAAAAAGGAGCATTAGCTATGTTCACCCGTTCCCGCGACGAAGTGGAAAAGGTCGAGTGGGGCGGCGGCACCTCTGAGCGTGTTGTCACCGCCAAGGACAACATGGGCTTCGCCATCGCCCACACTGTCGTCCGTGCTGGCACTGAGTCCAAGCTGCAGTACCGTAACCACCTCGAGGCTTGCTACTGCATCGGCGGTTCCGGCGAGGTCGAGGACACCGAGGGCAACGTGTACCCCATCACTCCGGGCACGGTGTATGTGCTTGATGAGCACGACGCCCACTACCTCCGCGGCGGCAAGGACGAGGATCTGATCCTCGTCTCCGTGTTCAACCCGGCCATCACCGGCGACGAGAAGCACGAGCTGACTGAGGACGGCTTCAGCTCCTACTAAACACGGTAAAACCCCAGGGACTCCGCAATGCGGAGTCTCTTTTTGTGTGAAAGGCCTGCTGCGAGCACCATGGGCAGTATGAACACTGACCGAATCCGCCGCGCCGTTCTCATCGTGGCGCTGCTGAACCTGCTCTACTTCTTCGTCGAGTTCGCCGCAGCTGTAGTGATTGGCTCAGCCTCGTTGTTCGCCGACTCGGCCGACTTCCTCGAGGACACGGCGATCAACCTGCTGGTCTTCTTTGCCGTGGCGTGGCCGGCGTCGCGCCGTCGAAAAGCAGGAAGCGTGCTCGCGGCGCTCATCCTGATTCCTGCGATCGCAGCGATCGTGATGGTTGTGACTAAGATTCTCAACCCGGAACCGCCATCTGCGGAAGGGCTGACTGCGGTGGCATTCGGTGCGCTGGTGGTCAACGTCATTTGCGCAGTGATCTTGCTGCAGTTGCGGGAGCAGGGCTCGTCACTCGCGACAGGTGCGTGGCTCGCGGCGCGTAACGACGCCCTTGCCAACATCCTCATCATTCTCGCCGGTCTACTCACCTTCGTATGGCCGACAGCGTGGTTCGACATCGTGGTCGGCGCGATCATCGCCGCGGTGAACCTCTCCGCCGCCAAGGAAGTGTGGGAAGAAGCGCGCGAGGAGCACGATTCTGTCGAGGAAGCCTTCGCGGAAATGGAGGACTAGCTCCACCGCGCTTGCCTCCGCTCTAAAACCCCAGGGACTCCGCAATGCGGAGTCGTGCTTTGCAACTGGTTCGAATATGTGAGCGACAGTTGTTCGGGTTGTTGTGTAGAGTTGGGGTAATCGACAACGTGGGGCATTGACAAGGGTGGTGGTCAGTATGAACATACTGGATGAAGAGCTGGATCTGGAGTGGTTGGCTGAGGAAATCGTGGCTACGTACGTTACGGTTGTGTGTTCGAAAGCGCGGCTGCTGATTCTGATTGGCGATTTCGATCACATGGGGTTAGCGAATGAGTGCGGAGCGACGAGTACGGCGGCCTGGCTAATCAGGCGACTCGGGGTATCGGAGTCGACGGCGCATGAGTACGTGAGTGTTGCACGGCAACTGAACGATTTCCCATACCTGACGGAGATGTTCCTCGACGGTAACCTGAGCTACTCCGCGGTGCGTCTACTGCTCAAGTACCTGACCGCTGACAATGAGTTCGAGCTGGTGAAGATGGGCATGGAGCTCAACTACCACGGTCTGGAAAGCGCTCTCGCTGGAAAGCCCAAACATAAGGAGTCGAAGGAGGAGGGCAAGGAGTATTACCTGCGGCTGAAGCAGGAAACAGACGGTGACTTGAAGTTGTGGGGGAGGCTCAACGCCGCAGATGGTGAAGCTTTCAAGGCTGCGCTCAAAATTGGGCATCTCGCGTTCGCTGCCGAGGATGGGGAGCTAGAGAAGCTACTGGGTGGGGATGGGGTGGTCGACAATGAGAAGGTAGATGAGCTCATCCATGAAAAAGAGAAGGATGAGGAGGTTCGACAGGCAAAGCGGGAGGTGTCAGGCTTCGGTTTGCCGACGCCGCGCGCCCTGGTCTTCTCCCTCATGGGAATCGTGAACATGGCCCGTACAAAACCCATCAGCACACTCCGAGCGCCTGGCGCGCACGTGAACGTCATGATGACCGTGGACGGGCGAGCCTACTTGCCCAACAATGCAGGAGCGACGACCGAGACGCTGGAGCATCTCGTATCCAACGCCTTAGTCAGGCTGGATACGGTGAGTAATCAGGGCCTGATCCTGAACACCGGTCGGTCAACCCGCCTAGCAACGGACGGGCAAGTCAACGCGCTCATGGCTATGTGGGGCGGGCAGTGCGCGACTCCGGGCTGTACGCATCGACGCTTCATTGAAATGCACCACATCCGCGACTGGGCTGAAGGCGGCATGACCGACCTGGATAATCTGTTGCCCTTATGTTCCGGATGCCACTCTCTGGTCACAGAGGGATACACGACCATCACGCGCCATGGCGATGAGATCGTCTTCGAGTTCCGCGACGGTTCCAAATACGTCTCTTACAACCATTCCCTGCCCGTTCGGAATGACGGTTACGAGATTGCTGATTTCGATGAACCCCTGTGGGCCGACAGTTTCGCCGGATAAAGTAGTTCGGAACATGTCACCAACCGCAGAAGGGAACAGCGATGTCCACTGCAGTAAACGATCGCGACGACTCTGAGGTTACGGCTAAACGACGGTCAGGCTGGCTCGGTCCGGGCCTGCTCATTAGTGCCTCGTTCATTGGCCCGGGCACAGTCACCACGGCGACGGCCACGGGTGCGAGCTACGGTTTCGCGCTGACATGGGCGATCGTGTTCTCGATCGTGGCCACGATCATCCTGCAAGAAATGTCTGCGCGCCTGGGACTCATGGGTGGGTTGAGCACGGGCGAAGCAATGCGCGAGACGTTCGAGTCACCAGTGGCGAAGCTGCTGATGATCGCGCTCATTGTCACGGCGATCGGCATCGGCGGCGCCGCATACGCTGGCGGTGACACCACGGGTACAGCCCTCGCGCTTTCCGACGTCACCGGCCTGAGCATCCCTGTCCTGTCCTGCATCATCGTCGCTGTGATCGTTGTCCTTCTGCTGACCGGCAGCTACAAGGTCATCGAGAAATTCATGACTGCGCTCGTGATCATTCTGGCGCTGATCTTCCTCATCACCGCAGTGGCAGTGAAGCCGGATCTCGGCGCAATGCTCAAGGGAATTTTCGTGCCGGGCCTTCCAGACGGCTCGGTGCTCACGGCGATCGCGCTGATCGGTACGACAGTGGTGCCCTACAACGTCTTCCTCCACTCCAACCTGGTCCAGGAAAAGTGGGGCGATGAGCCGGGGGAGCTGGGGCTGAAGAAAGCTCGTGTGGACAACATCGTGTCCATCTCCGTCGGTGGCCTGATCACCCTGGCGATCCTGGCGACGGCGGCCGCCACACTCTTCGTGCAGGGTGTCGAAGCCGAATCCGCTGCTGACCTGGCGGAGCCACTGCGCCCGGTGCTCGGCGACTTCGCGCCGTGGGCGTTGGCGATCGGTCTGTTCGCGGCTGGCCTGACCTCGGCTATCGCCGGCCCGCTTGGCGCTGCCTACGCGATCTCCGGCGTGCTCGGCTGGTCCTCCGACCTGAAAGACAACAGGTTCCGCGCGATCTACCTGGCCGTGGTGCTCATCGGGCTGGTGATCGCGGTGACCGGTGTCAACCCGATCCAAGTGATTGTCCTGGCGCAGGCAGCCAACGGCATCCTGCTGCCAGTGGTGGCGTTCTTCTTGCTCTACACCATGAACAACAAGAAGCTGCTGGGAGACAACGCCAATGGCCTCGCCTCCAACATCCTCGGCGGCTTCATCTTCTTGGTCACCGTGGTGCTCGGCGGGTACTCGCTGTATAGCTTGTTCTAGCGGGATTGCTTGCCCCTGTCGAAGGCGGCGATCACGCGCTCAACGTACGCCTGCGGATCCTCGGCGTTCATGATGCCGCGGACGATAGCTACGCCGTCAACGCCGGCTGCGGCGAGGTCAGCGGCATCGTCGACGGTGACGTCGCCGATGGCGACGACGGGCAGCGAAGATGCAGCGACGAGCGGCGGATAGCCCTCCAGCCCCAGCGGTTCGCGGCCGGAGTCCTTCGTCGGAGTCGCGCGGAACGGGCCGGCACCGATGTAGTCGATGACGTCGGCGTACTGGTTGGCATCCTGCACGAGGTCCAAAGTCCCGGTGGTCAGACCGATGATGGCATCGGGCCCAAGCAGCTCCCGCGCGATGCGCGGATCGAGGTCGTCCTGGCCGATGTGCACGCCGGCGACGTTAGGAACGCGGGCCTGGCGTAGGGCGAGGGCGACGTCGGCGCGATCGTCGATAAGCACGTGCGTGGCGGGGTTGGCCTCGTAGACAGCCTCTGCGACGGCCTGACCGAGCTCGAACAGCGATCGCGCGCTGATGGGTTTGCTGCGCACTTGGATCATTCCGGCGCCACCAGCGGCGGCTGCGCGCGCAGTGCCGACGATGTCAGGCCCCTGGCCGGTGATGAAGTAGCAGCGGAGATCAAGCTCAGTCATTGCGCAGCGCCTCGATGAGCTCGTCCTTGGTCATGTCGGATCGGCCGGGGATGTCCAGCTCCTGCGCGCGGGAGTAGAGCTCCTCGCGCGTCCAGTCATCGTAGGAGCCAGACTCGCCGCCCTTCGCACCGACATCGGAGCGCGAAGAATTCGTCGCCGCGTTAGCGATGGCCGCCGCCTTCGACTTCGAATTGCCCTCCTGGCGGAGGCGTTGGTACAGCTCCCCGTCCTTGACCGACGGGCCGCCGGGCGTGTTCTCCGGGTGCTTGTCCTGCGTCATGTGGGCCATTGTAGGCCTCCGCGTAGGGTTCGATCCGCCCCGTGCGCCCGTAGGCGAGGCGGCGGTGGACCCATTCGAACGGGCCGGGGGTGTTTGTGGCTTCGAGGATGACCGCAAGCACCAGGGTGATCAACCAGACGCCGGCGGCGATGAGGAGCTTTTCCGAGATGGTGCTGTCCACGCCGAGACCGAAGCCAAAGGGCATGACCAGGATGATGAACAGGAAGGACTGGGCGACGTAGCCGGACATTGAACGCTTACCCAACGCGACAAAGGGGTACAAAATCTTCGGGGCAGCGACTGGATGCCCGGCTGCGGCATCGTCGTACATGCGCTTCTGAATCCCGTTCGTGGCCAACGCGATCAGCGCCAGGATGCCGGGGCCGGTGAATGTGCCCAAGCCCATATTGAGGGCCATGAAGACCTGATCCAATTGGTCGTTAATGACACCCATCGCCGCTAGGCCCCACGGTATGCCGACAGCGAGGCTGATGACTACAGCGAGCGTGGCCCAAAAAGTGAGCGTTCTTCGGTGCGCGTCGACGTTGGCCAGAACCCCCTCCCGCGCCCAGATGAACCCGATGAGCATGACGCATAGGACCGCGAGAACGGCGAACGTCGAGTTCACCATGAAAAATGGTGCTTGTTGGATAGTCGTGATGAAGTAGGTGCCGGCTGTGGTGATTTGCTCAGTTGGGGTGAACTCTGGCACGACGTCCACACCGGCGAGGGCGGTAATCACCGACATCGTCGACAGGAGCAGGGCGATGCAGAAGGACACCGCAGCAAAGATGCGCAGTGTCTTCGAACTGAGCTTGATCATCGTGGCGATGAGCATTCCCGCCAAGCCATAGGTGAACATGATGTCGCCGTTGAACAGCAGGTACATGTGCAGTAAGCCGAAGACGGCGAGGATGCCGTAGCGTTTAACCAGCATGCGTGTGGCTTTGCCCACTGGGTAGTTCTTCCGGTGCAAGCTCGAAGTGAGTAGCCCGATGCCGAAACCGAGCAGGGTAGCGAACATTGGCAGGCCTCGAGTGTGGACGAGCATGCCCGAGAACAGGGCAGCGAAACGGTCTGAAGCACTGTCTGGGTCTACCCAGCCGAGGCTCTTACCAATGGCACCCTCAGGGGAGTTCATAATCCAGAAGGTGGTCAGATTCGCCATGGCGATCCCCCAAAGAGCCAGCCCGCGAGCGAGATCGGGGACAACGAGGCGAGGGGGTTTCTGGGTGGGAGCAGGTGCGGTCATGACAGTCTCCTTAGAACAGCATCATGCAGCAAGTTGTTGGTGGCCACCGCGTCACCGCCGTGCGGGCCATCCTCGCCGGCGCGTGAGGTGAACCTCCCGCCAGCCTCGGTGACCAGAACAGACAGTGCTGCGAGATCCCACAGCGACACTTCGGGCTCCGCAGCGATGTCCACCGCACCTTCTGCCACCAGGCAGTAAGAGAAGAAGTCGCCGTAGCCGCGCAGCCGCCACACATCGTCAGTCAGGGAGATCAGTTGGTCGCGCAAGCCGCGGTCGCGCCAGCCACTCAAGGACGAGATGCTTATCGACGCATCCTCCAACTCCGCAACGCCCGACACCCCGAGCCGCTTCACGCTGCCGTCGGAAAACGTGCGCCACGCGCCGGAGCCCTGGCTGGCGTACCAGCGGCGGGCAAGGCCTGGAGCACTGATTACGCCGACGACGGGCTTGCCGCCGTCAAGCAGCGCGATGAGGGTGGCCCACACGGGCACACCGCGCACGAAGTTCTTGGTGCCATCAATGGGGTCAATGACCCATTGGCGGCCTTCGAATTGCACGTCGCCACCGAACTCCTCACCAAGGACCGCGTCGGATGGGCGGGCAGATTCCAGCTTGGCGCGCAGTGCAGCCTCCACGGCGATGTCCGCGTCGGAGACCGGGGTCATGTCCGGCTTCGAGTCGACTTTGAGGTCGGCGGACTCGAATCGGTCGAGGGTGATGCCGTCGGCAAGCTCCGCGAGCTCGAGTGCGAGCGCGAGATCATCTGAATAGGTGGTCATGGCGCTCAATCCTAGCGAGATCGGGGCGTTGTTACTGGAGCAAAAGTGCTGCCACCTCATCCACCACTTGGCTGTTGCCCGCCACGCACCAGGTCACTCCACCAGCGTCGACCTTGATGGCCTTCCCGCCAGCGCCTTCGACGAGCGCTTTGCCGGGCAGCCAGTCCCAATCCGCGACCGAATGCTGGATCCAGCCGCCGATCCCACCGGAGGCTACCGTCGCCAAATCAACCGAGCCTGCGCCCCACATGCGCACCGTGGCGGCCTGGCTCGCAGCTCGCATCCAGGCGCCCCGAATGTCCGCGTTGTCCATGTCGCGCGGGTGCAGGTAGGTGGCTAGTGCGAGCTGGGTCAGCGGTGCGTTCTCCAAGTGGGGGAGCTGTTCACCGTTGCGCTCGGAGGTTCCGTCGTGCGCCACCCAGGTCGTGTTCAATGCGGGGCGCGTGACAGCGCTGGTGAAGATGCGTTCTGGATCGCTGGGCGCTCCTTCGACAAGCGCGAGCGCAGAGCAAAAGTAATCCGAGCCGCACGAGAAGTTGTACGTCCCGTCGACCGGGTCGATCACCCACGTGCGACCCGAAGTAGATTTCTTGGCCGCGCCCTCCTCGCCCAGGATGCCGTCGTCAGGGCGCAGCGCCATCAACGCGTCGGCCACGAAGCGCTCCGCGGCCATGTCAGCCTGCGTGACCACATCCGACACGGAGGTTTTTTGCGACGTCTCCAAACCTTCGTTGCGCATATGCAAGGCAAGCTCCCCGGCCGTGCGGGTCAGCGCCGCGGCGAGCTCGTGGTCGGGGGCGTCAGTATGGCTTTCGATGAATGCTGCGGTAGACACAGCAGCCATTATCCCCGAATTACTCCTTCACGTAGACGTTCGAGCCGAGCTCGCGGAACTCCTTGGCCATCTCGCGCTCGCCGCGGCGGAAATCCTCCCCGCCCGCGAAGGTGGGGATGCCCAGGTCGGCGATGAGCTTCTTGTTCTCGTCATCCAGCGCCTCGTCGATGGCATCACTGAACTCGTCGCGGATGTCCTGGCTGATGCGCATGGAGCAGAACTTCGGGCCGCACATGGAGCAAAAGTGCGCTGTCTTCGCGGGCTCAGCCGGCAGCGTCTCATCGTGGTAGGCCTGCGCGGTCTCCGGGTCGAGGGAGAGAGCGAACTGGTCGTTCCAGCGGAACTCGAAGCGCGCCTTACTCATCGCGTCGTCCCAGTCACGGGCGCCCGGGTGGCCCTTGGCCACGTCGGCAGCGTGTGCGGCGACCTTGTACGTGATCACACCAGTCTTGACGTCATCCTTGTTGGGCAGGCCCAGGTGCTCCTTCGGGGTGACGTAGCACAGCATCGCGGTGCCGCCCATGGCGATATTGGCGGCGCCGATCGCAGAGGTGATGTGATCGTAGCCTGGGGCGATGTCGGTCACCAGCGGGCCAAGGGTGTAGAACGGCGCGCCGCCGCACCACTCCTCTTCCTTCTCGTTGTTGACTTGGATCATGTTCAGCGGGACGTGGCCCGGACCCTCGATCATGACCTGGACATCGTGGTCCCAGGCGCGCTTGCATAGTTCGCCGATGGTTTTCAGCTCAGCGAACTGTGCAGCATCGTTGGCGTCGGCGACGGAGCCGGGGCGCAGACCGTCCCCAAGCGAGAAAGCGATGTCGTACTGGGCGAAAATCTCGCACAGCTCGTCGAAACTCTCGTACAGGAAGGATTCCTTGTGGTGCGCGAGGCACCAGCCGGCCATGATCGAGCCGCCGCGGGAGACAATGCCGGTCACGCGCTTCGAGGTCAGCGGAACGTACGGCAGGCGCACGCCGGCGTGGACAGTCATGTAATCAACGCCCTGCTCAGCCTGCTCGATGACGGTGTCGCGGAAGATCTCCCACGTCAAGTCCTCAGCGACGCCACCCACTTTCTCCAGCGCCTGGTAGATCGGCACCGTGCCGATGGGAACCGGGGAATTGCGCAGGATCCACTCGCGAGTGGTGTGAATGTCGTTTCCGGTCGACAAGTCCATGACCGTGTCCGCGCCCCAGCGGGTGGCCCAGCGCAACTTGTCTACTTCCTCACGGATGGAGGAGGTCACCGCGGAGTTGCCGATATTCGCGTTGATCTTGGTCAAGAACGCATTGCCGATAATCATCGGCTCGCTCTCCGGGTGGTTAACGTTGTTCGGGATGATTGCGCGGCCAGCGGCGACTTCCTCGCGGACTTTCTCCGGAGAGCAGTGTTCGCGCAGTGCCACAAAGCGCATTTCGGGGGTGATCTCGCCGCGGCGTGCGTAGGCCATTTGGGTCACGCGCTTTCCGCTTTTCGCGCGCAGGAGCTCGCGCTTAGCCCCGCGCCACTCTTCGCTAGCGGCTCCGCGTTTCATAGCGCGGACACCGTCGTCCTCGAGGTTGCGCTCGCGGCCGGTGTAGCTCTCCACGTCGCCGCGGCCTTGGATCCACTCGGTACGCAGATCCGGCAGACCCTCTTCCGGCTCGGCCCACGGGCCGCGGGTGCGGTAGATCTTGAACGGCGCGTTCGGGCCGGTCGGTGAGTCATCGAGCTGGATTTCCGTCTCCGGGACTTCCAGACCATCTTCCACGATCGGCGCGTACGAGTGCTTCAGGTGAATTTCCTGGGCGTAGATGTCGGCCATTGCCTCTCCTTTACTTCCTTCGCTGGTGCTAACCAGACAGGTTCGAACGGTGCTCGCACGGCCTATCAGTGCGATCTCAGCCCGCTGCCGCGGGCGCCCGTGTGGGGGTGTAGTTCGAGTCTATCGTCTCCTACTACACTGCGCTTACATGAATCCCGACACCAGCAACCGCATCCAGTCGCTCGAGCAGACCCTGACCACCATTGAGAAGGTCATGGACCTCGACGAGATGGATGCCCGGGCGCGCGAGCTGGAGCAGCAGGCCGCCGACCCGAGCCTGTGGGACGACCCCGAGCACGCTCAGAGCGTGACCACTGAACTCTCCAGCGTCCAAGCGCGCGTGCGCAGGGTGCGCAGCCTACGCCAGCGTATCGACGACTTGCCCGTCATGTACGAGCTCGCCGCGGAAGAGGGCGATTACACGCTTGCCGAGGATGAACTCGCTGACCTGACCACGGCCGTCGAAACCCTCGAAGTGACCACAATGTTGTCGGGCGAGTACGACCAGCGCGAAGCGGTGGTGAACATCCGCTCCGGAGCAGGCGGCGTCGACGCGGCGGATTGGGCAGAGATGCTCATGCGCATGTACATCCGTTGGGCGGAGAAGAACGGGCACAAGGTCGATGTCTACGACATTTCCTACGCCGAGGAGGCCGGCATCAAGTCGGCGACGTTCGTCGTGCACGGCGAGTACATGTACGGCCAGTTATCCGTCGAGCAGGGTGCGCACCGGTTGGTGCGCATCTCGCCGTTCGACAACCAGGGGCGCCGTCAAACCTCCTTCGCCGAAGTCGAAGTTCTGCCGGTGGTGGAGAAGACTGACCACATCGACATCCCGGACTCGGAAATCCGCATCGACGTCTATCGCTCGTCCGGTCCTGGTGGCCAATCGGTCAACACCACCGACTCGGCGGTGCGCATCACCCACGAGCCCACCGGCATTGTGGTGACCTGCCAAAACGAAAAGTCGCAGATTCAGAACAAGGCCTCCGCCATGAACGTCCTGCAGTCCAAGCTGCTTGAGCGCAAACGGCAGGAAGAAAAAGCTGAGCTCGACGCCCTCGGTGCTGGCGGCAACGCCAGCTGGGGCAACCAGATGCGCTCCTACGTCCTCCACCCGTACCAAATGGTCAAAGACCTACGCACCAACTACGAAGTAGGCGACCCGCAGAAGGTGCTCGATGGCGACATCGACGGGTTTCTGGAAAGCGGCATCCGCTGGCGCATGGCTGAGCAGCAAGAAGCAGAGGTCTAATCCTTCCTCGGCCCCATCCAGTCACGAATTAGATTCACTTCCCCTGTGAATGTCCTCCAAAGTCGGTGGACCTGCGGTTATGGGGCGCGTGATTTCTAACCGGCGCGATCTGTCACTAGAGTGACACGGGTGATCACTTTCTCCAACGTGACAAAGGTGTACCCGACGTCCACGCGGCCGGCGCTCGACGACATCTCCGTCGACATCGAAAACGGGGAGTTCGTCTTCCTCATCGGCCCGTCCGGCTCGGGCAAATCGTCCTTCCTGGAATTGCTCATCCGCGAAGAGAACGTCACCTCCGGCGACATTTACTTCGACAAATTCCACGTCAACGCCCTCAAGGGGAGCGAGGTGAACAAGCTGCGTCAGTCCATCGGATATGTCTTCCAGGACTTCCGGTTGCTGCCGAAGCTCAACGTCTACGACAACGTTGCATTCGCCCTCGAGGTGATCGGTAAGTCGAAGACGAAGATCAACAAGCTTGTTCCGGAGGCCCTCGAGATTGTTGGGCTCGATGCCAAAGCGAACCGGATGCCGAATGAGCTTTCCGGCGGTGAGCAGCAGCGTGTGGCGATCGCGCGCGCGTTTGTCGACCGCCCTCGGCTTTTGCTTGCCGACGAGCCTACCGGCAACCTCGACCCCTCCACCGCCGACGACATCATGGCGTTGCTCGCCCGGATCAACCGGATGGGAACGACAGTGGTGATGTCCACGCACAACGCCCGTGCGGTCAACGACATGCGCAAACGCGTCATTGAGCTCCACCTGGGCAAGCTCATCCGCGACGATAAGCACGGTGTCTACGGGAGGGAAAGCTAATGAACTGGAACTTCATCTTCCGTGAGGGCTTCCGCGGTTTGGGCCGCAACCTCACCATGACGGTCGCGCTGATCATCACCACGGCTCTGTCCTTGGCGCTCGTGGGCGCCGGCATCCTCATGTCACAGGTAACCAGCGAGACGAAGGACCTGTATCTCGACCGCGTCGAAGTCATGGTTGAACTCAGTGATGAGGTTTCGGAGACGGACAAGGATTGTTCGTCGCAAAGCTGCACGCAGGTGCGCGATATCTTGCAGGCCGATGAACGCGTCGAGTCAGTGACTTTCCGCAACCGTGATCAGTCCTACGAGCGCTTCGTTGAGCTGTTCAAGGAGTCTGACCCGGTCCTGGTGGAGGAGACATCCCGCGATTCGATGCCGGCTGCACTGCACGTGCGGCTGGAGGATCCGACGGATACGTCGCCGATTGATGCTGTCCGCGACCTGCCCCAGGTGACCTATGTCGCCGATCAGGCCAGTGATGTCCGCGGTCTCGCTGACTCGATGGATTCGTTCCGCAACGCCACCTTCATCATCGCGGCGGCTCAGGCGCTTGCTGCGATCTTCCTGATTTCGAACATGGTGCAGCTGGCGGCGTATTCGCGCCGCGAGGAAATCAGCATCATGCGCATGGTGGGTGCCAGCCGCTGGTTCACGCAGGCCCCGTTCATTCTCGAGGCAGCTCTCTCGGTGCTCATCGGCGGGATCATCGCTACGGTTGGCGTGTGGCTGATCAAGACACAGATTGTCGACCAGATGCTCGACCCCGTCTACCAGAATCTGCTCATTGCCCGTCTGCCGGATTCCGCGGTGTGGACCGTTATGCCGCTGGTCAGCCTCGCCGCGCTGGTCGTGTCCGGCCTTGTCGCGCAGGTCGCGCTGCGCTCCTACGTCCGGAAGTAGCCTATGGCCAAGAAGAAGAAAACCGACGGCTCCAACGTCATTGCTTCCAACCGCAAGGCGCGCCACGATTACACGATCCTGGATACCTACGAGACAGGCATCGTGCTGCAGGGCACGGAGATCAAGTCGCTTCGCGACGGCAAAGCGTCCCTCGTCGAAGCCTTTGCCACCATCGACAACGGTGAAGTGTGGCTGCGCAACCTGCACATCCCCGAGTATTCGATGGGGTCGTGGACGAACCACTCACCGCGCCGCACCCGCAAACTGCTGCTGCACCGTCGCGAGATTGACACCCTCGAGGGCAAACTGCGCGACGGCAATCGCACCCTCGTTCCCCTGAAGCTCTACCTCAAGGAGGGCCGGGTCAAGGTCGAGCTTGGTCTGGCCCAAGGTAAACAGGATTACGACAAGCGCCGCGCCATCAAGCAGCGCACCGAGGACCGCGAGATCACCCGTGATCTGGGGCGGAAGCTGAAGGGGATCAAGGCTTAAGCCTGTTTCCACCTAGACTGGGTGGCATGAAAACAGCGTTAGTGACAGGGGCGTCCCGCGGTATCGGCCGCGCGATCGCGGAGGAGCTGGGTAAAGACCACCACATCATCGCCGGGGCGTCGCGCGACGCGTCCGACATTGTCAGTGTGCTGCCCAGCGCTGAGCCGTTTGAGGTTGACCTACGCGACACCGAGGCGCTGGCCGAGGCTGTGTCGCGGATCGAGAACGTCGATGTCGTGGTGCTCGCCGCAGGTGTCCTGCACAAGGACCCCTTCGAGCAGATCACAGACGAGCAGTGGCGCGAGACGATGGACATCAATGTGCTCGCGCCCGTCACGCTCACGCGCGCATTGCTGCCTGCTTTACGACGATCAGGCGGCCTCCTTGTCACCATCAACTCCGGCGCCGGCTTCCACGGCGTGGAAGAGAACACCGCCTACTGCGCCTCGAAGTTCGCGCTGCGCGGCTTCACTGATTCGCTCAGACTGGAAGAAAAGGGGCGCATCCGCGTGACCTCGATCCATCCGGGCCGGACCGACACCGACATGCTGGCGGACCCGAAGCACGGCGACCGGCCGAAGATGGACGCGAGCAACGTGGCCAACGCCGTGCGCTTGGCGGTCGACGCGGGGCCGGGCGCGACTGTCGAGCACTTGCGTGTTGCCCCGTCAGGGATGTAAAGTAACTGCTCCTGCGGTGTTACTGTACGTTCCCGCCGCAGGAGGGAAGTGAAGTTCACTCCAAGGGGATGACTTGGTTTCGACTTCGCCGACTAAGCCAGGGGAAGCGTGCCGGTGCAGGCTGGAGACCACCGATTGAAGCGTCGCAGCATGTTATAAGCGCAGAGAAGAACTCTCAGCGTGACTACGCCCTCGCTGCCTAAGTAGCGACCGCGTGTCTGTCAGGCCGGGCTCGCTCCCGTCCCGGACCCTGGCATCGACTAGGGAGCTTGCCCTTCCACCGTGTCAGTGCGGTGATTGAAGGGGACACCTCTCACTGACTGGGCCCATCATCCGGACATGTTCGCCTGATCCGGAGGGTCGAGCAGAGATCTGTGCGGACTGCGCACGGAGAAGCCCTGGCGCGGTGGCGAAGGACGCGGGTTCAATTCCCGCCATCTCCACAACTGTCATCAGTCGCGACATTGTTGACAGATGAGTCGCGACATGGTGGACAAACCGGCGTCTTGGTGTTTATTTTTTCC
>NZ_JAGPZB010000012.1:0-71783 GCF_024454115.1 Corynebacterium sp. CCUG 65737
CAGAGCTCTGCGTCGCTGCTCCTTGGTGTATGAGCGGTTCATGATGGAATCCTCCAAGATTCCGTCCGCATCCCCTTTTGACCCTTAACCCTTTGGCGCCTAGGGGTTCGCATAACCTCACAATTTGGTCACAGCGGGCCTCCGTCACAGCGCGGAGGTCAATCTGTCACTACCGTGGTTTTCAAGAGGTTTTCACCAACGAAAAACATTTTCGCTAGGGGAAACCGGATGAACCAACATTTAGGAGTGACATCATGACCAGCCCATTCGATTCCGAGAACCGCACCGGTGACATTGACAACGCAGATAACGCACCGGACCGTAGCTACGCCGACACTGATCGCCGCAACGAGGACCTGCACGACTCTGCACGTGACACCTCCACTGAGGAGCACGGTGTGCGGCGCGACGGCAGCGTGGACACGCACCTGCGCGACGAGCGCACGCTTGACGACGGCCGCGTGGTCAAGTCCGAGCCGGTTGACCTGGGCGTGAAGGACGTTCACGCGGATGGCCAGGGCTGCACCTGCGGTAACCACGGTGAAGGCTGCACTTGCGGCCACCACAAGACCTGCGACTGCCCTCCCGGTGAGTGCCACTGCCATGGCCACGCCGGTGAGCAGGGCGCGCACCGCAATGAGGGCGCGCACCGCAATGAGGGTGGTGTTCCGGACCACGGCGACTGCGCGTGCCAGCAGTGCCAGGAGCGCCGCCGCGACAACAACAGCGAGACCCGCGACAACGGCGAAGAGAAGGACTTCACCCACCCGGACACGGTGAACGAGGACGGTACGAACCCGGCTGTCCGTACCGTCGATAAGGCGGAGGGCTACAACGAGAACGCATCCTGGAACGACGGCATTGAGCCGGCACAGCGTCAGGAGCCGCGCTCGTACGAGAACGAGGACGAAAGCGTCAACTAAGCCTCTGGGTCGCTTTGTTCATTACTTATTAGACAAGGCTTAACCGTGAAAGCCTTTTACATGCGTGCTGAGTGGGCATAATGGCCCCCATGCGCATGACTGTTATTGGCACTGGTTACCTCGGAGCAACTCACGCCGCCTGCATGGCGGAGCTGGGGCACGAGGTGCTGGGGATTGATGTTGACCAGGCGAAGATCGACGCTCTGAAGAATGGCAGGGTGCCGTTCTTCGAGCCGGGGCTTCCGGAGGTGCTGGAGCGCAACATTTCCAATGGGCGTCTGAGCTTTACCACGGACTACGAAGAAGCCGCTCAGTTCGCCAACGTCCACTTCATCGGAGTGGGCACTCCGCAGCAGCGCGGGTCCTATGCGGCGGATACGACCTATGTGGAGGCTGCCGTCGATAGTCTCGTGCCGCACCTTGAGGGTGACCACGTGATCCTGGGCAAGTCGACCGTTCCCGTCGGCACGGCGGCGGCACTGCAGGAGCGTGCGGACAGGCTCGCCGAGCAGGCGGGCAAGGGCGCCAGCGTGGAGATCGCGTGGAACCCGGAGTTCCTCCGTGAGGGCTACGCCGTGCAGGACACGATCACCCCGGACCGCATCGTTTTGGGTGTGAACACCCAAAACGAAGGAACATCGACGGCAGAAGCTGTCGCCCGCGAGGTGTACGCGGAGCCGCTGAACAACGACACCCCGTTCATCGTCACGGATCTGCAGACCGCTGAGCTGGTGAAAGTCTCAGCGAACGCGTTCCTGGCCACGAAGATCAGCTTCATCAACGCCGTGTCAGAGGTCTGCGAGAATGTCGGCGCGGATGTCACGCAGCTTGCCGACGCCATTGGTCACGACGACCGCATTGGCCGTAAGTTCCTCGGTGCCGGCCTGGGCTTCGGCGGCGGCTGCCTGCCGAAGGACATTCGCGCCTTCATGGCTCGCGCCGGGGAGGTCGGCGCCGATCAGGCACTGACGTTCCTGCGCGAGGTCGACGCGATCAATATGCGCCGCCGCGAGCGCGTGATCGATCTGTCGCGGGAGATTCTCGGCTCACTGATCGGCAAGCGGATCACGGTCCTCGGCGCGGCGTTCAAGCCGAACTCCGACGATGTCCGCGACTCGCCGGCCCTTGCCGTCGCCGGCCAGCTCAATCTCTCCGGTGCCGCCGTGCGCGTCTACGACCCGCAGGCCATGGACAACGCGCGCAAGGTCTTCCCGACGCTCGATTACGCCGCGTCGCTTGATGATGCCCTCACCGGCGCTGAGCTGGTCATCCTCGCCACCGAATGGCAGGACTTCAAGGAGCTCGACCCAGCTCACGCCGGTGAGCTCGTTGCGGAAAAGCGGCTTATCGACGGGCGCAACGTCCTCCCCGTCGACGCCTGGCAGGCCGTAGGCTGGCAGCTCTGGGCGCTCGGCCGCACCCTCTAACGGAGGTCCGTTCGAGGGGGGAAGCATTTTTATTCAGGATTGTTTACAACATTCTGTGTTGCAGGTAGTCTTTCGTTGGTTAATCAGTACAGAAACGTTAGGCGAATCCTCCCAATGACCCCCCTTAGCTCTGTGCAGCCCTCTGGCCTGCGCATTTCCGTTACCAAGCGCGCCGTCAGTGCCGCCACGGTCGCCATTATTGGATTGTCCACTGTCCGGGTAGTTGCCCCCGATTGGGGCGCGCTTCCTGCTGCTTCGGCGGAACCCCAGACCGTAAACGGCCAGCATTACAACGACCAAGCTCCGCAAAACGTGCCGTGGGGTGCGGTAAAGAATGAAAATCAGTTCAGCGGAATGTTTTTAAGCCTCGATGCAATTTCGAAGGAAAAGGCTAAGACAGGCAAGTACGGCAACTGGGGTAGCTCAGTACCGCTGACCATCTGGAGCAAGCAAGATAAGACGGACTACAAGAACGTCTTCTCTGGTCTCGATCGCCCGGTGCCGTTCAAGGGTTCCAACAGGCTTGCAACTCCGCTGGGCGAGTGGTCATACACCTCCGAATTCAATGAAGTGTTCTCCGTCAACTGGACTCCCGCTCCGGGGTACATCGGTTACGCCCCGCCGCTGCCGATCCAGATCGATCCCTTTAAATCGAAGCTCAAAAAGGAGTACCACTACGCCACCGTTGACCTGCCGGGCAAAGGCACGACGGATCTGACATCCACGGGCGCCTTCGGTGCCACGCAGACTGCCCAGGCATCTGCTGGCTTCAACGGTGTGAAGGACGGCATGGGCTGGTCCGGGTTCACACCGAAGTACGCCTTCCAGGTGGATAGGCAGGACGCAGTCGCAGGCAAGGTCGACGGCGCTCTCGACTACAAGACTGACGCTGCCACCAATTACCTCGGCCACGTCACCACCGAGCTGAACACCAGCGAAGGTAAGTACTCGATCAATCCGGACACTGGTGAGGTCTCCTTCACGCCGAGCCCGATCTTCTTCTCGGATGCCGAGGTCAAGGATGCGAACATCACGCAGAAGTCGGCGGCACCGGTGCGCGTCGTCGTCAGCAACATGACCACGAATACGATCGGGAAGAACCGCCGCGTCATGGCGTACGGGCAGACTCGGCCGGCGCACACAATCAACCCGAATAATGCTTCGTATGCGGAGGTCACCACCCTTTACACGCCGAACGTCGTCAAGCCGACGGTCGGCCTGAACAACGCGGAAGCGAATGAACTGGCCGGACGCGACGTCACGCTGAATCCTGATTTCGCGCAGTCCAGCGGGCAGGCGGCGATCGATAAATCCTCAGTGGCCTTGATCAATGCCACTGGTCAGGACGCCGGGCGCGAGCTGACGGTCGACGGCGAGGGCACGTGGAAGGTCAACCGCAACGGCTCGGTGACCTTCACCCCTGAGCTCGGTTTCGTGGGCAACCCCACGCCGATCCAGTACACCGCGAAGAACGAGCACGGTGTTCCCGCGGGCAGGGCTACCCTTTCCGTGCGGTACGACGTGCAGGACGGAACGCTGGCGACGACGATCGAGGAGCAGGGCAAAGCTCAGAAGTCCACGGACAACGGTAAGGGCGACTGGGGCCTGACCGCCCAGAAGATGTTCCCGGGTTACCCGAGGTCGTGGTACGGCGAGTTCACGTACGGCCTGGTCACCCCTGATGGTGAGCTGGTCACGCAAGATACTTCGCTGCAGATTGCGAATGTCGGCCGGTACAGCATCAACAAGAACACCGGTGAGGTCACATTCACTCCGGAACCGTCCTTCACGGGCGCTGCTCCGGCTGTCGGCGTGCGCATCACGAATCTGAAGACTGCGAATGGCCAGCCCCGCCCTGCGGACGGTCACTACCGGCCGATTGTGTCAACGACGAACATGATCCTGCGGCCTGTGTCCGCCACCGGCGAGGTGGGGGAGAAGCTCACTGCGGCTCCGAAGTACGGCAGGGGTATGGTCCCGGGCTCCGTTCAGATCGACGGTGCTGACGCGGACAGCAGCGGCAAAACGAAGACTATCCCCAACCAGGGTGCCTGGTCCGTTGACCGTGAGGGCGTTTTCACGTTCACGCCTGTCGACGGTTTCTACGGCACCCCGGACCCGGTCGATTACACCGTGGCCAACGCTGAGGGTGTGCGCTCGGAGCCGGGCACGGTGCTGGGTGAGTACAAGGCTGTGAAGACGTCGCCGTCGACAAGCACTGGCGATGCAAAGCAGCCGCAGAAGTCGAAGTCGGGCAAGGAGATGTTCCCGTCCTTCCCGAGCGACTGGACTATCGCGTACTCGCTTGCGGATGCTGCGGACAACGTTCTGACGAGGAACGAGGGCACCTACACTATCGTCCCGACCACCGGCGTGGTCACGTTCGAGCCTGCCGACAACTACCGCGGAACCCCCGGTACCGTCACTGTGGAAGCAATGACGAAGACCGGCGCGAAGGAATCCACCACCTACCAGGTGTCGGTGACGGGCCAGACTACGGCGACGAACACGACGACGTTGCCGCCGGTGACGGAGACGGTCACCACCGAAGTTCCGACCACTGTGACTACTGCGGTCCCCACCACCGTGGGCGGTGTTCCGACAACGGTTGAAAAGACCGTCACCACGACCGTGACGTCGAAGTCGACGTACCAGGTCACGGTCACGACGACCCCGCCGCAGGCAACGATTACGCAGTTCCCCGCGCCGATGACGGAGACCATTTCGCCCAGCCCGGTCACGGTGACGCCTGCCCCGATCACCACAACGGTGAACGTCACGGGTGAACCGACGGCGGTCACTGCCACTCCGGAGGCCATCACCGCGACGGTGCCGGACGTGGTCACGACGGTCAGCGGCACGCCCGTCACTGTGGCAGTGCCGCCGGTGACGGTGACCCCGAACCCGGTCACCGTGACTGTGACGCCGCGTGTTTCTCCCACCGTCACGGTCACGCCTGAACCGGCAACGGCGACTCCGGATCCCGTCACTACCACGCTGACGCCGGCTCCGATCACTACGACCTTGGACGGCAACAGCCTCGAGATCAGCGATTCCGTTATCAAGGTCACTGCACCGACGGACAACCCGTTCTCTGTGCAGGTGGACGTGCCGGAGATGGAAACAGGCTCCCTGAAGTTCACCGGTGTTGGCGGTGTCGACCTCCAGCCGGAGATCACCCCGGACATGCGTGAAATGAAAGTTCCGGGCCAGGGTCGCTGGATTATTGACAGCGCTACGGGTGAGATCACTTTCTTCCCGAATCCGAACTTCGGCGGTAGGATCTCCCGGGCTGAACTCGCCTACAAGCGTAAAGACGGTTCTGAGCACAAGTTCACTATCCAGGCTTCCTACCCGAAAACGGAGGAGCCGGAAGAGCCGAGCAATACGGGCACGCCGAACAAGCCGACTGAGCCGAAACCGTCGGGGAACTCGCGCGATGCTCTACTGTGGTTGCTGCCGTTCGGTCTGCTGGCTGCGGGCCTTGGTTTGCTGGGTATGCCGACGATCACCTTGTACCCGGAGCAGATCAAGAAGAGTCTCACGCGCCAATAAAGGTCAGGGGGCGGGCAATAAACGTTGTCGCTTATCGGTGCCCCCTAGCCCCCACGCTCCTTAGTGCTGGTGGTAGTCGCTGAGGAAGTTGCCCAGCCGTTCTATGGCGTTCTCCAGCTGGGACGCCCACGGCAGCGTGACCACGCGGAAGTGGTCCGGTTTGGGGTAGTTGAAGCCGGAGCCGCCGACCATGAGGATCTTTTCGCTCTTGAGCAGGTCGAGCATGAAGCGTTCGTCGTCGTAGATGTGGTACATCTCGGTGTCGATCTTCGGGAAGGCGTAGAGCGCACCCTTCGGTTCGACGACAGAGACGCCGGGGATTTCCCGCAGCTTCTTGATGGTGATGTCGCGCTGTTCCTTGAGTCGGCCGCCTTCACCGGTGAGACTGAAAATGGACTGCCGGCCGCCGAGCGCGACCTGGATCGCGTGCTGGCCTGGCACGTTGGAGCACAGGCGCGTGCCGGCGAGCAGATCCAGGCCCTCGACGAATCCGGTGGCGCGGCGCTTCGGGCCGGTAATCATCATCCAGCCGGCGCGGTAACCGCACACCCGGTACGCCTTCGACAGGCCATTGAAGGTGCAGGTGAGCAGGTCAGGGGCGACCTCCGCCATGGAAATGTGCTTGGCGCCGTCGTACAGGACGCGGTCGTAGATCTCGTCGGCAAGCACCATGAGCTCGTGCTCGCGGGCGATATCCGCGATGCCCTCGAGGATCTCGCGCGAGTACACAGCACCCGTGGGGTTGTTCGGGTTGATCACCACGATCGCCTTGGTGCGGTCGTTCACCTTGGAGCGAATGTCCTCGAGCGAGGGGTTCCAGTCGTCTTCCTCGTCGCAGATGTAGTGCACGGGAGTGCCGCCGCTTAACGACGTCGCCGCTGTCCACAGCGGGTAATCGGGAGACGGGATGAGGACCTCGTCTCCGTCGTTAAGCAATGCCTGCGTGACCATGTTGATCAGCTCGCTGACCCCGTTGCCCAAGTACACGTCGTCAATATCGAATTCTGGGAAACCGTCGATCTCCTCGTAGCGCGTGACGACGGCTCGCCGCGCCGGAATAATGCCCTTCGACGTCGAGTACGCCTGCGAGTGCGGCAAGTTGGCGATGATGTCGCGCATGATCACATCGGGAGCATCGAAACCGAAGATGCCGGGGTTGCCCGTGTTCAGCTTGAGGATGTTGTGGCCGTCGCGCTCCATTTCCTCCGCCGTCGCCGCGACCGGTCCACGCAGGTCATAGGCCACGTTCTTGAGCTTGTCCGCCTGATCAAAATGGCGGTGTTTCTTCAAAGGCTTGCGCTGGGGGTTCTCATTGGTGTCGTCGCTCATGGGGCCATTCTATTGAGAATTCGCCGCGGTTTTCACCGCTTGAAGCGGTTAATCGTGTCTTGCGCGTAGCCCATCACGTCGCCAGTGAGCTGGTCGCGCTGCGCTGCACGCAAAGCTTTACGACGTTCCTCCTCCAGCCGGCGGGCCGTCCTCATATCCCTGAGTCGCTTGCGCTCAAGCTGTGCCGGACTTGGGGTGTACCAGCTATCCGGGCCGACCTTCATGATGTAGAGGAGGATGAACAGCGTCGGAACAATGAAGACTGGCATCATCGCCCATAACGGTGCGACAGTTTCCGCCAGCACGATGCCGCCGCTGAGCGACAGCAGCGTGCCCAGGCCGAACATGCCGAGGCGGATGTTCTGGCCACTCTTGCGGGCAGTCGCAATCTCGTGGCGGGTATAGACGTCGAGTTCCTGGCCGTGCGCCGGCTGGTACTGCTGGTATGCCTCTATCTCCTGAGACTGCTGCTGCGTGGGGAGGTCCCGGAACAGCGGTTCCAGGTCACGGTGGGTGGCGGCCTGGGTAGCGGCATCGCACCGCTTGTCGTACTCCTCCGGATCCAAGCGGCCCTCGCCGTACGCGTAGGTCAGCTGGGCCAACGCGTCCGCACGCTCCGCGTCAGACAGGCGAAGGTCGCGGGCCGGGGGCTTAGGGTACGGCTGATTACTCACGCCATCCATCTTAAACCCGGTTCATCTCGCGGCGGCGTGTTCATGCAACGGGGCACGTTAAGCGCTGTCTACCCCCTTGGTGCAATCTGAATAATGGCTGAACAATGCTTCGCTTGAACTCGCATATTTTCGCCAACACAATATGATAGCCCTTATGACCAACCCCAATGATCCAAATAACCCGTTCGGCGGTCAGGACAACAATCCTTTCGGCGGCGGCTACGGAAACAACAGCAGCAATTCCAACAACCAGAACCCCGCTGACTCGACCGGTTCCACCTCCTACGGGCAGGGAGGCTACGGCCAGTCCGGCTCCAGCTCCTATGGCCAGAGCAGCTATGGCCAGGGCGGCTCTAGCGCCTACGGAGAGGGCTCCTATGGCCAGGGTGGCTCCAGCGCTTACGGTCAGTCCGGCTCCGACCAGTTCGGTTCCACCTCGAACTCCGGCTACGGTGACTCCACCTACGGTCAGTCTGGCCAGAACGGCTACGGTCAGTCCGGCTCGGGCTACGACCAGTCTGGCTCCGGCTACGGCGCCTACGGGCAGACACCGGGTCAGGACGGTTACGGACAGAACTCCTACGGTCAGGCCTATGCTCCGGGGCCGGGTTTCCAGCACCCGGAGAATGACCCGAACGCTTCCGAGTCGGGCCGCCCGCTGCAGCCCACCGGCGGCTCGCTGCCGATCGTCGAGTCTATTCCGTTCGCGTTCAAGCGCCTGTTCAGCAAGAACTGGCACGTATACATCGGCTTCACGGTGCTGATGATGATCGCCTCGATCGTTGCGCTGCTCCTCATCATTGTTCCGGTGATCGCGGCGGCGACCAACGACCCCAATGCTGGCAGCCCGAACTACAACCTGGCGGAGGAGCATCCCTTCGGGATCATCGCCGGGTACCTGGTCATGATAGCCATCATGTTCGTGATGTACATCGTGCTGTACAACACTGCATTGCGCGACAGCCGCGGTGAAGAACCGAGCTGGGGCAACCTGTTCAAGAACATCCGATGGGGCCAGGTCATCTTGGTCCACGTCCTTCTCGGATTGGCTGTGTTTGTGATCTATGTAGTCTTCGCGCTGCTCATGATCTTCTTATCTGAGGTACACGTCGCGCTGGGCATCATCGTCTTCCTGCTCATGATCGCAGCAATGATCGCCGCTGCTCCAGTTCTCAACCTGGCGCCGTTCTACGTGTACGACGGCCGCACCAACGCCGTCGGTGCCTTCAAGATGGCGTGGCAGGATGCTAAGCCCCATTTCCTGCTGATCGTGGTTTCACTCTTCCTCATCAGCATCGCTTGCAGTGCATTCGCAATCGTAACGATCGGGTTCGGCATGTTCGCTCTTCCAGCGCTCCAGGCCCTCGCCTACGTCTTCATCTACCGCTGGATCAGCGCACACCGCGACCAGCCCAACCAGGCTGGCCCGCAGCACCCTGAGTCCCCCAACGGCTACATGAGCATGTACTAAAGCTCACCCGGGTGTAACCCTCAGCGTGCCGCCTGCATCTAACAATGGTGCTGGGCGGCACGCTTTTCATCTCTTAGCAGCAGGTATGAAGGAGCCAAGATGACCACGGTGACAGTCACCGAGCCGATCGGGTTCGGGTTCAAGCGGGTATTCGACAATTTTCTCGTCTACGCCGGGATCAACCTCATCTTCACGGCTATTGTCATCGCCACGTTGATCATGGGTGGGGTCACGGGGGTTCTCTCCGACGAGGAGATCGTGACCAACGAAGACCTCATTAAGGCGCTCGTTTTCGTCGCTGTTCTCGGCTTCATCTGGTTGTGGTGGCAGGTCGCACGCACCCGCGTTGCTCTCCGCGATGTCGCCGGCGAAGGAGCCCGCTGGTCCAACGCATTCACTGGTTTGCCGATCATCGGGGCAGTGGTGGCGTACTTCCTGACCGCCTGTTTCGGGGTGATCGTTGTCGGTCTGCCTATCGTCGGAGCGGCCCTGCTTTTCGACGTCCACCCGGCCTTCACCGTTCTCCTCGGTATTGCTGCTGTAGTGCTCGCGTTCCTGGTGTACCCGGTGGTCGTTCTGGTGCCGGTGTACGTCATCGATAGGGCAGCGAACCCATTCGAGGCCTTTGGCCGGGTCTTCAAGGACCTCAAAGGGTGCTACTGGACGGTTCTGGGGTCGATCACTCTGCTGCGCATCATCAACTCGATGCTTTCCTTGTTCACGCTCAACCTCTCGCTGTTTGTCACCTACCCGGCCGAGTCTTTGGCATTTGCCCGCATTTACCAGCTGATCCGCTCCGACTATCCTTACGTCCCCACGTACGGCGTCGCGCGCGGGATGCAGCCGCCCTACGGCGATCCCATGTACCCGGCTGGTTCCTACCCGGCTTATCCGGCCCACCCGTACCCGTCTGCATACCCTGATTCCCCGTATCCGGCGCCTTACCCGAGCCAGCCGTATCCTAGCCAGCCCTACCCGGGCCAGCCGTACCAGCAGCCGCCGTACCAGCAGCCGCCGTACCAGGGTCCGGGCACACCCGGCTGGTAACAGAAACTGCAGCTCCCAACTGCTTCGACTGTGAAGAGAATGACTAAGAGGGTCTGACCCCCGATTCAGAATCGGAGTCAAACCCTCTTAGTTGCGGCCGGGCCGGGCTGCTTGCCAGCTAGTCCGGGTTTATGCTTGCCAGCGCTCGTCTGCACCGGTCTTGCGGTCAGCGTAGCGCTTCTGGGCGTTCTCGTAGTCCTCTTCCGGGAGCTGGTAGAAGTACACGCGTGGCATGACAGCCTCAGCGTGCTCGAGGTAGGTGGTGACGAACTTGTCCACGTCCTCGCGCTCGGCCGACTTCTTGCTCACGTAGATGAACAGCGGACGGGACAGCGGGTAGTTGCCGTCCTTCGTTTCCTCAGCGGTCGGTTCGACACCGCCGACCTTCACGTTGTCGATCATGCGCTGGGCATCTTCCTCAGCGGAGAGGTAGTTACCGATGCCCATGAAGGACAGAGCGTTCGGGTCATCAGCAACCCACTGGGTCAGCTCATCGATGTCGTCGGTGGACTCGTAGTCGTCGCGGATCTCGTCACCGTCCAGGACCAGGTCCTCGAACACGCCGAGGGTACCGGAACCCTCCGGGCGGCCGTAGAGCTTGATCTCCTCGTCCGGCCAGGACGGGTCGATGTCGGACCACTTGGACACCTCGGACTCCTTCGACCAAATGTCGTGCAGCTGCTCGACGGTCAGGTCGGTCGCGAAGTCGTTGTCGCGGTGTTTGACGATGGTGATGGCGTCCAGACCGATCGGCAGCTCAATGTACTCGACGTCGTTGTCGGCGCACTGCTTCTGGAAGTCGACCTCTGCGCCGTCACCCGGGATAGGCGTGGAGGCGTCGTTGATGTCAGCTTCGCCGTTGCAGAACTTCTCGAAACCGTCGGTCGAACCAATGGCCTCTACGTCGACATCGAAGTCGTAGCGGTTCGCCATGTAGGAGGTGATCGGCTCGATGGTGGCGGAACCGGTGGTCTTGATCGGGCCCCCAGCGGCAGCGTTGGTCTCGCTGCCGTTGTCGCCGCCAGAGTTGCTGTTGCCGGAGCTGCCGTTCGAGCCGCTGTCAGAGGAGCAGCCGACTGCGAGGACGGTCATGCCCGCCAGGATGGCTGCGGTGATGGACTTGCGGGCTTTAGCCATTGGTCTTGCCCTCCTGCATCTCAGCACGGAACTCGCGCAGCAGGCGGAAGAGGTTCTTCCAGGAACCCTGGGAGTTGCTCCAGTACTTGGCGAAGTTCTCGTCGAGCTCAGCCTGCTGTTCAGGCGTGACGTTCGGGTTGATCTTCTTGTGCTTGCGGGTGCCCTCTCCGGTTGCAGCAGCAGCCTCACCCTCCTGGTCAGCGGCTAGACGGTCCGCGTTGCGGCCGCGGGCGTTGAGCTCGACGCGCAGCTCTTCTGCGGTCTCTTCGAGCTCCTCGAGCAGGGCTTGCAGTGCCTCATCCGGAGCCTCGTTCTGGATGAGCTCCTGAGCCATCGGGGACAGGTCGGGGGTCTCGTTCGGGTTAGTCATTGAAGACTCCTTACATCAAAGTGTTGGAAATGAAGACGGCTAGCAGCGGGATAGCGAAGAACACGCCACCGATGTAGATGAAGACGTAGAGCTTGTTCTTCTCGGCCAGGCCAGCGAGCCAGTCCGAGCAGCGCGGGGGGATGTTGCGCAGGAACGGGATACTCAAGATGAGAATCGCGGAGAAGAGGTTGAACAGCATGTGCACCAGCGCACCGGACATTGCTGCCTCTGCTTCTGCACCGGATGCGGAGAACGCAGCGATGAGGCCGGTGAAGGTCGTACCGATGTTCGCACCGACCACGAACGGGAACAGGGTGCGCACTTCGAACTTGCCAGACGCTGCCAGCGGAACCGTCAGGGCGGTGGTGGTGGAGGAGGACTGAACCAGCGCGGTGATTAGCGCACCAGAGAGCGCACCGATGAAGGCGTTCTTACCCAGTGCGGCGTAGAGGATGTCCTGGGCCTTGCCCACCAGCAGAGCGTTGAGGACCTTACCGATGAACTGGATGGACACCAGAATCAGAGCGACACCGATCAGGGCGAGAATAATGCCGCCCCACATGTCACCGAGTGGCTCGACGAGGCTGCTGACCAGCTCAACGAGCGGCTCTGTGATCATGTCAATGAAGTCACCGAAGGCCTCGAAGCCCTTCGAGATGATGCTGTCGCCGCCACCGGCCAACGACGGTGCGATGGCAGTTGCGGTCTTGCCTAAGAATCCGGTGAGGATCTCCAGCGGGAAGAAGACGCCGATGGCGATCAGGTTGAAGAAGTCGTGCACGGTCGCCATGGAGAAACCGTTCTTGAACTGCTTCTTGTTACCGGCCAGACCCAGGGCGACCAGGGTCGAGGTGACCGAGGTACCCATGTTGGCACCGAAGAGCATCGGGATGGCGATGTTCAGCGGCAGACCACCGGCGATCATGCCCACCACGATGGAAGTGGTGGTAGAGGAAGACTGGATGATCGCCGTGGAGACGATACCGATGGCCAGACCCACGAACGGGTTCTCAGCGAAGGAGAACAGCTCTTTAGCCTGGTCGCCGGCGACCATCTTGAAGCCGTCACCGATCATGCCGACGCCGTTGAGGAGCAGCCAGATGCCGAGGAAGACGGCGACCCAGTTAGCTACCTGCTTTGCGGTGCCTTCAAACGGGAGGAAACCGAGCGGGTCGTTTTCCTCGGCCTTGTCTTCGATGTCGTCATCGATATCGGAGGAGTCGGTATCGGAGGAATCAGTGGTCGTGGTGTTCTTGCCGTCGACATCGACCGGCTCAGAATCTTTCACGTTCCGGTCGATGACGCGCACGTCTGCCTCGTCGGGCAGATCGTGCTCACCAGCTGGATCGCGGGGGAGTCCCTTTTTACTCATTAGCGCTCACTTCTAATTAGGGGCGAATATGGGCGCTCGTCAGGCTAATCTAAGGAACTGGACAGGCGAGTAACAGAAGATGAACGCTTGTTGAACTAGAAGTCGCCCGCAGCTCCGTCTGGTTGCTGCATACGCCAGTACACCCCGCGGCGCGCCATCAGCTCGTCGTGGGAGCCCTGTTCGACGATGCGGCCGGCCTCCATGACCAGGATGGTGTCGGCGTCGCGGATCGTCGATAAGCGGTGAGCAATAACGAACGCGGTGCGCCCAGAGCGCAACGACCCCATCGCTTCCTGCACGAGAACCTCGGTGCGGGTGTCCACGGACGACGTTGCTTCATCGAGGATGAGCACCGACGGCTGAGCAAGAAACGCTCGAGCAATAGTGATCAACTGTCGCTCACCGGCAGAGATGGCGCCGGAATCCAGGTCGACGACCGTGTCGTAGCCGTCGGCAAGCGTGCGCACGAAGCGGTCGACGTACGTGGCGCGCGCGGCGGCGATGACCTCCTCGTCGGTGGCGTCAAGATGCCCGTAGCGAATGTTCTCCATGATGGTGCCTTTGAACAGCACAGCGTCCTGCAGCACCATGCCGATCTCGCCGCGCAAGGCCGCACGAGGGACGCTTCGCGTATCGACGCCATCGAGCCGGATCTCACCCCTATCGATGTCGTAGAACCGCATGAGCAGGTTGACCAGTGTCGTTTTTCCGGCGCCCGTGGGGCCGACGATCGCGGCGGTCTGCCCCGGTTCGACGCGCAGGGTCAGGTCTTCGATAAGTGGCGTGTCGGGGGAGTAGCTGAAGGAAACGTCGTCGAATTCGACGAGTCCGCGCGCGGGTGTGGCAAGGATGCCGTTGGCGTCGGTGCTCTGCGCGGGCGCGTCGAGGAACTCGAAGATGCGCTCGGCCGATGCGACACCGGACTGCAGCATTTGCAACATCCCGCCGAGCTCACCGAGCGGCTGGTTGAGCTGGCGCGAATACTGGATGAACGCCACCGCCGAACCCAGCGTGATGTGCCCGCCAGCCACGCGCAGAGCACCGACGACCGCGATGACCACATACGACAGGTAGGTGATGAACTGCATGGTCGGGAAGATCGTGCCCGAAAGGAACTGCGCCTTGAACGCGGAGCCGAACAGCTCGGCGTTGCGGCGATCGAATTCATTCTCCATCTCGTCGGTGCGACCGAAGATGAGCGCGACCTCGTGGCCGGTGAACGCTTCCTCGACGTGACCGTTCAGCGCGCCGGTAGAGCGCCATTGCTGACTGAACTGCTTCTGCGAGCGCGTTCCCAGCACGGCGATGACCAGTCCTGACAGCGGCACAGCGATGAGAGCGACGAGGGCGAGCTCCCAGGAGATGGAGAACATCATCACCACGATGCCGGTGAGCATGATCGCCGAGTGAATCAAGTGCCCCATCGCCTGTTGCAGGGCTTGCTGCACGTTGTCCACGTCGTTCGTCGTGCGCGACAGCAGGTCGCCGCGCTGCCGGGTGTCAAAGTAACTCAACGGCAGATCATGAACTTTCGCCTCGATCGACGCACGCAGGTCGTACACCGCCCGCATGACGGCCCGGTTGATCACTGCGCCTGAGGCCCAGTCAGCGAACGATGCGCCGGTGTAGATGACCAGCAGCCACATCACAACGTCGCTCAGCCGCTCCATGTCGCCGCGCGCGATCACGTCGATGGCTATGCCCAGCACCGCCGGCCCGGCCACCATGAGCAGCACCGAGACCACATTGAGCACCACGCCTGTGCCGAACGCGAGCTTGTGCGGGCCCATGAGCTTCAGCATCCGCCAGGCAGAGGGCCAGAACGCTTTTGCTTGTCTGCGCCCCGCCTCCCCGGTCTTCTCCTCCAACTCCAGGAACTCTTCGTCGGTCAAGTCTGTCTTGGCACTCATGCGTCCACTCCTTCCTGGGACGCAACGATCTCTTGGTACGTCGGTGAGTTGGCCAGCAGGGATTCGTGGGTACCGCGGTCCACAATCCGGCCGGCTTCCATGACCAGGATCTGGTCGGCGTCGACAATGGAGCTGACCTTCTGCGCCACGAGAATGGTCACCGCACCGGCCGTGTATTCGGCCATGGCCGCCTGCAGGTTGGATTCGGTGATGGGGTCAAGGGCGGAGAAAGAGTCGTCGAAAAGCAGCACCTTCGGATTTGCTACGAACATGCGCGCGATGCACAGACGCTGGCGCTGCCCGCCGGAAACGTTCGTGCCGCCCTGGGAGATGGGCATGTTCAAGTCCTCGACGAAGTCCGCCTGAGCGACGCGCAACGCCGCCCACAGTTCGTCATCGGTGGCGTCCGGGTTGCCGAAACGCAGGTTCGTCGCCACCGTGCCGGAAAACAGGTACGGCTTCTGCGGAACCATTGACACGGTGCTGGCCAGGTGCTCGCGGCTCAGCTCCGTGGTGGGCACGCCGCCGAGTGACACCACGCCGGACCTGGGCGCACGCAGCCGTGGGATCAAGGACAGCAGCGTCGTCTTTCCCGCGCCAGTCGACCCGATCACGGCCGTCGTCGTGCCTGGGCGGGCCTCGAAAGAAATGTCCTCCAGGACCGGGGCGTCCGCGCCGGGGTAGCAGTAGGTGACGCGGTCGAATGTGACGGTGGGGTCAGTGGCCGGGGTGGTTGGGGCGTCGATAAGCGAGGGCGAGTGCACCAAGACTTCCGTTACACGGCGTGCGCACACGAACGCGCGGGGCAGCGGAATGATCATCGCCGCGCCCATCACCACCGCAATGAGAATTTGCAGCATGTACTGCATGAATGCCGTCAACGAACCGATCTGCATCAGGCCGGCATCGATACGTTGGCCGCCGAACCACATCAACGCGGCGATCGCGGCGTTGAGGATCAGCATGACCACAGGAAACAGGATCACGAACACGCGGCCGACGTTCAGGCTCACCCGCGTAATGTCCGCGTTGGCCTCGGCGAAACGTTGCGTTTCGAAGTCTTCGCGGCCGAACGCGCGCACCACACGAATGCCGCTGATCTGCTCGCGCAGAACGGCGTTGACCGCGTCGAGGCGCTCCTGCATCTGCGTGAACAACGGCAACAGCAGCGCAACGACTGCCGTGACCACCACCGCGAGAATCACTACCGCAACCGCGACCAGCCATGACAAGCCAGCGTCCTGCCGCAACGCCATGACCACACCGCCGATCGCCATGATCGGCGCGGTCGCGAGCATGCCCAGTGTGAGCTGCAGCGCGACCTGAATCTGGTAGATATCGTTCGTCCCGCGCGTGATCAGCGTCGCCGGCGGAAACTCCGCCATATCCTCAGCGTCAAAGCGGTTGACGTGCGCGAACACGTCCTTGCGCAGCTCACGCGCCACGCTTGTCGACGCCCACGCCGCCAACCACATCACCCCCACCGCCGTGACAATCTGCACCAAGGCCGCGAACAGCATCACCCCGCCAGTGCGCCATATATAAGGTATGTCGCCACGGGCCAGACCCTTGTCGATGATGTCCGCATTCAGCGACGGCAACCACAACGTAGCCAGCACCGACACGAGCTGGAGTACCAGCACGCCCGCGATGGCGGCGGCGAAGCGGCGGTCTGTGCGGAACACGCTGCCGATGAGGCGGATCAGATGGGGGAGGTTCACGGGGCAATCATAGGCCTGTGCCGTTTCTGGAGCATAGTGTCGCCATTCGGCCGTATATACTTGGAGTTATATCCGTAGTGACGGTGTTGATAGTGCTAAAGGAGGAAGTTGTGACGAAGCCCGTTGAAACCACCGTGTTCAAATCCGGAAACAGTCAGGCTGTCCGCATTCCGGTGACCCACCGACTCGTCGTCGAACGAGTGACCGTCGAGCACGTCCCCGAGGGTCTGCTCCTCCGTCCCGTCGAAGAGACAATCGGTGACGCGCTCAGCCGGCTGCGCGCCTACCAAGGCGCAGAAGGTATCGAAGGGGGACTTCTCGAAGAAGTCGAAGACCTTCCACTCGAACCCTTACCTGACTTCGACGACAGGTCTTGATAGACCATGCGGTATCTGTTCGACACGAACGCCTGGATTGATCTTGAACGGGGCAGTTATCCGCACGTGCTGGACCGTGCCTCGAGCTGCACACGAGATCAAGTAGGCGTCTCCACAGTGGTTCTCGGAGAACTGTATGCAGGTGCTTTACGGTCGATGGACCCTATTCGAGCGCGACAATCCATCGACACGTTCTTGGCGGGCTGGCCGAGGATCGGTGTGGATGAACGAACTGCAGAGATCTACGCGGAAATTCGAGCGGCCCTGCAAAGTCAAGGACGAGTTATCGGCCCCAATGACTTATGGATCGCGGCTCAGGCATTGCGCGAGGATGTGGTCCTCGTGACGGCCAACGACGATGAATTCTCCCGAGTGCCATCGCTTGAGGTTGAGAACTGGCGATAGTCCGCACTGCGGAGTCCCTGCGGTTTTGCGGCAGTCCGGTGAGGTGGCGCCGGGCTGGAATACTGCTCGGGCATTTCCGGAATACTGCTCAGGTAAACATGCAGGTCAGAAACGTTCGGTTTGGCTTATAAGGTCGAGCAGTATTCCGGGGGTCGGGTGGAGTTCGATGGAGCGGACTCCGCATTGCGGAGTCCCTGCGGTTTTGCGGAGTCCCTGCGGTTTTGCGGAGTCCCTGGGGTTTTGCGGAGCTAGGGTGTGGCTGGAACTGCATTCGCTGCAGACAGCAGGGTCGTCCACTGGGCCACCGTGACGACGCCAGGCGCAGACGGGCCGGATGCTGACACCGCGGAAACGTCCGCCCAAGCCGGCCGGTGCCAGCCTTCCCACGTGGTGAAGGGGAGGCTGCGGGACTCGAGAAGGGCGACGATCGCGCCGGGCTGGTCGGCCACCTGCGGTGAAGCGACGACGGGGGTGCGGCTGACGGCAATCGCGGCATCGGCGGCGGACGCGGAGAGCGCGTCGTAAACCTCGGCCGCGCCAGGAGATGTGCCGATGACCACGACGGACCCGGCGGTGTCACCGGCCCCGGCGTCAGAATCAGACGCCACGACAATCGTGTCGTAGTAGTGGGTCAGTTCGCCGACGGTCACGTCAGTTCCGATGGTGAGGTTGCCGAAGAGTCTGAGGCGGGGGACGTCGATAAGCGAGCGGGCGCTGCGGTGCGATGAGCCGAAGCGGATGAGGGATGTGGGGGCGGGGGAGGCGTCGAAAAGGTCGACGAAGTAGCTGCGGCCGGGCATGCAGATGAGGAGGTCCGATGCGTGGATGCCGGTGGGGCCGGCTCCAATGACGGCGACGCGGGAAACGCGGTTGGTCATGTGAGGCTCCTTCTGTAGCTAGGTAGACCGCTTGGTCTAAAAACTTAGCAACGATTAGTACGCAGTCAAGGCTCAAGCGAGATTTACATTCATATGAACGTGCAGACCAGCGAGCCGAAACCTTGCGGAGGAGTGACCTTAGGCGGGCTGGCTGTGTAGCGTGCTGATCAACAAACCGCACCGCGCAACGCTATAGACAGAGCGGTACACAGAAGGAGGCGGCATGACCACCACCACAAGCGCAGAAGCACGGCCCCGCCCGGCGCGTAAGCCGAAGCCGGAAGGCCAGTGGAAGATCGACGGCCAGGCGCCCCTCAACCACGATGAGGAGCTCAAGCAGGTCGAGCCGGTGCTGGCGGTCAAGCAGCGCGTCATCGACATCTACTCTAAGCAGGGCTTCAAGTCGATCCCGGAAGAAGATCTGTACCCGCGCTTTAAGTGGCTGGGCATGTACACGCAACGCAAGCAGAACTTGGGCGGCGAGCACACCGGCAAGGACAACCTCGAGCTGCAGGACGAGTTCTTCATGGCGCGCGTGCGTTTTGACGGCGGCCAGTGCTCCACCGAACAAGCCCGCGCCGTCGGCGAGATCAGCCGCGACTACTGCCGGTCCACAGCCGACCTGACGGACCGCCAGAACATTCAGCTCCACTGGCTGCGCGTCGAAGACGCGCCGGCGATGTGGGACAAGCTCGAGTCGGTCGGCCTGAACACCTGGGACGCCTGCGGCGATGTGCCGCGCGTGATCATGGGTTCGCCGGTGGCGGGCATCGCGAAGGATGAGATTATCGACGCCACACCGGCGATTGAGAAGATCAAGAACGAGTACGTCCTGCGCGAGGAATTCCAGAACCTGCCGCGCAAGTTCAAGACCGCGATTTCCGGCAACGCCCGCCAGGATGTCGTGCATGAGATCAACGACATCGCGTTCATCGGGGTCAACCACCCCGAGTTGGGTCCGGGCTTCGAGTGCTTTGTCGGCGGAGGCTTGGCGACGAACCCGATGCTCGCTCAGTCCCTCGGCGCGTTCATCACTTTGGAGGAGGTGCCGGAGGTGTGGGCAGGCGTGGTCCGCCTGTTCCGCGACTACGGTTACCGCCGCCTCCGCGCCCGGGCACGCATCAAGTTCTTGGTGGCGCAGTGGGGCATCGATAAGTTCCGCCAGGTCCTCGAGGACGAGTACCTGGGCTACAAGCTTCCCGACGGCCCGCACGCCCCGACCAACCTGATCGACCGCGACCACATTGGCATCCACGAGCAGAAAGACGGCAATGTCTACCTGGGCGTGAAGCCGACGATGGGCCACCTCACCGGCGAGCAGCTCATCGCCATCGCTGACCTGGCCGAGTCTTACGGCCTGAGTCGTCTGCGCTTCACCCCGTTCAAGGAAATTCTGTTCCTCGACGTCGACCCGGAGCAGGTCCGGGCGCTTGCGGCAGACCTGACTGAGATGGGCCTGTACTCCGCCCCCAGCGAATTCCGCCGCGGCATGCTCACCTGCACCGGCTTGGAATACTGCAAGCTCGCCCACGTGACCACAAAGGCCCGCGGCATTGAGCTTGTCGACGAACTCGAGGAACGCCTCAAGGACTTCGACTCTCCCATCACCATCGCCCTGAACGGCTGCCCGAACGCCTGCGCCCGCACGCACATCGCGGACATCGGCCTGAAGGGCCAAATGGTCGACGACGGCAACGGCAACAAGGTCGAAGGCTTCCAGGTCCACTTGGGAGGCGCCATCGGCGACGGCGCCAACTTCGGCCGGAAGCTCCGCGGCCACAAGGTCCTCTCGACTGAGCTTGGGGATTATGTGACGAGGGTGGCGGGTAATTTCGTCGAAAAGCGAAACGACGGCGAGCTCTTCCGCGACTGGGTCGCGCGCGCCGACGAGGATGACCTGCGATGAGCTTCCGCCGCAAGCCGAACCCGAACCGCAACCACCCCGCGTATTGCCCCTACTGCGCGGGGGAAGGGTTATTTCCTGATGAACAATCGGATTTTGCATGGAAATGCACCGAGTGCCTGCGTATCTTCGAGGTGTTGTTCCACGGGCAAGATGACCCGGACGTGGCTCCGCAGAAGGCCAAGTCAACGGAGCAAACACTGCAGGAATCGCTGGCCCGTCACGGCCACGACGCGGTGTTGAGGAAGGAGAAATAGTGGACTTTCTAAACAGGTCCGCGGGTGATGTGCGCGACCCCGAAGTGAGCCCCGAGGGCCCCAAAGAAACAGCGCCGCTGACCCCAGAGATCGCCGAAGCAAACGCGAAGCTTGTCGACGAATGGGCTGACAAACTCTACAACGCCTCCGCGAAAGAAATCCTCGAGTGGGCCCACGAGTATGCCCCAGGCAACCTCGTGGTGACGTTGAGCATGGAGAACACCGTTCTCGCGGAGCTGGCGAAAGACTACCTGCCGGAGGCGGACTTCCTCTTCCTGGATACGGAGTACCACTTCGACGAGACGCTTGATGTCGCGGACCAGGTCGAAGAGCGTTATCCGGCGCAGCGCCTCGTCCGCGCAAAGGCGATCTTGTCGCGCGAGGAACAGGACCGCGTCTACGGCAAGGCGCTCTACCGCCGCAACCCGACCGCGTGCTGCCGCATGCGCAAGGTGGAGCCGCTCGCGGTGAACCTCTCGCCCTACGTCGGCTGGGTCACGGGCCTGCGGCGTGACGACGGCCCCACCCGCGCCGAAGCCCCCGCTTTGAGTTTGGATGCCACGGGCCGGTTGAAGATCAGCCCGATCATCACGTGGTCGCTGGACGAGACCGACGCATACATAGAGGACAAGAATTTGATCATCCACCCGCTGACCAAGCAGGGCTACCCCTCCATCGGCTGTGCGACCTGCACCCTGCCGGTCGCTGAGGGCGAGGATC
Organism: Corynebacterium sp. CCUG 65737; assembly: GCF_024454115.1. Taxonomy (NCBI): domain Bacteria; kingdom Bacillati; phylum Actinomycetota; class Actinomycetes; order Mycobacteriales; family Corynebacteriaceae; genus Corynebacterium; species Corynebacterium sp. CCUG 65737. The sequence goes on from NZ_JAGPZB010000012.1 coordinate 21,477, forward strand.
CCCGCGCTGGTCGCTGGGCCTTTTCGAGCAAGACGGAGTGTGGTCTGCATGGCTAACGAACTCTCCCCGCACCTGCGGGATCTGGAGAACGAGTCGATTCACATCCTGCGTGAGGTGGCAGGGCAATTCGACAAAATCGGCCTGCTGTTCTCGGGCGGCAAGGACTCCTGTGTCGTCTTCGAGCTGGCGCGCCGCGCGTTTGCGCCCGCCGCAATGCCGATCGAGTTGCTGCACGTGGACACCGGCCACAACTTCCCGGAAGTGATCGAGTTCCGCGACCGCCTCGTCGAGGAAACCGGTGCCCGCCTGCGTGTGGCGCACGTGCAGGATTGGATTGACCGCGGCGACCTGGTCGAGCGTCCCGACGGCACCCGCAACCCGCTGCAGACCGTGCCCCTAGTGGAGACCATCGCTGAGGTCGGTTACGACGCAGTTCTCGGCGGCGCCCGCCGCGACGAGGAGCGCGCCCGCGCCAAGGAGCGCGTCTTCTCCGTCCGCGACTCTTTCGGCGGCTGGGACCCGCGCCGTCAGCGCCCTGAGCTGTGGAGTCTCTACAACGGCGAGAAGCTTCCGGGCGAGAACATCCGCGTCTTCCCCATCTCCAACTGGACGGAAGCGGACGTGTGGGAGTACATCGGCGCCCGCGACATTGAGCTGCCGGCCATTTACTTCGCTCACGACCGCGAGGTGTTCAACCGCGACGGCATGTGGCTCACCGCCGGCGAGTGGGGCGGCCCGCGCGAGGATGAGACCGTGGAGACCCGCCGCGTGCGCTACCGCACCGTCGGTGACATGAGCTGCACCGGCGCAGTCGATTCGACCGCGACAACCATTGACGAGGTGCTGGTCGAGCTCGCCTCCTCCACCCTGACCGAGCGCGGCGCCACGCGTGCCGACGACCGCCTGTCCGAATCCGCCATGGAAGACCGCAAGAAGGAGGGCTACTTCTGATGAGTCCTTTTGGAAATTCTGCAGAGCCGAATGCGTCGGCGAGTGAAGCGTTAGCGCAACGAGCGACGCTGAGGCTCTGCACGGCCGGCTCCGTTGACGACGGCAAATCCACCTTCGTCGGCCGCCTCCTGCACGACACGAAGTCGGTGCTCGCGGATCAGCTCGCCAGCGTCGAACGCACCTCCGCCGACCGCGGCTTCGAGGGCCTCGACCTCTCCTTGCTTGTCGACGGCCTTCGCGCCGAGCGCGAACAAGGCATCACCATCGACGTCGCCTACCGGTACTTCGCCACCGACCAGCGCAGCTTCATCCTCGCGGACACCCCGGGGCATGAGCAGTACACGCGCAACACCGTCACGGGCATGTCCACGTCCCAGGTCGTCGTTTTGCTTGTCGACGCCCGAAACGGCATCAAACCGCAAACCATCCGCCACCTCACCGTGGCGAGCCTGCTCGGTGTGAAGACAGTCATCCTGGCCGTGAACAAGATCGACCTGGTGGACTACTCGCAGAACGTCTTCGAGGAGATCAAGGGCGAGTTCGAGTCCCGCTGCACTGCCCTGGGCATCGAGGAGCCGCACGCCGTGCCGATCTCCGCGAAGTTCGGCGCCAACGTCGCCGAGCGCTCCACCGAGACATCCTGGTACGAAGGCCCGACCGTGCTCGAGCTGCTGGAGACCATCCCGGTCAACTCCGGCCGCGCGCTGGACCTGGCGTTCCGGTTCAACATCCAGTACGTCCTGCGTGAGCACGAGACCGACTACCGTGCCTACGCCGGCACCGTGAACTCCGGCTCCGTGAAGGTCGGCGATGAGGTTGTCGCGCCGAATGGCCGCACCACGACGGTGACGCACATCGACACGGCGGATGGCCTCGACGGCGCGCAGTCCGCTGAGGCTGGCGACGCGGTCTCCCTGCGCCTTGCCGACGACATTGACCTCACCCGCGGCGACCTGCTGGCCTCCGCGCCATTCCCGGAGCTCGTCCGCGAGTTCCACGGCACCGTCGTCGGTCTGACCGAGAAGGACGTCGCCGCTGGGCAGGCTGTGAAGCTGCGCTACGGCACCTCGCTGGTCCGTGCCCGTGTTGCCAGCGTCGACCGCGTCATCGACATCGACGGCACGGCTTCGTCCAACTCGGATAACACCGCGCCAGAGTCCTTCGGCCTGAACGACATTGCGCACGTGACCGTCCAGACGGCGCAGGAGCTGCCGGTGGAGGAGTACGCGGCGCGCGGTGCCGTGGGCAATTTCCTGCTCATTGACCAGGCGTCCGGTAACACGCTGGCAGCTGGTCTCGTGGGAACGCGGCTGCGGTAGGAGAGCTGAGGTCATCATGAACGCACCCGCCCTGATCACGCTGTCGCACGGATCGCGCCACCCCGGCGCGCGCCCCGGTGTGGCCACGCTGACCGCTGCTGCTGCAGCTCAGCTGGGCGTGACGGGTGTGGATGCGCACCTCGAGTTCGACACCCCCGACCTCACCGCCGCTGCCCAGCAGCTTGTCGACGCTGGCTGCACCCGCGCCGTTGTCGTACCGACCCTGTTCACCACCGCCTTCCACGCCACCCACGACGTTCCGCAAGCGATCGCGGAAGCCCGCGCAGCGACCGGACTCGACCTCATCCCCGCCGAGGGGCTGGGCCAAGGTCGCGACGTCGCCGCCATCCTCGCCGCTCGAGCCGTGAGCGATATCGCGGCGTCTGGCCTGTCAATCCAGGAGATCATCCTCTACCCGGTCGGCACTTCCAACACGGAGGCGGCCGGGAAGACGGTGGAGCTGGGGCGAGACGTCGAAAAGCTCGTCGGCATTCCTGTCACGACCGTTCCCGCGACGGGCCATGGGAAGAGGGACGTGGGGGAGCTGGAAAGCGTCGATAAGCATTTGCTCCCGCTCTTTGTCACTGAAGGGTTGCTCCTGGACCGGGCGTTTCGAATGTGGCCCGGTTCCGTCTCCGCGCCGCTGGGTGCGGACCTCGCACACGTCGTAGCTTCGCGCTACCGCCGCGCACTCGCGCACACAGACGCACTGGCCGCTTCGGCCACGGCGTAATTCTCACCAAAGGACAGCCACCATGAACCGCATGATCACGCTCATACTCATCGCCATCGCCGGCTTAGCCGGCCAACTTGTGGACGGCGGCCTGGGCATGGGCTTCGGCGTCACATCGACGACGATCCTTGTCATGCTCGCAGGCCTGGGACCCGCGCAGGCCTCCGCGGTGGTGCACACGGCTGAGCTGGGTACAACGCTCGTGTCCGGCATCAGCCACTGGAAATTCGGCAACGTCGACTGGCGCGTTGTCGCAGCGATCGGCATTCCTGGCTCCATCGGAGCGTTCGCCGGTGCGACTGTCCTGTCCAACCTGTCGACGGAATCCGCGAAGCCGATCATGTCGCTCATTCTCGCGGCGATCGGCATCAACCTGGTCTACCGATTCTCCCGCGGGCTCATTCGCCGGCAGGTCGTAGAGACGCCGCACTCGAAACCCTTCCTTGGGTTCCTGGGTTTGTTCGGCGGATTTGTCGACGCCACTGGTGGCGGCGGCTGGGGTCCCGTCACCACCTCGACGCTGCTGTCGGCTGGCCGCTCCGAGCCGCGCCGCATTGTCGGTACCGTCAACACCGCGGAGTTCTTCGTCACCGCGGCCGCGACCGCCGGCTTCGTGCTGGGAATGTGGGACGACCTGGTCACCCACCTCTCCGCGGTCGGTGCGCTGCTGCTCGGCGGCGTGATCGCCGCGCCGCTGGCCGCATGGCTGGTGACCAGGCTCAACCCGATCCTGCTCGGCGGCATCGTGGGCACCTTGATCGTCATGCTCAACCTGCCCGTCGTGCTCAAGGCCCTTGGTGTCGGGGCGACCGTGCTGATCGTGGTGCGGGTGGTCGTTCTGGTTGTCGGCGTGGCACTGTCGATCCGCGGCTGGCGGCGCCACCGCGCGAACTGGCGCGCGGCGAACGAGAAGGAAGCAGCAATCGGCGCTGAGTCGGGTTCGGCCGAGGCGACGGAAACGCCGGCACACGCGCCGGATACCTCCAACGCCAGTGCGCGGAGCTAAGCACTAGTACAGCTCTGGTCGACCGGCCGGGGCAAGCCCATCCTGCGGACGCTCCCGGGTAGCCCTTTCAATGAGCGTTCGCCCAGCGAGGAGCGCACCCCACGGCCCGATCACCCACGCAGGCCAGAAATAGGTGGGAGTCGCCGTCACCGCGATGATGCCCCAAATGGTCAGCACGATCAGCGACACCGCTACCCACGTTGCAACCTCAACTTTCAACTCCTTGTTGTGGAGTTGGCGCACCGAACGGGAAGAGACCGGGCGTGGCATCGTCCGAGCGGGCGCTGCAGCGCCAGTAGGGGAAGGGCCGGTACCTGCCGAACGTGTGGCTATGCTTGCGGTCTTTGCCTGCGGAAGACCCTCGAGTGCGCGCGAGATTGCCGCGGGATTGTCGTCGAGAAGCATCGCCGACCGTTCTTCAAATTCGTTGAGATCGATCTGGCCCGAGCCGACAGCGTCTTGCAACTGGGCTAACGCAGCGTCGTGGGCAGGGGAATCAGGAATCGATGACATGCGCGTCCCTTGTGCGGCTCAAAGGGGTGGCCAATTCACTGGGTTCCATTGAACACGTTCCAGGCCCTATGCGCAATGCTCGGAGCTTTAACTTTTCTCTAGACTGGGGCCATGTTGATTTCGGAGCAAATACTACTTCTCTCCACCAACGACGAAGGCAAGCACGAGTCGGCTTTCCTGTGGAACGACATGCTGCTGCGCAGCGGTTTGCTTGCGGACTTGATGAGCCGCGGCCTTGCCACCATCACAGAGCGCAAGCTCCGAGACCCGATCGTCGCTCCGAGCGTGCCTGCGGCTCAAGTGGAGGATCCTGTCCTCCGTACTGCCGTTGAAGCTCTGGAGAAACGGTCGGGCAAAACGACTTACGACGTCCTGTGGTCCGAATGGTTTGGTAAGCGCCAGGATGTCGCCCAACGACTGGTCGCCGAGGGGATTCTGGAGGAGTCCGGCGGCGGCTTCCGTCTTTTCTCCCGGAACCAGTTCCCGACCCGCGATGGGATGCCAGAACTGGAGCTCCGCGGCCGCCTGGAGCAGATCCTTCGTGGTCAGGCGCAGCCGACGGAGCAGGATGCGACGCTCATCATGCTCCTCGATATCTACGACGCCATCCGCCCGCTCCTCAAAGAGGAGCTGCGCGGGATGGGGCGCACAGAACGCAAGCAAGCGATTGAAAACGCATCCGCCTCCGTCACATCCCCCGAGATCGCTCAGACACTCAAAGCTGCGAAGAAGTCCGTGGAAATGGCTGCGGTTGGGGCGACAATGACCGTGTTCACCCCCTAAGTCGGACTGGGTGTGTTGGTGTTTTTTCGGGCAAGGCACCGCGCTCAATACATTTTTACTATCGCCTTCTGACGCCTCCGGTGAAATCCCGCCTGGGAAAACGTCGCATCGGTTCACTGAAAGGCGATACTGAAAATCTATTCCTGCCGAGCCCAGGGGACAGTAGCTTTGACCACACGACCGTGCTCCGCTGGTTCGGAGCTAACACGCAGCAAACTGCGATGATGCAGGGGACATTTTTCCGGGCGGGCCAGCTCCGAGTGTCCATATACTGAGGGCATGTTGATTTCGGAGCAAATACTACTTCTCTCCACGAACGACAAAGGTAAACACGAAACCTCAATGCTGTGGAACGACATGCTCCTCCGCAGCGGACTCATGGCCGATCTGGTTGGTTGGAAACTAGTCACGATCACTGACCGAACAATCCGCGACCCGAAGCTCACAGCTGCTGTTCCGTCGGCGCAGGTCGAGCATCCTGTGCTGCGACACGGCGTAGAGATGATTGAGAAGCGAAACAACAGGTCTACTTACGACATCATCGCGGATGACTGGTTCGCGAAGCGGAAAGATGTCGCACAGGGGCTCGTCGCGCAGGGTGTCCTCGAGGAAACAGACGGGGTTTTCAGTTTCCTCTCCCGAAATCAATTTCCTACTCGCGATGAGTCGGTGGAGCTGCAGCTCCGCGGCCGACTTGAGCAGATTCTCCGCGGCCAAGCAAACCCGACATTGCAAGAATCGATGCTCGTAGCGCTTCTCGACGCCTACGATGCCGTCCGCGCCCTCCTCAAGGAAGAGCTACGCGGAATGGGCCGCGGCGAAGTGAAGCAGGCAGTCAGAGATGTGGCGGCCTTGGTGACGGACCCGGATCTTGAGCTGGTGATCAAGGCAGCGAACAGTGCTGAAACATCGGTCACGGTCAACACGACAGTGATGATGGCTAACCAGGCCAGGAGATAGCGCAGGGGCTGACCGGACACCAAGGGAGTGTTCGGTCCAGCGCCAGCAAGTCCGCACAGGAGTCTTGTCTGCGTCCAATCGCTTACTCACTGCACTGCGCGAACTAAGCGTCTAGTTAGAGCTCGTTGATTGGGTTTTGCCCCATACCTTCTCACCTAGCAAAGCGAGCGTTGCCGGCAGGAGGATGGGTCGAACGATGAGTGCGTCCAAAGCGACGGCCATCGCCAGCCCAAGGCCCAGCTCTTGAATGATGCTGATTTCAGCCACCATGAATGAGAGGAAAACTCCAATCATGATGATCGCGGCGGAGATGATGAGACGGGATGTGTGCGCAACTCCCTCCGCGATGGCATCGCGATGGGTTGAGCCGGAAGCGAACTGCTCTTTCATTCGTGAAGCCATCAACACCATGTAATCCATACTCAGGCCAAATACGATCGCGAACACGACGATCGGCGTCACACTGTTGATCGCTTCACCAGTTACGGCTTTCCACAGCAGGGATAGGCAACCCATCGCTGCGGAGACAACGAGACCGTTGAGCACGACCGCGAGTGTGGCTAGTCGCCACGACCGGAAAGCCCATCCAAGGAGAAGCAGCGAAATCAAGAGGACGAAACCCACGATCCAGGGAATGGACTTTTGGACCAGTCGATCAAAGTCGTCGCCCTGCGCTGTGGCGCCTGAGACGAAGGTGTCGGGGTACTCGTCTGCCGCCTTCTTGATATCCGCAACCATCTCGTGGGCGGCGTCGGAATCCGGTAAGTCCGTAGACGTAATGACGACCCTCTTATAGGCGCGTCCCTCTTTCTCGGCGCTCAATGGGTAGGGGGAATACTGCTCTGCAGGTGTTCCCGACGCGAATACCTGATCGACGTGTGGAACCTCTTCAATGTCCGCGAGGAATTCCTCGACTTCTGCATTGAGTTCTTGGGCTGACTGGCCCTCCGTCCCGGCGAACGTAACCATAGTGGGAAACAGCTCGCGGGCGTTGAGCTCAGATTCAATGATTTCGATCCCCTCGCGTGAGTCCATTCCTGCTGGGAGAATGGACGAGCTTGCTACGGGAACCTGGAGTTTGATGCTCGCCAGAGGGGTAGCGGCGATGAGCAATGGCACGGCGATCAACACGACTGCAAGCAAGGGCGATTTGAGCGGGAGGCTCGAAGTGCGTTTCTCCTCATCTTCCGGAGCTCGCATTGTTTTCTCGTATCCAGGGAGTTTGCCGAAGAAGAATCGGTCTCCCAGCAGCATAATTGCAGCTGGCACAAGAGTTGCCAACGCCAAAAGCGCGATGGACGTGACCACGATGCCAGCCATGGCAATCGAGCTGAAAACCATATTCCGAGCGATGAACAGAGCACATAGAGCGGCGATGACGCTCAAGCCGCCAAAGCGGATGGAATGCCCTGCGGTGTTGGTTGCTCGCCGCAGAGCGTCCTCAGGCGGATGTCCCGCGATAAGAAACTCCTTGTATCGAGCGATCAAGAACAAGCAGTAGTCCACCGAAACGGCCAAACCGATAAGGGAGGCTGCGGTGATGTACATGTTGGAAACATCGAGGAACGAAGCTAGCAGGGTTCCGATGCCTTGCGTTCCAATAAGGCAAGCGCCTGCAACCAGGAGTGTCACCAGCGTAGGACCGACAGCTCTGTAAATGAGCAGCAGAACCAAAATGAGAAGTGGGAAGGCGATGATCTCCGCTCGCAAGGCATCTTGCTGGGACTGAATGTTCAAGTCGTAGTCCAAAGCGGGGGCTCCAGTCACATGGCTCGTGACATCTTCTCCTTCCACTGCTGTCTCGACTCTGTCACGGAGGTCAGGGATCATGTTTTGAGTCGTCGTATTATCAGCCGCTACGCCGACTTGGAGGATTTGGGTTTTCCCTGAATCAGAAGACAATGAGGCGAGCGCACGCCCATCGATGACTGAGTCGATGTTCGGCAGAGTTTCTATACCCGTCGAGACGTTGTCTAGCACTTCTGAAGAGATGCTGCTGTCGGAGTTCAGGACGACAGTGAGTTGATTCGCGGGATCGCCGAAGGCATGCTCGTTCACCTCTTGGCCGACAAAGGACGTCCCGTTCTCGTCGTTGAAGCCTCCGGCTTTCACGGCACCGTTGAGCTGGAGTGCTCCAACTACCCCGAGCGCGGAAAGGAGCAACCACACTACGAGAATGAGCTTTGAGTACTTTTTTACGAAGCTTATGGGCATATTTAGTTTCTTTCCGATGCTGACTTGGCCGACGCAACCGCAGACGCGATCTTTTCTCGGCGGAGATCGCCACGCGGATCATCGGCGGGGATGCTGTCCTCTGCTTGGCGGTAAGCCTCTATTGCGGCGTCGATGTCTCCAATTTTGAGGAACGACTCTGCGAGCCCCACGTACGATTGAGAGGTCATCTTTCCTCCGCGGGACACCGCCCGTTGGAACTGAGAGCGCGCCAAATTCGCTCCACCACCGAGCCAACGTGGCAGTGTTAAGGCGCTTCTTCCAGCGAGGTAAGCAGAAAAATCATCAGATCCGTCTAGGTCTGAAAGTAGAAGAGCCCGCTGGTTAACGATCGCGGCGCGTGCTGCAGTGCCTGCCGATGTGTGTGAGTTGAGGGCCTTGAAACCGGATAACCGGGTCTGCTGAACGGGGAGACTGAGGTCGCGGCGGGATGTTTTACGCGCGATGCGCAACAGCAATTCGACCCGCCGAACTACCGCCGGAGGAAGGGTTCCCTGGGGAGTGAGGTTCTCCCGCACTATAGTTTGCGCCAGTTCCACCATGCGGCTCACCGCGGCACCACGATCGGCTCCATTCGGATTCTTGCTTCGATCCTTTAGCTCAGCGACGATGTCAAACGCTTGGTCGCGCATTTGACGGGCGTTTTCTCGCTCATCACCCACCTCTGGCTGGACCAACGGCTCGCCGATGGAAACGGAGAAGAGACGGCGCCGCGGTACAGTAGCGCCTTTTGGTAGAACCTCTGCAAGTCCGGTCATTCCGATGGGTACGACGGGTGTGTTGTTCGCTAATGCCATGCGAAACGCGCCGGATTTGAAGGGCAGGAGTCCTTCGCCCACGTTGCGTGTGCCTTCTGGATAGAGCACGAGAGTGCCGCCGTCCTCGAGAACGTCTTGTGCGCGACGAAATACTTCTTCTCCTGGTGCGTCACGGTCGACTGGATAACAGTTCATCGACTCGTGCCAAACACGCGAAAGAAACGATTCGAATGCCTCGGCTTTGGTGGGGAACCACTCCTCGCCTCCGCGAACTGAGTTTGCCAGGGTCTTCGTAACGAAGTGGTCCATGTAACTGGAGTGATTGGCTACAAAAATGACCGGTCCGGTGCGTGGAATATTTTCCAAACCCTCGATGAAGCCGACGTGGTTCAGGACGAAGTCGTGGATTCGCGGCGTAGAAACTCGGCGGACAGTTTGACCAAGAAAGCTTGAATTGTAGTTCTTCACTGTGCGTCGCCTTTCAGCGTCTCGGCGATGGGAGTTCCGTCGGGCTTCTGGTCAATTCGGACTCCTGCGCGTACTTGTTCGTTCCGGTAGTCGCGCATGCGCTCGATGGTCGAGATGGAGATCCCGCGCTCTTTGCACCACGGGACGAGTTGAGGGAGTCGAAGCATTTCACCGTCATCACCGATGATTTCGATGATGACGCCAACTGGAGAGAAACCAGCCATTGCGGCCAGATCGCTTCCGGCCTCTGTGTGGCCGACTCGGGTGAGAACCCCGCCTTCGCGAGCGATGAGGGGGAAGATGTGCCCTGGACGGTGAAAGTCATTCTCGTTACCCCCGTTAGCCAGGAGCTGGACCGTTCGCGCTCTATCAGAGGCTGAAATACCTGTAGTGACCCCGTAGTCACCGGTCGCGTCGCAAGAGACAGAGAATGCCGTGCCGAAATCGTCCTCGTTGGTTTTCACCATGGGGTGCAGATTCAACCGTTGTGCATGGTTTGCAGGCATCGGCACGCACAGCAATCCTCTGCCCTGCGTAATCATGAAGTTGATGGCCTCTGGAGTAGCAGCTTCAGCGGCCATGATCAGATCGCCTTCGTTCTCGCGGTCTTCGTCGTCGACAAGGACCACCATCTTGCCCGCCGCGACGTCGGAAACGATTTTCTCAATCGGGCTGAGTTCGGTTTCTGCGAAAAGGCGCTCGTCAGTCTTGTTGACGGATGCCTGTTCTTCGTGTGTTTGGAGCATCATGTTCCTTTCCAGTCTTAGATGTGGCAACATGCATGTTGCAACACGGAATGTAACCAGACGGGAAAACGTAGATCAACTTCTCTGAACTGGGAATTTATTTGAAGTGGAAGTCGACCAGGCAGGGGGAAATAAATTTACTTGACCAAAGCACGTGTCTTGGATAATGTCGGTGACATGTCATTTAAAACCGAAAATAGTGCCGCCGTGACGATTCATGCCGGTGAGCGCGCCATTCTTGGGGTCGTGACAGACTTGGAACGCCTGCCCTCGTGGAATCCTGCTTTCAGCTTCGTGAGCCCGCCTCGTGCCGACGGCTCGCACGCGCTCACGGTGCAAAAAGTATTGAACGGTACGATCGTGGCCGCCGCGTCTGAGACTTCAACGGGCCACGTTGTCGACTTTGAAATTGATATTCCGGGTCTGCGCGAACATTCGTCTTTTCTGCTTGAATCCCAGTTGGATGGAACGACACGGGTTACTCATCGGATTAGGCAAGCCGGGACTCTGTCGGCCGTGATTGGGCAGCGAGAGGCGGCGTTGGTGCCCGGTAAGCGGTTAGCGCGATTGGCGCGTTTCCTCGAGACTGAAAGCTGACAACACGAGGAAAGGAATGACATGCCGTTAGAGCTATTCACTCATCCTGAGGAATTCCGTTATCTCATTCTCGCGCTCCAGCGCCAGGGGAGCCGACGGCTCAATCGGCTCTTCTCTGAGGTGGGTTTGACTCACTCCCAGGCGGAGGTCGTGGAAGTGCTAGGCGTTCATGGCCCAATTAGCACGAAAGAAGTTGGCCAGTATCTTGTCTGTGAATCCGGTAGCCCTAGCCGTTTGCTCGACGCGCTTGTTAGGAAAGGAATATCTGTCTCAGCACAGTCGACCGAGGACAAGCGTCTGACGCTTCATGCTCTCTCACCCAAAGGGCGTGAGCTTCTCACTCAGATCAAAGAGAAGAAAGTCGAGTTCGAATCCCAGTTAGCGGCCGAACTGCGAGCAGTGTCAGAGGCTCACGGGGGATCGGTGATCGAGGAACTTGTTGCACTTGTGTCGGATCCAGAGCTCAAGGGGGCTCTGCAGCGACGTTTTCCGCACCTCTATCACCCGTGATGCGAGGGAATGCGGCTTGTTGTTTACCGATTGCCGGATAGACTGGGGCGAGTTATATATCGACCATAGAAGGACTTTCCACCATGCTCGTCAGCGAAGCCCTCTTCCTGCTGCTCTCGGACAAATCCGCCCACGTCGAGGTGGGGGTGAGCCACCAGCGCGTGGCGTTGAACGGCGCGTTGCTGTGCGATCTGGTCGCAACCGGGCTGGTCGATGTGCATGCCGGTAAGAGCCCGAGCGTCTCGCTTGTCGACGGCGCCGTCGCCCGCTCCGAAGGTCACCCCGCCCTCGCTCACGGTGTGGCCCGTGTGGAGAAGAAGGGGCAGCCGAGCGTGTACTCGCTGCTCAATTCCCGGAAGTTCGCCAAGAAGGAAGCCATTGCCCAGCGACTCATTGAAGAGGGTGTGCTCGACGAGGAGCGCGCGGGATTCTTGGGCCTGCACTGGCAGCGCTTCCCGGAGAAGGATGAGACCATCGAGAAGGCCATGCGCCAGCGTTACCGCGACATCTTTCTGGGCAAGGAGGAGCCGCGCCCGGAGGAAGCAATGGTCATTCTTCTGCTGAAGAACACCGGCGAGCTGCGTCGCCAGTTCCTCGGCGAGATCGAGGGTATTCCATTCAATGACCTGCGTATGCGGGTGAAGCAGATCGATCGGCAGGTGCTGGACGCAGGCACCTTCGAGAATGTCGACGGAATCAACACGGTGCTGCTATCGGTCGCCAGCGCCGCCGCTGTGGAAGAAGCGGCGGCATCGAGCTAACGCCAGCTACGGCACGCGGCGCGTCCACTCCTCGGTGCTGAACTTGGTGTCCACGAGGTGCTGGGCTGCGGCCAAATCATCGTCGCTAAGCGCGCCGACCTCTGACGGGTAGCGCGCCGTGAATGTGTCCATGAGCGCCTGGATGACTTCCTGGCGCGGGACACCTGTCTGGCGGCGCAGCGGGTCAACACGCTTGGCGGCGGACTGCACGCCCTTAGACGACAGTTTCACCTTGCCCACGCGCAGGACATCCATCATCTTGTCAGCGTTGATGTCGTAAGACATCGTCGTGTGGTGCAGGATCGCGCCAGGGATGCGCTTTTGCGCAGCACCGCCGATCTTGCCGCCGTCGGAGGTGATGTCGTTGATGGGAACGTACCAAGCGTTCACACCGAGCGACTGCAACCCGGCCAGGACCCAGGCATCGAGATACTGGTAGCTGTCCACGTAGGACAGGCCGCGCACGATGTCGTCGGGCAGGTACATGGAGTAGGTGACGCAGTTGCCGCCCTCCATGAACATCGCCCCGCCGCCGGAGATGCGGCGCACAGGCACGATGCCGTGCTTCTCAATGCCCTCTGGATCCAACTCGTTCTGGAAGGACTGGTAGGAACCGAAGACAACAGCCTTGTCCTCCCATTCCCAAAAACGCAGGATCGGGCCCTTGCGCCCAGCAGCGACCTCTTCGAGCAGGTACTGGTCCAGCGCCACGTTGATTGGGGTGGGCAAAACGGGGGAGTGGATGACCGTCCACTCGTAGTCGGTGAGGTCTTTGGCGTCGAGGACCGCGCGCCGAGTGACGATGGCCACATCCTTCGTGGAAAAACCGTGGAGCGCGAGGTCATCGAAGCGAGAAAGCTCTGTGTCAAGGCGTTTGCACAGATCGTCGGCGGTCTCGGTGACTGATGCGCCGACGAGCGCGCGGTTGATCGCGTCGTACGCCTCCTCCGGCTCGAGGAAGAAATCGCCGGAGATGCGCGCATCCGTGATCGTCGTGCCGTCTTCTTGGACGTCCGCGACGACGAGCTTGCCTCCGGCGACCTTCACCTCAAAGTGGTGGGAGGTCACTTAGCGAACTCCTCGATGATGGCCTTGTTGAAAGCAGGGAGGTCATCGGGGGTGCGCGAAGAGACGATGCGCTTATCGACGACTACCTCTTCATCAACCCACGTCGCCCCAGCGTTCGACAGGTCGGTCTTGAGGGAAGGGTAAGAGGTCATGCGCACACCGGAGACAGCTTCTGCGTCGGTGAGGATCCAGCCGCCGTGGCAGATCACGCCGACGGGCTTGCCGGCCTGGGTGAACTCGCGGACGAGCTTCACAGCAGCCTCGTCCGTGCGGATCTGGTCAGCGTTGGAGGTGCCACCCGGCAGCAGCAGTGCGTCGTAATCGGCTGCGTTGGCCTCGGAGGTAGTCAGGTCGACAGAGACCTCGGTGCCGTTCTTGCCCTCGATGGAGCCGGACTCGGTGGACACGACTACGGTGGCCGCGCCTGCCTCGTGCACGGCATCGCGCGGGCTGGTCAGCTCAGAGTCTTCAAAGTTGTTGGTGGAAAGGATGGCAATGGTCTTGTTCTCCAGAGTGCTCATGCCAATCCAGGGTATAGAAAAAAGGCCAGCCCGGGGGCTGGCCTTTCAGGGGAAGCGCGGATAAGCAGTTTAAACGTCGTCGCTATCGAGGTCGCGCTTGCGCCCCTTGTCGGACGAGACGGCTTCCTTGGACAGGGCGCGGGATTCGCCCGGTGTCTCCTCGTCGTAGGTCTTCATCGTATCGTGCGGGACCTTGGTGGAGCCGAGCTTGCCCGCTTCCTCGTCGAGCTGGGTCTGGCCCTTGCGGCGACCGAGGGAGCGCATGCGGTCGCGCACAGCCAGGTAGGCTTCGCGGGAATCCAGCGTTTGGGATTGCTGGGTGGCTATCTGTATGTCATCGGCTGTGATCTCTCCGCTGCGGAGCGACACCATCTCAGCCCAGTAGCGGAACCAGACGGCCACGACAGCAGCCACCGGGACAGCCAAGAATGCGCCGATGATGCCGAAGACCGTACCGCCGACGGCGACAGCCAAGAGAACAATCGCCGCGTGCAGGCCCATCGCCTGGGACTGCAGCACCGGCTGGAGCACGTTGCCCTCCAGCTGCTGGACCAGGATGACCAGCGCAAGCACGAGAAGCGCCTTAGTCACGCCGCCGGAGACCAGGGCAACAACGACCGCTAGGGCACCGGCAGTGAACGCACCGATGATCGGGATGAAGCCACCGAAGAAGGTGATCACAGCCAGCACCGGCGCCAGCGGAACGCCCAGCAGGACCAGGCCAAGGCCGATGAAAATAGCGTCCACCAGGGACACGATTGCCTGGGTGCGGATGAAGCCGGACAGGGTGTTCCAGGAGCGCATGAGCACCTCAGTCAGGTGCCAGCCAGCCTTCACGCCGGTGTACTTGCGCAGCCACGGCAGGAAGCGGTCACCGTCCTTAAGGAAGAAGAAGGTGAGCACCAGCATCAGTGCCAACGTCGTACCGATGGAAGCAACCGCGCCCACACCCGTGACCACCCCGGACGCGATGTTGGAGGCTTGGCCGCGGACGAAGTCGCCCGCCTGGCTGATGGCCTGCTCAATCTGGCTGGTGTCCACGTCGAACGGGGCGGAGGTTTCCACCCAGTCCAGGATGCGCTGGACACCCTCTTCGGCCTGGTGGTAGAGCTCCACCGACTGCGTCTTGATCGTCGGGGCCATTGCGGCGAACAGGCCGCCGATCGCGCCGAAGAAAGCGAGCAGAACGATGAAGACGGCCAGCGCGCCGGGCACCTTGTGGTTGCGCAGCCAGCGGACAGGCGGCCACAACACCGTGCAGAAGATCAGCGCGAGCAACAGCGGCAGTACGCCGACCCACACGAAGCCGATGATCTTGAACAGGAATGCCGTCGCAATGACGACGACAATGAAACGCAGCGCCCACGCCGCCGCCGACTTGCCGTCGCTGGCGATGACCTGGCCGCGGTCGATCGGTTCGTGGGACATCTCCAGTGCCGCGTCGGCGGGAGTGGGGAGGGTCTTCGGCTCCTCAAGCGAGTCGAGGAGGGTGTCGGCGAAATCCCCACCGGTGTTCTTGCCGGTGGTGCCGTCCTTGTTCGAATTATTCACGCCTGTGCATTCTGCCAGAGTGGGCGATTTTGTCCACATCGAATGTGGGCGCATTCCGTAACGGTTCGGCGACAGTCATGATGCACCAGCGTTCACCGGGTGTGGGGGAGGTGGCGTCGACAAGCGCGCGTGATCAGCGGGAACGAAGAAAGTTGAGCGAACCGGGAACAACTTTGTGTGGCTGCAGGTTGTGGAGATTGAGTGAGTCAAGCTCAACTCTTCGCAGCGGTGTCACCCTCGAGTGGTACAGTGGCCCGCAGAAGTTGAGCGACGAGCAATCAACTCACAGAAAAACACTGATAAACGCACCTTGACACAGGAGGACATCACACAATGGGACGCGCAGTAGGTATTGACCTCGGTACGACGAACTCGGTCGTTTCCGTTCTTGAGGGCGGCGAGCCCGTCGTTATCGCGAACGCTGAGGGGTCGCGCACCACTCCGTCGGTCGTCGCTTTTGCGAAGAACGGCGAGATTCTCGTCGGCCAGTCCGCAAAGAACCAGGCCGTGACCAACGTTGACCGCACCATCCGCTCGGTGAAGCGCCACATGGGCGACAACGACTGGAACGTTGACATCGACGATAAGAAGTACACCCCGCAGGAAATCTCCGCCCGCACGCTGATGAAGCTCAAGCGTGATGCGGAGGCATACCTGGGTGACGAGGTCACTGATGCCGTCATTACCGTTCCGGCCTACTTCGAGGACGCACAGCGCCAGGCCACCAAGGAGGCCGGCCAGATCGCAGGCCTGAACGTGCTGCGCATCGTCAACGAGCCGACCGCGGCTGCTCTCG
Source organism: Corynebacterium sp. CCUG 65737 (assembly GCF_024454115.1). NCBI lineage: Bacteria > Bacillati > Actinomycetota > Actinomycetes > Mycobacteriales > Corynebacteriaceae > Corynebacterium > Corynebacterium sp. CCUG 65737. The sequence continues at coordinate 37,750 of NZ_JAGPZB010000012.1, forward strand.
CTTACGGCCTGGAGAAGGCTGACACCGAGCAGTCCATCCTCGTGTTCGACCTGGGTGGCGGTACCTTCGACGTCTCCCTGCTGGAGATCGGCGACGGTGTCGTCGAGGTGCTGGCTACCGCCGGCGACAACGAGCTCGGTGGTGATGACTGGGATCAGCGCATCGTCGATTGGCTCGTGGAGAAGTTCAAGGCTCAGCACAGCATCGACCTGACCAAGGACAAGATGGCTCTGCAGCGTCTGCGCGAGGCTGCTGAGAAGGCGAAGATTGAGCTGTCGTCCGCTCAACAGGCATCCATCAACCTGCCGTACATCACGGTTGACGCTGACAAGAACCCGCTGTTCCTGGATGAGAATCTCACCCGCACCGAGTTCCAAAAAATCACCTCTGACCTGCTTGACCGCACCAAGGAGCCGTTCAACCAGGTGATCAAGGACGCTTCCATGTCCGTCGGCGACATCGACCAGGTCGTCCTCGTCGGTGGTTCCACCCGTATGCCGGCTGTGTCCGCCCTGGTTGAGGAGCTCACCGGCAACGTGCCGAACAAGTCCGTCAACCCGGACGAGGTCGTGGCCCTCGGCGCTGCCCTGCAGGCTGGTGTCCTGCGCGGCGACGTCAAGGACGTGCTGCTTCTCGACGTCACCCCGCTCTCCCTCGGCATTGAGACCAAGGGCGGCGTGATGACCAAGCTGATCGAGCGCAACACCACCATCCCTCACAAGAAGTCCGAGACCTTCACCACCGCTGAAGACAACCAGCCGTCGGTGCAGATCCAGGTCTTCCAGGGTGAGCGCGAGATGGCGTCGGCCAACAAGCTGCTCGGCTCCTTCGAGCTCGGCGGCATCGCTCCGGCACCGCGCGGTGTTCCGCAGATCGAGGTCACCTTCGACATCGACGCCAACGGCATCGTCTCCGTGTCCGCCAAGGACAAGGGCACCGGCAAGGAGAACACGATCAAGATCCAGGAAGGCTCCGGCCTGTCCCAGGACGAGATCGACCGGATGATCAAGGACGCGGAGGCTCACGCTGACGAGGACAAGGCTCGCCGCGAGGAGCAGGAGACCCGCAACAACGCGGAGTCCATGGCCTACCAGACCCGCAAGTTCCTGGACGAGAACTCCGACAAGATCTCCGAGGACATCCGCACCAAGGTCACCGCAGCTGCCGATGAGGTCGACGAAGCGCTCAAGGGCGAGGACATCGACGCCATCAAGACAGCCGTGGAGAAGCTGTCCACCGAGTCCCAGGAGATGGGCAAGGCCATCTACGAGGCTGACGCTAACGCCGGTGCTACCCAGGCAGGCGCTGCGCCGGAGGCTGACGACAACGTTGTCGACGCTGAGGTTGTCGAAGAGGACGACGCTGACAACACCGACAACGCTGACGACTCCCGGAACAACTAAGGAGCAACCATGACGAACCCGCACGAGCAGATGCCCGACAACCCGGGTGCGCCCGAAGCGACCGACGAGGAGTACATCTCCCCGGACCAGACCGAAACCTTGGCTGAAGAAGCGGCTGAGGCTGAGGCCCTGGATTCCGAGGACCCCCTCGCCGACCCGGCGGTAGACAAGGAAATCGACGAGGCATTCGCCGAAGGTGAAGGCATTGACCGTGAGGTCAACCGCGACGTCGACGGCGACGGCACCGTCAGCGACTTGGAGCTCCAGCTCGCCGAGCGCACGGAGGACCTCCAGCGCGTGAGCGCCGAGTACGCCAACTACCGCCGCCGCACCGACCGCGAGCGCGCACAAATCGCTGACACCGCCAAAGCCAAGGTCGTCGCGCAGCTGCTTCCGCTTATCGACGATCTCGAGCTCGCAAAACAGCACGGCGACCTGGCCGAAGGACCCCTGAAGGCGTTCAGCGACAACCTCCGCGGCGTACTGGACAACCAGAGCGTGCAGGGGTTCGGTACCGAGGGTGATGCCTTCGACCCGGAGATCCACGAAGCTGTGCAGGATCTGTCTACCGGTGACGCCAAGGTCATCGGGACGGTGCTGCGCAAGGGCTACAAGATCGGCGACAAGCTGATCCGCAACGCGATGGTCATCATCGCTGACCCGGCTGATGGGGCTGGCCCTGATTCGGCTGGCTCCGCGGATGAGGCCGGTCCGGCTGGTTCGCCTGGCACGGACGGCCCGACGGAATAGTTGGGTGATGCGGCCGGAGGGGAAGCGCAGATAAGCAGAAAGCTTTCCCCCTGGCCGCTTCTTTATTTAGTAACGAATTTATTGAGCGAAACTACACTTAGAAAGTAAACCTCTGAGACGAAAGGAGGGGGTGCACATGGCTATGCAGCAAGAATGGGCCAACAAGGACTATTACGGCGACCTGGGGCTGAGCAAGTCCGCCTCCGCGGCCGACATTAAAAAGGCCTACCGCAAACTCGCCCGGGAATACCACCCGGACTCCAACCCCGGCAACAAGGCGGCCGAGGACAAGTTCAAGCGAGTCGCTGAAGCCTACGACGTCATCGGCGACGAAGCAAAGCGCAAAGAGTACGACGAATTCAAGAAGATGATGGACTCCGGAGGCTTCATGCGCTTCGGAGGGAAAGGAGGCTCGGGTTTCCCGGGCGGGTTTCGCAGCACGGAACAAGACTTCACCACCACCGACTACGGATTCGGAGAAGCGTTTGGACAAGGCGGAGGATTTTCTGCGGAAGGCGGTCTTGGTGACCTCTTCGGTGGCCTCTTTAACCGCGGCGGCGGCACTGGCAGGGGTGCTCGGCCGACGCGGGGGGCCGACGTCGAAACGCAAATAGAACTCGACTTCCGCGAAGCCGTCAAAGGCACCACCATCCCCGTCGAGCTGACCGGTGAAGCGCCGTGCACCGACTGCCACGGCTCAGGGTCGAAGACCGGCAAAACCTCAACATGCCCGGACTGCTCCGGCACCGGGTTTGTCAGCGAGCAGAAGGGCGCGTTCGGGATGTCCCGGCCCTGCACCCGTTGCGGCGGCACCGGCCAGACCGTCGAGGACCCGTGCCCGACATGCGGCGGCACCGGCACGACCCACCGGACTAGGTCAATCACCGTGCGGATCCCCGCCGGCGTGATCGACGGCCAAAAGGTCCGCCTGGCCGGCCAGGGCGAGGCAGGACCGAACGGAACCCCGGCCGGCGACCTCTTCGTCTACGTCACCGTCCGACCCGACAAAGTGTTCACCCGTAACGGCGACGACCTCGCAGTCACCGTGCCCGTCAGCTTCTGCGAGCTAGCCCTCGGCGGCACCGTCACCGTGCCCACCCTGGACAACCCCGTCAAGGTCAAAGTGCCGGCCGGCACACCCAACGGCCGCACGCTGCGTGTGAAAGGCCGCGGCGTGCCCAAGAAATCTGGCAACGCTGGCGACCTCATGGTCACCGTCGAAGTCACCGTGCCGAAGAACCTCGACGCCACCGCCTCCAGCGCCCTGCGCGCCTACGCCCAGGCCGAAAAGGACTCCGGCTTCAACCCCCGCGCGGGCTGGGCCGGAGCCGTTTAGGAAAGGAGGTGACGCACAGTGCCAATGGATGAGGAATACTACGTCATCTCCGTCGCCGCCGAACTGACCGGAATGCACGCCCAAACCCTGCGCACCTACGACAGGATGGGCCTGGTCACCCCGATGCGCACCTCCGGCGGCGGGCGCCGCTACTCCGAACGCGACATCAACCGGCTACGGACCATCCAGCGCCTGTCGCAGGAAGAGGGGGTGAACCTCGCAGGCATCAAGACCATCATCAGCCTCAGCGAGCGTATCGACGAGCTCGAGGACGAAAACACCGAACTCAAACAGCTCCTCGCACAGGAGAAGCGCGAAAAGCGGCGCGGCGGCGAACTCGTCCACGTGCCCCGCTCCACGGCGGTGGTGGCGTGGTCGCGAAACACTCGCCGGAGTCGGACCTCGTCCACCCAGCAGCAGCAATAGCGGTCGGGACTGGGGCTGGCGCTGGGGTTGCGGCTGGGGGACTTTGCCCCCTCAGCAGTCCCAGCGGTCCCCATTGGCCCCTGTGCCCGCAATTGTGGGATGCGGGGGCCTTTTGCGGTCTTGTCTCGGGTTCGTCTTGGGTTCGATTGAGGGCCGCTTGGGTCGCGGTTGTGCAAAAGATAACAAACCCGATTCCTGTCTAGAGCTGTCTGTGCAGTTAGAGAGCTTTTCGGGGGGTAAATCGAATTCGAGTTTGTCATCTTTTGCACAAGGCCCCGTGCGATCGCTCGATCGGGCCTAGCCCGTGCCCAACTTGGACCTAGCTCGGACCTAGCCCGGGCCACGCTGCCCGGCGTGCGCAATAGTTTACGTGCCGGGTTCACTAAAATTGTGTTTGTGCAGGTGGGCGAGCCAGAGGTCTGTAAATCGAAATCGAGTTTGTCAACTTTTCCGCACGTGAACCCCAAGGGGCGCACTAAACCCACACGCGCACCGCAATTGGCGCACGCCGCACGCGCACCCTAGGCACTCGCGCGGGGCCGCCTCAGAACCCAAAAAGAGGGCCAGCCACAAGGCTGACCCTCTCCGAGAACTAGCTCACCAAGCTAGAACTCGATCGCTGCCGCACCCTTGATGTTGCGGAGGTTAGAGCGTGCGAGCTCGACCATGTTGCCGATGCCGCCGTCGAGGACGGTCTTGACTGCGGACTCGGTGAAGCCCTTGATCATGGCCCAGTCGAAGTTGGGCGGCAGGGACAGGGCGTCTGGGTCGGTGACAATGTCAACAAGCACCGGGCCGTCGTGGGCGAAGGCCTTCTTCAGGGTCTTTTGCAGATCCTGCGGCTTTTCCACGCGGAAGGAGGTGATGCCGACGGCGGAGGCGATGTCGGCATAGTTGACGCCGTCGTGGTCGGTCTGGAATTCCTTCAGGCCGGCAACCATCATCTCGAGCTTGACCATGCCCAGGGACGAATTGTTGAACACCATCATCTTGACGGGCAGCTCGTGCAGCTTGACGGTGATGAGCTCGGACAGCAGCATCGAGACACCGCCGTCACCGGAGAAAGTGATCACCTGGCGGTCACGGTCGGCGGCTTGAGCGCCGATGGCCTGCGGCACAGCATTGGCCATGGTGCCGTGGCGGAAGGATGCGAGCTCATCCTTCTTGCCGTTCGGGGTGATGTAGCGGGCGGCCCAGACGTTGCACATGCCGGTGTCGACGGTGAAGAGGGCGTCGTCGTCGGCAAGCTCGTCGATGAGGTTGGCGGCGTACTCGGGGTGGATCGGGGTGGCCTTGTCCTTCTTGCCGTAGTTGTCGACCACGTTCTCGAGCAGGCGCGCGTGCTCCTTGAGCATCTTGTCTAGGAACGAGCGGTCCGTCTTCTCCTCGATGTGGGGGAGGATGTTCTCGATGACGCTCTTGACATCACCGACGACGGGGTATTGCACCTTCGTGCGGCGGCCCATGTTCTCGGCCTTGATGTCGATCTGGGCGACGTTGCCGGTGGGCAGCCAGTCGTTGTAGGGGAAGTCGGTGCCCACCAGGATGAGCAGGTCGGCTTCGTGGGATGCGTCGTAGCACGCGCCGTAGCCGAGCAGGCCGTTCATGCCCACGTCGAACGGGTTGTCGTACTGGATGTGCATCTTGCCGCCGAAGGAGTGGCCGATGGGGGCCTTGATCTTCTCGGCGAGCTGGAGGACTTCTTCGCGGGCGTTTTGGACACCGACGCCGCAGAAGAGGGTCACGGTTTCAGCGTCGTTAATTGCTTGGACCAGCGCCGCAGCTTCGCCGGAGTCCGGGAAAACGCGCTTGTCGGTGCCGCGGGCGATGGTGGATTCGAGCAGCGGCAGGTCTACTGCGTCCTGGCTGGCGATGTCACCGGGCATGACGAATACGGATACACCGTTGCCGGCCATCGTGGACTGGATCGCGTGGTGCAAAATGCGCGCGCCCTGGGTGGCGGAGTTGGCCATCTCGCAGTACCCGGAGCATTCCTGGAAGATCTTCTCCGGGTGGGTTTCCTGGAAGAACTTGGAGCCGATCTCCTGGCTGGGGATGTGCGACGCAATGGCGAGCACCTTGTTGCCATTGCGGTGGGAGTCATAAAGGCCCTGAATAAGGTGGGTGTTGCCCGGTCCGCAGGAGGCTGCGCACACCGCGAGTTCGCCGGTCACGGAGGACTCGGCACCGGCTGCGAATGCGGCAGCTTCCTCGTTGCGGACGTGAATCCACTCGATGTTGCTCTCCGCGACCGCGTCCGAGACGGGGTTGAGCGAGTCACCGACAATGCCGTAAATGCGCTTGACGCCGTTCTTTTCTAGCGTCTCCACGATCTGGTGGGCGAAATCTTTAGCCATAAGAAATTCCTTTCAATTTTGTTGCACCACCACCGTACGCGCTTTTCGCTTATCGACGCGCCATCCGCCCCAGCCCCTCCAGCATCTCCGCGTCCGTGAAGTAATCGGTGTGGGAACCGCGCACCCCGTTCAATTGGTCGGCACCGAAGATGGGGCTCGAGGGGTTGTAGCCGTGCACGGCACCGAACGGCCCCCGGAGCGCCCGGATCGGGTCGGTGGGGGAGTCCACGACTGTGACCTGCGGGTTATCGCCCACGAGCGTGAGTTCGTTGGCGTTGCGCGCCGGGACTCCGGGCGAACCGGCGAGGACCAGGTCATCGGCGAACAGCCCGTGATCCATTGCAGCGCGGGTGGCCACGACCGATCCGTAGCTGTGGCCGATGACGATCTTGTGGGCGTCAGGGAAGCGTTCGTCGATAGCCATTTGGAACATTGCGAGGTCGTCGGCACCGGCGCGGGCAGCTGACGGGTCAATGCCCGAGGGGACATCCGGCGGCGGGGCGTACCCTTGCCACACGATGACGGCGCCGCCGGTCGCATCGGCGACGTTCTGTGCTTCTTCGATGGCCCGGGGAAGTTTCTCCGGGGTTCCGGAGGACACGCCCGAGACCATGGTGGTCACCGAGCTGGGGTCGATGAGGTCGCCCGCGCCACCGTCGCCAACATCGCTCCGCGGCCCGACCATGACGGTGTACCCGCCGGGGCCGGCCTCGAGGAGAAGGCCGTCCGCATCCTCGATCGCGTCTCGGACGGATGCGGGGGCGGTGCCCATGTTCCGCGCGCTGATATCGTTCAGCGACTCCCCGGGATGGAAAGCCAGCCGGTCCAGGTCGGCTTCGTGCTCTAAGAGACAGGCCCCGGAGATCGCGGAAGCGCAGGCCTGGTCGAGCATCCGGGCGGCCAGGGCCAGGCTGACGACGGCGGCGCGGTGGGCCGCTATGGCGGGCGGGGGAACGATCGCTGTCCTGAGGACTTCATTTGCGAGGTCGAGGGCGGCCTGCGCTGTGGCGGCGTCCTCCAAGATCCTGGCCACAGTATTCATCTGGTCGGCGGGCCCATCGAAGGCGCGCCCGAGATCAGCCAGACGGCCCAGCCCGGCATCGGCGGCCGGTCCGGCGAAGCCGGTGGAGGAGAGGGAGGTGAGGTGGTGGGAGGTGTCGTCGATACGCGAAAGGGCGCTGGTGCGCGCGGACCGCAAGCTGGACGCGGCGGCGGTGAGTTCTGATGTGACCAGCATTTATCCTCCGAAGACCGTGTCGTCGACGTGGACGGCGTCGGCGACGAAGCTGTGCAGTTCGCCGTCGTGGGCGTGGAGGGCCTCGTCGCGGCGGCGCAGCGCGGCCTGGAGGGAGTCATGCGCGCGGGCGAGTGCGGTCGCGGTGAGGCTGGGAGTGGCCAGTCCGTCCATCGTGGGTGCGGACCATTCGGACAGGTCGGGGAGGTTACGTGGCGTTTCGATGTAGCTCATGGCCCTAGCCAAAACCATCCGCAAACTAGGTGCAACAAGGCCCCGTTTTGCCTGTGGAATTCGGCGAGAATTACACATACGCTGGGGCGCATGCGTATCGGACTCGTGCAAATCACCACTTCCGACGACAAGGCGGACAACCTCCGGCTGGCGTCCGAAAAGATCCGCGAAGCGGCGGACAAAGGTGCGACACTCATCGTCTGCCCGGAGGCGACTTCGCAGGCGTTCGACTCCGGTCGCCTGGACACGCAGGCCGAGGAGCTTGACGGGCCGTTTGCGACGGGGTTGCGCGAGCTTGCTCGCGAGCTCGGCGTCACCATCGTCGCCGGCATGTTCCGCCCCGCCGACAGCCAGGGCGAGATCAACCGCGTCTACAACACCGCGCTGATCACCGGAAACGGGCTGCATGAGGGGTACGACAAGATCCACACCTTCGACACCGCGCAATACCAAGAGTCCAAAACTGTCCGCCCCGGCACCGACCTGCACACCTTCACCCATGAGGGCGTGACGGTGGGCGTGGCCATTTGCTTCGACATCCGCTACCCCGAGCAGTTCAAGCAGCTCGCCCGCGAAGGCGCCAAGGTCATCGTGGTTCCCACCAGCTGGGCCGACGGCGAAAATAAGGTCGAGCAGTGGAACATTCTTTCCCGGGCCCGTGCACTGGATGCAGGGGTATTCATCATGGCCCCAGACCAGGCCCGGCCGGGTGGTTCCGCCGAAGCAGGAAAAAATTCCGGGCCGACCGGCGTGGGGCACTCGATGGCGGTCGCGCCCGACGGCCGCATCCTTGCCGAGGGCGGATACGAGCCCGAGGTCATCGTCGTCGACATCGACCCCGACGAGGCCGCCAAGCAGCAGGAAGCGCTGCCGCTCCTTTAAAACAGTGTCAGGCTGAGCCAGTCCGTCTTTTCTGCGAGGGAGCGGATGCCGGGCTCGTTGGCACCGATGGCGTCGACAAGCAGATTGACACTCATCTGCTGCTTTTCGACGTCCTCAGCCATCCTCCCCACCAGCTCAAACACCGCCGCACGCGCCCCCGGTAGCCTCTCGCCCGTGCCGTCGACGGTGAAGGTCACGCCCAGCGCGCCGGCGGGCAGGGTGAGGTCAATGGCATCGCCGCGCGGCTCGCCGAAAGTCCAGTACTCGCCGATGCCCGGCACGCGAATCGGGCCAGCTTGGCCGCCGTCCCGGAGATTCGGAAGCAGGAAGAAGACGAGCTGACCGTAATCGTTCGGAGGAACGGCAGGGACGAGTTCCTCCCACTGCTGCTGAAGAGCATCAGCTGCCCCGCTCACCGCTGGGCCGGCGTTCGGCCGCAGGACCGGCAGCGACTGGCCGGAGAGGTAATCGACTGGGGCAGGAGCCTCAAGATAGACAGCGCAGCCCGGCATGCCCGAGCCGTTGATCTCCGGCGGGATGAATAGGGGCAACACGCCCGTGACCTCCGCGGCCGTCGCCGGCGGAATGCCGTCCACGTCCGCCCGGCGGGCAACCGCCGCCATACCGATCAACCTGCCGCGGGCGCGGTCGAGCAGCTCACGCTCGTCGGCCTCCGTCATCCGTCCCGGAAGCTGCCCTGCCAGCGCCAGCGCGCGGGAGAGAGCTTGCTCCATCTCGTCGGCCAATGCCTCGTAATCCTCCGGGGTGACGCCCAGGCGCCGCCGGTCCAAGGCAGTGTCTTCGACGGAGGGTGTGGGGGAGGGGGTGAATAAAACGTCGATAAGCGTGCGTGCTTCAGGCACCTGCGTGAGCTGCGCGTCCAGCTCTTCCCGTGCCATGTGATCAAGCTCGGCCATGCAACAAACACTAGTATGTCCGGGCTGCACGCTAAGCTAACCGGCATAGCACAATTCGTGAAGGGTCCGGCACATGGAATTCACTCCCTACGACATGCTGCTTGACGTCGGATGGATATCCCTCCTCCTTATCGTCGGCAACGTTCTGCGCCAGCGAATCCGCATGCTCCAGCAGCTGCTGCTGCCGGCCCCGATCACAGCCGGTCTGCTCGGCCTGGTGCTCGGGTCCGAGGTGCTCGGGTGGATCAACTTCTCAGAGAACGTCGGCACCTACACCACTATCCTCATCGCCGTCGTGTTCGCGTCGATGGCGTACTCGATGGATCTCGGCGGCTCCGTGGCTAAGGGTGCGCGCAACATGTGGGCGTTTTCCACCACGATGTTCGTGTTCCAGTGGGGCCTGTTCGTGCTGCTCGGCCTCTACCTGTTCAAGCCCGTGTTCGGCACCGAAGACTGGTTCGGCATGATGCTGCCGGTCGGTTTCGTCGGTGGCTTCGGTACCGCCGCGGCCGTGGGGTCCTCGCTGGAGGACATCGGTGTGGAAGGCGCATCCTCGCTCGGTTTCACTGCCGCGACCGTGGGCACGCTTGTCGCCATCGTCGGCGGTGTCATCGTGGCCAACTGGGGCATTCGCGCCAGCAAGACGACCGAGCTGCAGGGCGAACTGCCGGAAGACCTCCGATCCGGCTACATCGAGAACGAAGATGAGCGCCCATCCATCGGTAAAGCCACGACCAACCCGTCGTCGATCGAGCCGCTCGCGTTGCACGCCGGCTTCATCGTTTTCACCGTGCTCATTGCCTATGTGCTTAACGACGCAATCAAGGCCCAATGGCCCAACGTCTCCATTCCCTTGTACGCCCTGTCGTTCGTCATCGGCTTGCTGGGCCGCCTTGGCCTGCGCCTGGTGCGCCGCCCGAACTACCTGGACAAAGACACCGTTAGTGCCATCTCCGGTGCTGCGACCGACTACATGATCGCGTTCGGTATCGCCTCCATCGTTCCCGCCGCGCTGGCGGACTACTGGCAGGCGCTCGTGCTGCTGTTCGTTCTCGGCGTGGTGTTCTGCCTGTTCTACCTGCTGGTCATGGCGCCGCTCTACTTCGGTGAACACTGGATCGAGCGCGGGCTCTTCGGCTGGGGCTGGGCAACCGCCGCTGTGGCCACCGGTATCGCGCTGCTCAAGATGGCCGACCCGAAGCTCAAATCCGGCACCCTGAACGAATACGGCGTGGCCTACGTCGGCTTCGCCCCCTTCGAGATCGGCATGACCATTCTCGCGCCGATTGCCGTCATCGCCTCCTTCACCGGCGGATTCGGGTGGATTTCCACCGCGATCGCGGCGGGCATTCTGGTCATGAGTTTTGTTCTCAAATGGGCCCCCGCGAAGAAATACGCCGACGGCCAAACAGGAGTGGGGACTGACGGTTCAGGCAGTACGAGGATCAAGAACGCGATCTAACCCCCGCTTTTCGACGCTTTCGCCTCCACCCTCATCTGATAACCCTCCCCGTACTTCTTGAGGAGGGGCATCCGCAGCGACTCGAGGAACGCTTCGGGGAGAAGCTTCCTGATGCGCTCTTCGAGGTCATTTGCCCGTTCGGCATATTCGTCCTCCGGGTACCTGATGTATGCAAGACCTGCCAGGATCGTTTCCATTTCATCCTCGCTGAAGATGAGGGGAGGGATAGCATCGACGCTCTTGAGCTGGTACCCGCCGTAGAATCCGGGGCGGCCCTCGACCTCGAATCCCAACGCGCCGAGTTCTCCGATGTACCTGCGCAGCGTGCGATCGTTGACACCGATCCGCTCCGCAAGCTCGCTACCTGTGAATGTTTGCCTGGTTTGCAAAAGCGCGAGCAACATCGCGCCTCGTAGAAACGGTGGGCACTTGGGGCGACCTTCAAAGATCGATCCAACGTCCTTCGCTTCGGCCTTGTTTGTCATGGCCTGTTTCCCCCTCTTTTGTCTCCCACGATCTCTGCTTGTCCCCCACGATCCACACAGCCCCACGGCCGTGGTTGCCGCGATGAATCTGCCGTTAGGTTAGTTTGGTGGATATGTGCTCGCCAGCGGTTGTGGGCATGACTGACCGCATCGTTGGCGTTTTTATGTCTTGAGCAGCGATTTTGGTGCCGCTAGAACCAGGGCATAAAAGCCCTAGTTCTCGCTCGTACGAAACTGCTGCTAGAACCCGATGAACGGTCGCAACTAGGACATCGGTGACCGCAACGGCAGGAGCGCACATGTCCGCATGTAGACGGAAAGGGCCAGAGGGGGCGGGGCGTCGTCAAGCTTTTTAGCCTTGAGTGGAACAGACTCAACCTTGCGGGCGTTGAAGTGAGCGACCACCTAGCGTGGAGTTAGGCATTTAGAACAAAAGCATTCAGAAAGGAGCCCCTCGTGAGCTCATTCAACCCCACTACAAAGACACAGGAAGCTCTCCAGCAGGCGCTGCAGACGGCCTCGGCCAACGGCAACCCGGATATCCGTCCAGCGCACTTGCTGCAGGCCATCCTCTCCCAGGAGGAGGGCATCGCCGCGCCGGTGCTGAAGGCGACCGGCGTTGACCCGCAAACCGTTGTGAAGGAAGCCGCCGACATTGTCGATGGCTACCCGAAGGCGGAAGGCCAGAACATGGCCAACCCGAACTTCAACCGCGACGGCCTTAACGCGCTGAACACGGCGCAGGAACTCGCCAGCGAGCTTGGCGACGAATACGTCTCCACAGAAGTCCTCCTCGCCGGCATCGCCCGCGGTTCGGACGATGCCGCTGACCTGCTGAAGAAGCGGGGTGCGACGTACGAGACCATTAAGGGGGCGTTTCCGTCGGTACGCGGGCACCAGAAGGTGACCACGCAGGACCCGGAAGGCCAGTTCCAGGCGCTGGAGAAGTACTCGACCGACCTGACGGCACGCGCCCGGGAGGGCAAGATCGACCCGGTCATTGGGCGTGACAGCGAGATCCGCCGCGTCGTCCAGGTGCTAAGCCGCCGGACGAAGAACAATCCGGTGCTGATTGGTGAGCCGGGCGTGGGTAAGACCGCGATCGTGGAGGGCCTGGCCCGCCGCATCGTCGCGGGCGACGTGCCGGAATCTCTGAAGGGCAAGACGCTGATCAGCTTGGACTTGGGTTCGATGGTCGCGGGCGCGAAGTTCCGCGGCGAGTTCGAGGAACGCCTCAAGGCCGTGCTGGATGAGATCAAGTCCTCCGACGGTGAGATCATCACCTTCATCGACGAGCTGCACACTATTGTCGGTGCCGGCGCCACCGGCGAGGGCTCGATGGATGCCGGCAACATGATCAAGCCGATGCTGGCCCGCGGCGAGCTGCGCTTGGTCGGTGCGACCACCCTTGACGAGTACCGCAAGTACATCGAAAAGGACGCCGCCCTGGAGCGCCGTTTCCAGCAGGTGTATGTCGGCGAGCCGAGTGTGGAAGACACCATCGGTATCCTCCGCGGCCTGAAGGACCGTTACGAGGTGCACCACGGTGTCCGCATCCAGGACTCGGCGCTGGTCGCGGCGGCAAGCCTGTCCGACCGCTACATCACCAACCGCTTCCTGCCGGACAAGGCCATCGACCTGGTCGACGAGGCTGGCTCGCGCCTGCGCATGGAGATCGACTCCTCCCCGCAGGAGATTGATGAGCTTGAGCGCGTCGTCCGCCGTCTCGAGATCGAAGAGATCGCACTGGAAAAGGAGTCCGACGCAGCTTCGCGCGAGCGTCTCGACGCCCTGCGTCAGGAACTCGCCGACCAGCGCGAGAAACTCGGCGAGATGAAGGCCCGCTGGGAGAACGAGAAGTCCGAAATCGACAAGGTCCAGCACGCCAAGGAAGAGCTGGAAGATCTGCGCAACCAGTCCGAGATCGCTGAACGTGACGGTGACTTCGCCAAGGTGTCGGAGCTGCGATACGGTCGCATCCCGGAGTTGGAGGCGCAGGTGGAGGCGGCGGAGGCGTCGGCAAGCGCGAAGACCATGCTGACGGAAGAAGTCACGCCGGATGTCATCGCGGACGTTGTGTCCAGCTGGACGGGCATTCCCGCCGGCAAGATGATGGAAGGCGAGACCGAGAAGCTGCTGCACATGGAAAGCGTGCTCGGCGGGCGCGTCGTCGGGCAGCACGAGGCGGTCAACGCGGTGTCGGATGCTGTGCGCCGTTCGCGCGCCGGGATCGCCGACCCGAACCGCCCAATCGGTTCCTTCCTCTTCCTCGGCCCGACGGGTGTGGGTAAGACGGAGCTGGCCAAGTCGCTCGCGGAGTTCCTCTTCGACGACGAATCCGCCATGATCCGCATCGACATGTCCGAATACGGCGAGAAGCACTCCGTCGCGCGCCTCGTCGGTGCGCCTCCGGGATACGTCGGCTTCGACGCCGGCGGCCAGCTCACCGAAGCCGTGCGCCGTCGCCCGTACTCGCTCGTGCTTTTCGACGAAGTCGAGAAAGCCCACCCGGACGTCTTCGACGTCCTCCTGCAGGTCCTTGACGAAGGCAGGCTTACCGACGGCCAAGGCCGCACCGTCGACTTCCGCAACACCGTCATCATCCTCACCTCCAACCTGGGTGCCGGTGGTTCGCGGGACGAGATCATGGAGGCTGTGAAGCGGGCGTTCAAGCCGGAGTTCATCAACCGCCTCGACGACGTGGTCGTGTTCGATCCGCTGACGCAGGACCAGCTGGTCGGCATTGTGGACATCCAGCTGCGTTCGCTCGCGTCGCGGCTCGCGGAACGCAGGCTTGCACTCGACGTCTCCGACGCCGCCAAGCGCTGGCTCGCCGACCGCGGCTACGACCCCGCCTACGGCGCCCGCCCATTGCGCCGCCTGATCCAGAAGGAGATCGGCGACAAGCTGGCCCGCGAGGTACTGGCCGGAGAGATCCGCGACGGTGACGCCGTGCTCGTTGAGGTCGGCCCGGACGCGGACACGCTGACCGTCACCCGCGGTGCTGGTGCTGGCGGTGCCGGCGAGGCCGCTGACGCTGGTGAGGGTGCTGGCGACGGAGCCGCGCACGCCGGCGCCGACGCCGCAGACGCCAACTAGCGCTGCGGCAGGCCCGACAGTCCCCACCTCGACCCCACCGCGCCCCCCACCATTCCGATTGACTAGAACCAGACGACTAGAAAGCTCCGTTTCGGGCCGAGAACCGGGCAATCTAGCTGTCTGGTTCTAGCTATTTGCCGGGTTGGCTTGGGCGGCGGCTGGCCCGCTCGATCGCGCCGCGCAAGGTCTCGATGCAGTACTCGGGGTTCGTTAACAGCTCCCGCGGCGAAAACCGCACAACTTCCAGGCCCGTGTTGATCAGCAGTTTCTGCCGTTTCAGTTCGCCGCGGCTGATGTCGTCGAGGGATCCGTAGGTGACGCCGTCGTACTTCGCATCCCCGTCGATTTCCACGGCCACGCGGTCACCGATCATCAGGTCGGGCTCGATGTACCGCCCACCGGGAAGAGGCAGCCGCGGGTGCATCCGGATGCCTTCAATTCCGGCTTCGACGAACAGCCCCTGCGCATACGGCTCAAACGGAGACAGCGCGCGCGGACTGCTCAACTCGATGCACTGTCGAATTGTCGCGATCCCTTTAACCGGCCCAAGCCTTTCCGCTTCTCGACGCAACCTCCCAATTCCCCACCCGCTGTACTTCAACCAAGACATAGCCACCAGGCCTTCCACCAGCCCATACGTAGCGGCAATGTCGGCGGCGGTGCGGAATGGGGTGAGGGTGCGGGCGCCGTCGATAAGCGTGATCTCTTCAGGGCGCAGCTTCATGCGCCGACAACGTTGACCCTCTGGCATGGTCGTGCAGGGGTGAGCGCCGCGGGTCAGTTCGGCGGTTTCTTTCGATCGCGTAACCACCCACATGCCGTGGATGCGCGCGGCGGTGCGTCCGATTGCGATGGATTTCGGCACGCCCCGGCCAGTGGCGATGGCGACGAGTCGGGCCCTCTCATGCGGCACCAGCGAACGGAAGTAGTCGCTGCGGACGGCCTGGGTCGGCGCCAGTTTGACCATGTGGCCGGTTTCGATGGCTGCCCACACCGGGCTGCCCGCTTTGTGACGCCGCAGATTGATCAGTTCATCCCCCGAATTCATGCACCCAGCCTGACTTATCGCACCGGGCGGCGCACCTACGGGCCCGTTTGGCTGTGGAATTTGGCGGGTTATCCACATGGGGCCGGTTCGCTTGCCGGGCTGTCTTGGGCTGGCCGGGCGGTTGGCCTGGTGTCTTTTCCGCTTTGAGCAGTCGGATTATTACCGTTACATCGCATTCATGAATGCCTCCAAGACCCCGAAGATGGATCAGATCAAGGCTGATAAGAGGGAAGGGGGCACCTTCGAACTGACGCCGGCTCAGGCAGAGGAAAACGGAAAGCTGCTCGGCTTGGATCTGAAGGGTGTGATTGGCGCTGTTGCTGGTTCAGTGATCGGAGGCGGCGGTCTTGACGCATTCGTCGACATTGCCAAGACGAAGCTTCTTGAAAATGGACCGGAAGTGGCCGCTCCCATCGTCACCTACACCAAGTCCATGGGCGCCTGCGCCGGTAAGGAAAGCGAGTCCAGCTCCGTCCCCGCAGGCTCCTCCCTCTCCGTTGCCGGAGTCGGCGGCCTGCTGGCAGCTGGCGTTGCCCTGCTGTTCCTGATCACAGGCCTGATTGGTTTCGCTCTGCGTCCGGTGGTGGACGAGGCGTTCAACCGTTAAACTCTTTCGTGTATTTTGGAGCACAAAATATTCAGCTCGTTTTAGAAAGGACTAGACCATGACTGTGTACGCTAACCCGGGTTCTGAGGGCTCGATCGTTAACTTCGAGAAGCGCTATGACCACTACATCGGCGGTCAGTGGGTTGCTCCGGCGGACGGTGAGTACTTCGACAACTCCACTCCGGTCACGGGTGAGGTGTTCTGCCAAGTCGCACGAGGCACGCAGGCAGACATTGACCGAGCGCTTGATGCGGCGCACAAGGCTGCGCCGGAATGGGGCAAAACTTCTGCGGCGGAGCGCGCATTGATCCTCAACCGCATCGCGGACCGCATGGAGGAGCACCTCGAGGAAATCGCGGTCGCCGAGACGTGGGAAAATGGCAAGGCTGTGCGCGAGACTCTTGCCGCTGACATTCCGCTGGCCATCGATCACTTCCGCTACTTTGCGGGTGCCATCCGCGCGCAGGAGGGTCGCCTTTCGCAGCTTGACGACGACTCTGTGGCCTACCACTTCCACGAGCCGCTGGGCGTTGTCGGTCAGATCATTCCGTGGAACTTTCCGATCCTCATGGCCGTGTGGAAGCTCGCCCCAGCGCTGGCGGCGGGCAATGCCGTGGTGATGAAGCCGGCGGAACAGACCCCAGCATCGATTCTTTACCTGATGAACATCATCGGTGATCTCATTCCAGACGGCGTGGTCAACATTGTTAACGGCTTCGGCGATGAGGCCGGCGTCGCGCTGACCGGTTCTGACCGGATCGCAAAGATCGCGTTCACTGGTTCGACGGACGTCGGCAAGCTGATCAACAAGTCGGTCGCGGAGAGGATCATCCCGGTGACGCTCGAGCTTGGCGGCAAGTCCCCGTCGATCTTCTTCGAGGACGTGCTCGCCCATGATGACGAATTCCGCGCTAAGGCCATCGAGGGCTTTGCAATGTTCGCCCTCAACCAGGGTGAAGTGTGTACCTGTCCGTCGCGTGCGTTGGTGCAAGAGTCCATCG
Source organism: Corynebacterium sp. CCUG 65737 (assembly GCF_024454115.1). NCBI lineage: Bacteria > Bacillati > Actinomycetota > Actinomycetes > Mycobacteriales > Corynebacteriaceae > Corynebacterium > Corynebacterium sp. CCUG 65737. Next base: position 54,991 of record NZ_JAGPZB010000012.1, read on the forward strand.
CCGAGGAGTTTTTGGAGCTCGGAATCGAGCGCGTGCGCCAGATCAAGACCGGTAACCCACTGGACACCGAGACCCAAATGGGTGCGCAGGCGTCCCAGGAGCAAATGGACAAGATCACCGGCTACCTCGAGATGGCGCCGCAGGAGGGCGCGGAAACCTTGATCGGCGGCAAGGTGAACACCGATGTGACCAGCATGGGCGGTCTAAGCGGCGGCTTCTACATTGAGCCAACGGTGTTCAAGGGTGACAACTCGATGAAGATCTTCCAGGAGGAAATCTTCGGCCCGGTGCTGTCGGTGGCGACCTTCAAGGACTTCGACCAGGCCATCAGCGTCGCAAATGACACCATCTACGGTCTCGGTGCCGGTGTCTGGTCGCGCGACGGAAACACCGCTTACCGCGCTGGCCGCGCTATTCAGGCAGGCCGTGTGTGGGTGAACCAGTACCACACCTACCCGGCGCACGCGGCGTTCGGTGGCTACAAGCAGTCCGGCATTGGCCGTGAGAACCACCTGATGATGCTCGACCACTACCAGCAGACGAAGAATCTGCTCGTGTCCTACTCCGAGAAGCCCACCGGGCTGTTCTAGTCCCGGAGCGCGGGCTTGACCGGGAGTATCCCAGCCACATCACCGCTGCTTGGCCTTCGCCGTTTCTCAATGTGTTGTGGTCGGCCACGTCTTGCGCTTGGGATACGAGTCCTGCCAGCTTGTTCGGGTCACCTGAGCCAACGCCGGGAGAGAGGATTGAGATGGACGCGGGGTTGGTCGGCACGCCCTGACCACTCGGACCGACCATCACTGTGTATCCTCCCGGGCCTCCTTCGAGGAGCATGGCACCCGTCTCGTCGACGATTTGCTTCACGTGGTCAGGTGCTTTCGCGTAGAGCTCATCGTGGATTTGTTGCGGGGTTTTATCCAGGTTATGCGCTAACCTCTCGATATCCGGCTCGTAGTCGGCCATGCATGTTGCATTGATCGACTCAGAGCATCCGAAATCCAGGATGAGGGAGTACAGCCGGAGCTCGGCTAGAAGCTTGGTGAGGTACAACTCGGTCCCCAGAAGTAGCGGTGTCTTGAGTGCCGTTTCTATCATCCGCTCTATATTTTCTTGAGACATCGCGGCCTGCCAGAGAATCTCCGCAACCTCATCCAACTTCACAGACGGGCCGAAAAGGCTGTGTCCAAACCCCCGGAGCAGTGCCTTCCCCGCGTCGGCGGCGGTCCCGTTGAAGCCTTGGGAAGTCAGGTCGGAGCTGTGGTCGGTGATGTCGTCGCCACGGGTGCGGGTGCGGGAGCTGACGGTGCGGGGGGCGTCGGCGGCGTCGTAAAGCTCTGATGCGACGAGCATGCTCACCACCCCTCGAACATGGTGCTGTCGATGTGGTTGATGTCGGCGACGAAGTTGTGGATGTCGTCGTCGTGTTCGACGCGCTGACCCAAGACCAGCTCGTCGGGATCGTGGACATCCAGCTGCGCGGGTTGGCTGCGCGGCTCGCGGAACGCCGCTTGGTTCTCGAGGTTTCTGATCCCGCGAAGCGCTGGCTTGCCGACCGTGGCTACGACCCCGCCTACGGCGCCCGCCCATTGCGTCGCCTGATCCAGAAGGAGATCGGCGACAAACTGGCCAAGGAAGTCCTCGCCGGTGAGATCCGCGACGGTGACGCGGTGCGGGTGGACGCCGATCCGGAAGGGGAGACGCTTGACGTCAACGCGAAGTGATTGGGAGAAAACGATCCGGTAACACGGGTCGTTTTCTATTTACTTTCCTCTTGGAAACTCCTAATGTGACTCGCAACATATTCACCCTCCGACTGGAAAGGAACCGTTGCGATGTCCACCCCAACCACCATGCGAGCCGCCGTTGCTGAGCAATTCGGCCCCGATGTCAATGTCCGTGACTTGGATCTGCCCACGCCGGGTCCCTTCCAGGCACTGGTGAAGCTGCACGCCTCCGGCATCTGCCACACCGACCTGCACGCCGTCGAAGGCGACTGGCCCGTCAGGCCGGAGCCACCGTTCGTACCCGGCCACGAGGGCGTGGGCGAAATCGTCGAGCTCGGCCCGGGTGAGCACACGGTGGCCGTCGGCGACATGGTCGGCAACGCCTGGCTCTGGTCCGCGTGCGGCGAGTGCGAGTTCTGCCGCACCGGCCGCGAAACTTATTGCCACAACGCCCAATACGGCGGCTACACCGTCGACGGGTCCTTCGGCGAGTACATGCTGGTGGACACGCGTTACGCTCCCCGCATCCCGGATGGCGTCGACCCGGTTGAGGTCGCGCCGATCCTCTGCGCAGGTGTCACGGTGTACAAGGGCCTCAAGGAAGCCCAGACCAAGCCGGGCCAGTTTATGACGATTTCCGGCATCGGCGGCCTGGGCCACCTCGCGGTGCAGTACGGCGTAGCAATGGGCATGCGCGTCATCGCCGTCGACGTCGCGGACGACAAGCTCGAGCTAGCCCGCGAGCTCGGTGCCGAGTTCGCCGTCAACGCAAAAGACCGCGACCCGGGCGAGGCGGTCCAAGAGTTCACTGACGGCGGCTCCCACGGCGTGCTGGTCACGGCAGTCCACCCGGACGCGTTCGGCCAGGCCATCGCGATGAGCCGCAGCGACGGCACGATCGTTTTCAACGGCCTGCCTCCGGGGGACTTCCCGGCACCGATCTTCGACATCGTGCTGCGCGGCATCACCATCTGCGGCTCGCTTGTTGGTACGCGCCAGGACATGGCGGAGGCCCTGGACTTCTACGCCCGCGGCCTGGTCAAGCCGCATGTGACTGCGTGCGAGCTCGACGACGTCAACGACGTGTTTGAGAACATGCGCAAGGGCAAAATCAGCGGTCGCATGGCGATCAAGTACTAGCCGGTACGGGACGGGAGCGCGTACAAGGGGCCGTCGATAAGCAAACTGCTCTAGACTGCATGCATGCAGCCGACCACGACGATCACCACCCGCGTCGCGCTCCCCGGCGTGGAGAATGAGGAGCTCGCCGCTCACGACTTGGGCGGCGGGCATTTTGTGGTGGCGTCGGTACCTTTCCTGGACACGAGCCTGGCCGTGGGTGACATTGTCGAGTGCGTTCGGGTGGGCGGCCATCTGCATGTGAACCAGACGGTGGTCAAGGGCGGCGCGGAAACGGTTCGGATTCTCATTCAGGAGCCCGGCCCGACGGATATCGCGGAGACTCTCCTGGCGTTTGGGTGCAGGGTTGAGGTTGGGCCTGGGGGGATGTTGGGGGCGTCGATAAGCGTGGACGCGCCGAGGGAAGGCATCCGCGAGTGGCTTGACGGCCTGGAGGCGCAGGGCATCATCTCGTTGGCGTAGGTACTGTGGGGGCCATGAGCGTCTATGTGTCCTCCGAAGACCTGCGTGAACAGATCCGAACTGGCGAAAAGCTCACTATTCTTGCCGCGTTGTGGGATGCCCGTGAGGGCCATGCGTGGTCGAAATTTCAGTCTGAACACATTCCAACCGCCCTGTTTTGCGAGCCTTCTTTGCAGCTCGTCGGCATGCCGGGCTCGCAGGTGGGCCGCAACCCGCTGCCGACGCTAGATCGTCTCATCGAATCGTTCCGCGGTTGGGGGATCGAGCCTGGCCGCCCGGTAGTCATTTACGACACTGGCCAGGGGATTTTCGCGGCTCGCACGTGGTGGACGCTGCGGTGGGCCGGCGTGGAGGACGTCCGCATCCTCGACGGTGGATTCGCCGCGTGGCACGCGCGCGGCTACGAAACGGTCGCCGGCCCCGGCCCCGTCGCTGTGCACACGGAGCAGGAGGTCAAGCCCGGGTCGCTGCCGACGGCGGACATTGAGGATGTGCGCCGCTACAAGAGCACGCTTATCGACGCCCGCGAGCCCTCCCGCTTCCGCGGCCAACGCGAGCGACTCGACCTGAAGTCCGGGCACATTCCGGGCGCGCGCAACCTGCCTGTCGAGTCGCTTTTCGACGATTCCGGCAAGATCCTGGACAACTCCCACATCCTCGAACAGTTCGCGAAGTTGGGGATCACCCACGACACGGATCCCGCCTCGGCCATTGCGTACTCCGGGTCAGGCAACCACTCCGCGAAGTTGCTCGCTGCGATGGCGCACGTTGGCCTGCCGGTTCTTACCCACTACATCGGTGGGTGGTCGCAATGGTCGGCGGATGCGAGCAACCCGGTTGAGCGCGAGGTGTAGCTCGGGCGGGTTTTCTGGTCCTGATTTGATCGGAGCCTCCGCGGTGACTGTCGGCCCCTACTACTAGAGTGCTTATCGATGGGTCTCGCACTATTCGCTCTGTCCGTACTCGCCCTTGCCGGGGCGGGCGTTTTGTGGCGCGCGGATGCGCGAGCGAAGAAGGCTGCTCGTGCCGCGAAACCGGTGCGACCTGTGGAGGGGGCCGCACCGGGTTCGCCAGAACCTGCGACCGAGGCCGCCGAGCCTGTTGCCGCTGAGCCTGGCGCGGTTCCGGAGCCGCCGGCTGAACCAACTGTGTCCGAGGCCGCGGCGGCGGAGCCTGCCCCGGCAGAACCCGCCGCGCAGCCGGCGCCGACTGAGGAGTCGGCTCCTGTGGAGTCTGCTGAGGAAACGCAGTCGCAGCCCGAGCCTGACCCCGCGCTCGAGGAGGAACGCGAACCGGAGCCGACCCCCGAACGTGAGGCCGAGCCAACGGCGAGAAAGGCGTCCACACGTTGGAAGCTGCCGAAGCTCGGAAAGGCCGCAAAGTCTGCCAAACGCGGAAACTCCGACGTGTCCGCCGAACCCGCCGAAACCGATCCCGCCGCTCAGGACGAACCCACCGCTGAAAAGCCAAAACCCAGGACCCCGAAGAACCGCAAAGCTTGGCGCGAGTGGGGTGAGGAGAACGGGTTCACCTACGCCAAGGAAGATGAGTTTTTGGCGGATGAGTGGACGCGGGGGGCAGCGTCGTCAGGCGTTGTGCTCAAGGACGTGCTGACCGGGACGCGCTTCGGGCATGAAACGCGCATTGCTGATATTGCCGGGACGCCGGTGGTGGCGATGGGGACGGGGATGCCGAGTGATGTTGTCGTCGATATGCGGCGCGGCGTTGAGGGGCCGGCGGAGGACCTGGTGAAGGTCTCTGAGCTCGAAGGGTTCACGGTGCTGGCGTCGGATGCGGGGCCGGTTGAGCGGATGATTGATATCCGTGTGCAGACGGCCGTCGAGATGCTTCCGGCGCAGGTCACGGCGGTGTGGTTCGAGACGGAGTGGGTGATTGCGCAGCTGGACGAGCCTGAGTGGGACGACGTTTTCGCCCCGCTGGCGCTGCTTGCCGACGCAGCGCGCACCCTCCCCCCGCAAACCTGGCCGACGCTGGAGGTGGCCAGCCCGTCGCGCGAGATGGGGGAGCCGCAGATGCCCAGCGCGGCGCAACCCCAGGAACCCGAGGAGCCGTCGCGGCCGCAAGTGGTGCGCCCGGAAGATCCCGTCGAAATGCCCACGCGTCTCACCGGCGGCGCGCGCGGCCCAATCGAGGACCGCGAAGTCGGATCGGACGAGGTCAACGCCATCGCGACGGGCGAGCGCAGGCGCATGCTTAACGACGGCACCCGCGTCACCCGCAAACCCCTACCCCCTTCCATCTTCCGCGACGGGGGCAGCGAGTCTGAACGCTGAACAGCTACCCTGGGGAGCATGAATACTCCACAGCAGCCTGACTATGCGACCCCCGCGCGTGACTTCAATCCCGCGAACCCGACTGGCAAGCAGTACCCCGAGGGCACCCACCCGGGGATTAACCCGCGCGACAAGGCCCGTCTTGCAGAGCTGGTGAAGGAGCTCGCGGTCGTGCACGGCAAGGTGACGCTGAGCTCCGGCGCCGAGGCAGATTACTACGTTGACCTGCGCCGGGCGACTCTGCACCATGAGGCGAGCGCGCTGATCGGCAAGCTCATCCGCGAGATGACCTCCGACCTCGACTTCGACGCCGTCGGCGGGCTCACCCTCGGCGCGGACCCGGTCGCCACCGCGATCATGCACGCGGCCGGTCGCCGTATCGACGCGTTCGTCGTCCGCAAGGAAACCAAAAAGCACGGCATGCAGCGCCGTATCGAGGGCCCATCCATCGAGGGCAAGCGCGTGCTGGTCGTTGAAGACACCACGACTACGGGCAACTCGCCGCTCACCGCCGTCGAGGCGTGCCGCGAGGAGGGTGCCGAGGTGGTTGCGGTCGCCACCGTCGTCGACCGTGCCACGGGTGCCGCCCAAGCGCTTAACGACGCCGGCCTCACCTACCGCCACCTCCTTGGCCTCGAAGACCTCGACCTTGGATAACCCCGAGTCCGACCGCGGCCCGCATGACCGCGGCCCCACCGAGTGGCAGGAAGGCCGCCACGGTGTCGGCCCATGGGAAGGGGAGTGGCCCACTGATCCCCGTTACGACCAGGATTTTCTTCGGGACGGCGATCGCCGCAACGTTGTCGATGCCTACCGGTACTGGTCGCTCGAGGCGATCCGGGAGGATCTGGATCAGCGGCGGCACCCGTTCCACGTCGCGATCGAGAACTTCGAGAACGACATGAACATCGGCACCGTCGTCCGTACGGCGAACGCTTTCATGGCGGAGACGGTCCACATCGTCGGTCGCAAGCGGTGGAATCGGCGCGGGGCGATGGTGACTGACCGCTACCAGCACATCATCCACCACGAGACAGTGGATGACCTGCTGGAATGGACGACCGAGCGGGGCCTTGCTGTCGTCGCGATCGATAACACTCCCGGCTCCGTGCCCCTCGAGACAGCCGAACTGCCCCGCGATTGTGTCCTCTTGTTCGGCCAGGAAGGTCCCGGCGTGACGGCGGAAGCCCAGGAGGCGGCGGTGATGACGTGTTCGATCGCGCAGTTCGGATCGACACGGTCCATCAATGCGGGGGTTGCGGCTGGGATTGCGATGCACACGTGGATCCGTCAGCACGCAGACCTTTCCCACGCGTGGTGAGGGCAAGCGGGGCCGCCGCAGCGCCGGTGAAATTGGTGCCGGGCTCGGTCCGGATGTCCCGTGTGCAAAAGTTGACATTCCGATGATATTGGTAGAGCGCTAGAAATTCTCTACCTGCACGTTTGTAAGCATAAGTTTGAACGCATGTAAAGTTTTGCGCAGCGCAGTCACTCGAACGCCCCGCGGGCAACACGGTAGAGGTGGATGGGTTGCATGTGATCCATGGGGCGGGCGGGGTTGAGTTCGGGATGGACCCTACGGTGCTAGACACGCCCACAACGCGCCGGCATGTGACACACCCCCAGCGAATCTCATAAGTTCATGGAAAATACTTGCGGGAGAATGTAAAACCTAACGTGGGCATTGAAAGCTGCGATAATTAGAACGGCATTACTAGAGATCTGTCAGGTAGGAGATTCGTGAACAGTGGGAACGCTGGCCCCGTGCCGGAGACGTGGGCGCACAGGGCGGATTTGGCGGAGATGGCGATTCAGGATCGTCACGCTTCGCGCCTGTGGGGGCTTCCCCGAACGAACCTGGCGGTGACGGCGTGGCCGCCAACGGCGCGGGAGAAAACGTTCGCGACGTGGCATTACTGGTGGCAGGCTCACTACCTGGACTGCTTGATCGACGCGGAACAGCGCCGGTCGACAAAGGCCCGCCGCGCGGTGATCGTGCGGACAATGCGCGCGATCCGGATCCGCAACCGCGGCAACGTGAGCAAGAACCGCTACTACGACGACAAGGCCTGGCTCGCCCTGGCACTCAACCGAGTGACGGATTCGGAGCAGGTTAGCCGCCCGAAGCAGTTGGTCGACCTGGAGTTCAATATTCTTGCCGGGCTGGATTCGTTGACCGGCGTGCTGCCGTGGCGCACGGACGAGAACTTCTTCAACGTCCCGGCGAACGGCCCTGCGGCGATCATGATGGCCCGCACGGGCAGGGTGGATAAGGCGCGCGAGGTGCTGGACTGGATCTTCACCAACCTGCACGCGGATAGCGGGTTGATTCAGGACGGCATTCGTTTGCTTGTCGACGGCCCCCGCCCCACCTCCATCACCTACACCTATAACCAAGGCACGGTCCTGGGCGCGGCGCTCGAGATCGCGCTGGCCTTGGAGGATCAACCCGAAGCGCAGATGGAGTACATCGCGCAGATTCGTGCGCTGGTGCAGGCGATCGGGATGCACGCCGCGACCCCGGCCGGTGTGATTGATAACCCGGCGGACGGCGGGCCTGATGGGGCGGCGGCCGGCGACGGCGGCCTGTTCAAGGGTATCCTGGCCCGTTACCTCGCGGATGTGGCGCTGCGCCTGCCGGACGACCCGGCCAACGCCGCCACCGCCAAAGCCGCGGAACGGCTGGTCATGGCCAGTGCGGAGGCGCTGTGGTCGAACCGTCTCGAAGTCGACGGGTTGCCGATCTTCCCTGCCCGTTGGACGCGGGGGGCGAGGTTGCCGCATAACTATGGGATGGGGCCGGCGTCGATAAGCGAAGCGGTGAGTGCGCCGCGCATTGCTGAACGTGATCTGTCGGTGCAGCTGTCTGGCTGGATGCTTCTAGAGGCCGCGGCGAAACTCGCAGCGAGGTGAAAGCTGCTGCGCCGGGGCTGCAACACGGGCATACTGGGGGTGTCAGACGCACGCGAGTGAAAAGGACTCCCCATGCCTATTGCAACCCCTGAGGTTTACAACCAGATGCTCGATACGGCCAAGCAGGGCGGCTTCGCCTTCCCAGCCATCAACTGCACGTCCTCGGAGACGATCAACGCTGCTCTGCGCGGTTTCGCGGAGGCAGAGTCGGACGGCATTATCCAGTTCTCCACTGGTGGCGCGGAGTTCGGTTCCGGCCAGTCGGTGAAGAACAAGGTCGCCGGCGCGAAGGCACTGGCTGCGTTCGCGCACGAGGTCGCGGAGCACTATGACATCAACGTCGCGCTGCACACCGACCACTGCCAGAAGGAAGTGCTGGACGAGTACGTGCGTCCGCTGATCGCGATCTCGCAGGAGCGCGTGGACGCCGGCGAGCTGCCGCTGTTCCAGTCCCACATGTGGGACGGCTCCGCTATCCCGATCGACGAGAACCTGGAGATCGCCCAGGAGCTGCTGGAGAAGGCGCGCAAGGCGAACATCATCCTCGAGGTGGAGATCGGCGTTGTCGGCGGCGAGGAGGACGGCGTCCAGGCGAAGGCCGGCGCGAACCTGTACACCACGCGCGAGGACTTCGAGAAGACCATCGACGCGATCGGCACCGGCGAGAACGGCCGTTACCTGCTGGCTGCGACCTTCGGCAATGTGCACGGCGTGTACAAGCCGGGCAACGTGAAGTTGAAACCGGAGGTGCTGGAGATGGGCCAGCAGGCCGCTGTGGAGAAGCTCGGCCTGTCCGCGGGCGACCAGCCGTTCGACTTTGTTTTCCACGGCGGTTCCGGTTCTGAGCCGGAGAAGATCGAGCAGGCTCTGTCCTACGGTGTTGTGAAGATGAACGTGGACACCGACACCCAGTACGCCTTCACCCGTCCGGTGGCATCCCACATGTTCGAGAACTACGACGGCGTGCTGAAGATCGACGGCGAGGTGGGCAACAAGAAGGCCTACGACCCGCGTTCTTACATGAAGAAGGCCGAGCAGTCCATGGCTGACCGTGTTGTCGTGGCCTGCGAGAACCTGAAGTCTGTGGGCAAGACCGTGTCCAAGTAAGTCCAGTTAAACACTCGTTTTTCTCCGTTCAAGGCCCCGGTTTGACTGGGGCCTTTACCATGTCTGTATGGAGAAGATGTCCACCCGGGAGCGCATCGTGGCCGTCGAGAATTCGATCGGCGCGCGGTTTCGGCGTGTGCGCCAGCGTCTGCTGGCGGCTATTCAGGTGGGCATTGCGGCCGGGTTGGCGTACTTCATCGCGCATGAGTGGGTGGGGCACCCCCAGCCGTTCTTCGCGCCGATTTCCGTGGTCATCATCGTGGGCATCTCGGGTGGTGACCGCATCAACCGCGCCTTCGACATGGCCCTCGGTTGCATCCTCGGTGTCCTGGTCGGTGATTTCCTCTTCGCCCCGCTGGGCACCGGCGGTTGGCAGATCGCGCTGGCGGTCGGGGTGTCGTTGCTGTTCGCGGGATTCTTCTCGAAGTCGGTGCTGGTGGCGAATCAGGTGGCCATCGGCTCGATCCTCATCGCCACAATCATGCCGCCCGACGCGGACGTCACCGGCATCGACCGCACGATTGACGCGTTCATCGGTTCCGCAGTCGGCCTCGCGGTGATTGCGCTGCTGCCATCAGCGCCGCTCGCGACAGCACGCCACGAAATCTCCAACGTTCTGCGCGTGCTCAGCAGTGTGCTTAACGACGTCTCCCACGCCCTCCTCACACAAGACCCCACCCAAGTAGCCGAAGCCTTGTCGGCCATCCGCGGCACCCAGAACGACATCGAGGCGATCACGGCTGCCACGAAATCCGGCCGCGAATCTGCGCGGCTATCTCCGTTTCTGTGGCGCTCCCGCCGGTACGTCGACGCGCTAGAGAAGATGGTCACGCCGACCGACAACGCAATCCGCACGACGCGTGTGCTGGCCCGCCGTGCCCTCGTCCTGGCCGAGGACAACGACCCTGTCTCCCCGAAACAGATCTGGATACTCGACCAACTGTCCGCCATCACGTTGGACCTCGCCGCCATCCTGGACGTCAACGCCAAGATCTCCCAGGCGCAGGGCGTGCCCGCGCTGACGAACCGGCTGCGCGACCTAGCTGCCGAAGCTGATCTTGACGTTCTCGACCCGTCCGCCCAGCCGCCCGGCGGGGCTCCGGAGAGCGTGTTCTCCCGGTCGGACTCGTCGACTCATGCGCCTGCTGCTTCTTCTCCTGGCGACAGTGGTAACTCGTCACAATCCCGGCCCGCCCTTTCTGCGGCGGTGGTGCTGGCGCAATCGCGCTCCCTGATCGTTGACATGCTGCAGATCTGCGGGTGGTCCCGCGAGTCCGCCATCGCCGTCCTTGCGCCGACGTCTGAGACCCCGGCATACGAGCCGGACTTGCGTGAGTCCCGCAGGCCCGGAGCTGAGAATGCAGGGGATCCCGAAGGTGCCGAGGACTCGGAGGATAAGGACTAACCGGCCTAACTCTGGGCGGCTTCGTCCGCCGGCTGGAATACTACTGGGCGATTTCCGGAATACTGCTCACCTATACTTGCAGGTCAAAAGCATGCGATCTAGCGAATAAGCTCGAGCAGTATTCCAGCGGCTAAGCGGAGGAGCGGGCGCCAGGGGAGCGGGGCGCACGGCTGGGAGGGGCAGGGCAGACAGGGGAGCACTGTAGTCAAGGCGCCACCAACGTCCGGGCACGCGAAAGGCCCCAGCCGAAGCTGGGGCCTTTCTCCAGAAAGAGAGACTACTTAGCGCTAGGCGCTAAGCGGCGTTTTTAGCGCTGGTCCTCCGGGCGGATGTCGCGCGCGGTCTCGTCGACAACGTTGCCATCGGTCTCAATGCGCTCCTTGGCGACGTCCTCGGTGACCTGGTGGGTCTCACGAACGGTGTCCTTGTCCAGGGAGACCTTCTCGACCGGGACGGACTCCTTGGAAACGTTCACGCGGTCCTCGTGCAGGGTGACGGATGCTTCCTGCTCGCCGAGCTGGCCGTCGTAGTTAGCGCGGTCTGCCTCGGAGATCGGCTCGCGGGTAACGCGGACCTCTTCACGCTCAACCGGAACCTCAACGGTCTCGGTCTCGTGAACGACGTACTTGCGCAGGCGGACCTGGCCGGACTCGACGCGGTCCTTGTCAACGTTCAGCTGCTCCTCGGAGCGAACGATGGAACCGTCGTTGTCTGCAGCAACGCCCTCGCGGTCAGCGAACTCAGCGCGGTCGCGGTCAGCAGCGTGCTCGCCGTAACCAGCGCCTGCACCGGCAGCAGCGCCAGCAGCCGGAGCGCCGGTCTCGTACTGGGTACGGTCCTCAACGCCCTCGAGGCCGTAGTGGCGGTAGAAAGCCTCCTGGTCAGCGTTGGTCAGGTGGCCGTTCTCGTCCAGGTCCGGGGCGTCCTCGATGCGGTCCTTAGCGAAGGCCAGGTGCAGCTCGCCGTCCTGCAGGGAGTGGCCGCGCAGCGGGACGATGGAGTCGCCGCCACCGAACAGGCCGTGGTTGACGGAGACGAAGTCCGGCTGGCCGGTGGTGTCGTTAACGTAAACGTCCTTTACGCCACCAACCTTGTCGCCATTAACGTCGTATGCAGTTGCGTTTGCAAGGTCTTCAATGCGGTTGTAGTCAGCCATGTTGGCGTGTTCTCCTTAAGTGGTTTGTCGAAATCGAACAACCACCAACGTAGCCATGGATCGCTGCGGCTGCACCGGCGGACCCCCACTGCCCATAGATCAATCGAAAGATTGAGGGCGCACGTCACAGAAATGGTTAATATGTCGCGCCATAAACGGTTACCAGCGCAAACGTGCAGGTGTGCACTCGCAGGTAACTAACGGACAGTCTCGCCCAGGTAACGAAAAGGTCACAGGCCGCCTGTAAACCCGATAATGTGAGATAAATCACATATCGGCGGAAAGCGGCACCCGGGAAAATTCGCCGTCGTTTTACGCGGAGGACCCTCCCGTGAACTAAGCCCGCACTGCCTGAATATCCCTCAAGTGCCGGTAGAACGTTACGCGGTTGGCGGCCCTCGGCGCCTGCGCTCCGTCGACGGTGACAGCGATCGCCGGCCCTCCGGCCTGGAGCGCTCGCCCGGACAACACGGTCGAGGGATCCGTAACCGACGGCGGCACGTCGCGCCGGAAACGCCGCCGCACTCCGGACGCGGGAGTCACCAGTTGGGCGGCGGCCAGGCCGGGCGCGCCAACTGTCGGCACGAGCCGCACCCCGTAGGGGCCCGGCACACCCGGCGACGCAGACTCGTTGAACAGCAGCACGTCTTGGTCGACAACAACCTCACCTATATATGGGCCTCCATCGGCGCTGCCAATAACAGCAGACCCGGCGACGACGACACCGGAGTCATTCCGAATGCACGGCAGCGGCGCAACGCCGCCCGACACGGCCAACGCGACTGCATCGGACGTAGATAGTTCAGACAACCCCCACAGCACCGCAGCCGGCGACCCCACATCAACGGGTACGTAGGCGACCTCGGCCCACATATAGTCGGCCCGCATCATTCGCGTCAGTACAGCTCCCAGGGCAGCATCAGACCCGGACACCACGACCCGTAAGCGCTCTAACGGCGCCTGCCCGGCCAACGCCGGCTCCCCCATGTGCGGCACCGACGGCGAGGACGTGATCTCCGTTAGGGAAGGAACGGTGCCACCGGGCAAAAGCGACGCGGCTAAAGAGTCGAGGAAGGTGAGGTCGCGGCGGGTGGGGACGTCGGCAAGCGAATGGGCGGAAGCGCCTGGAACCGTGACCCCGGACGCGCACGCGCAATGAATGAGCTGCATGCGCATCACGCTACAATGACGCTGGAATTTGACGCGAACCAGCGCAAAGGAGCGAATCATGGCTGCGATCATCATTGTCGGCGCGCAGTGGGGCGACGAGGGCAAGGGTAAGGCCACGGACATCCTCGGCGGCAAGGTCGATTACGTGGTCAAACCCAACGGCGGCAACAACGCTGGTCACACGGTGGTCGTCGGCGGCGAGAAGTACGAGCTCAAGCTGCTGCCGGCGGGCGTCTTGTCTGAAAACGCGACTCCTGTGCTGGGCAATGGCGTGGTGGTCAACCTCGAGGCGCTGTTCGAGGAGATCGACGGCCTGGAGGCCCGCGGCGCCAACGCGTCGCGCCTGCGGATCAGCTCCAATGCGCACCTGGTCACGCCGTACCACCAGACGCTCGACCGCGTGCAGGAGCGATTCCTGGGCAAACGCGCGATCGGCACGACGGGGCGCGGCATCGGTCCGACGTATGCGGATAAGGTCGCGCGCGTGGGCATCCGCGTGCAGGACCTGTTCGACGAGTCCATCCTGCGCCAGAAGATCGAGTCCGCCCTGGACGTGAAGAACCAGATGCTGGTGAAGATGTACAACCGCAAGGCCATCGAGGTCGACGCGATCATGGACTATTTCATGGGGTACGCCGAGCGCGTCAAGCCCATGGTCATCGATGCGGAGCGCACGCTTAACGACGCCCTCGCCCAAGGCCACCACATCCTCATGGAAGGCGGCCAAGCCACCATGTTGGATGTTGACCACGGCACCTACCCGTTTGTGACCAGCTCGAACCCGACGGCGGGCGGCGCGTGCGTCGGTTCCGGCATCGGTCCGACGCAGATCACGGGCGTGCTGGGCATTGTCAAGGCCTACACCACGCGTGTGGGTGCGGGCCCGTTCCCGACGGAGCTCTTTGACAAGTGGGGCGACTACCTGCAGGAAGTCGGCGGCGAGGTCGGCGTGAACACCGGTCGTAAGCGCCGCTGCGGCTGGTACGACGCCGTCATCGCCCGTTACGCCGCGCGCGTCAACGGCTTCACCGATTACTTCCTGACCAAGCTGGACGTGCTCACCGGCATCGGTGAGATTCCGATCTGCGTGGCCTACGACGTCGACGGTGTGCGCCACGACGAGATGCCGTTGACCCAGTCCGAGTTCCACCACGCTGAGCCGATCTTCGAGACCATGCCCGCGTGGGACGAGGACATCACCGGTTGTCGTACGTTCGAAGAGCTGCCGCAGCGCGCCCAGGATTACGTTCTGCGTCTCGAGGAGCTCTCCGGCGCCCCCATGTCCTACATCGGTGTGGGTCCGGGCCGCGACCAGACGATCGTGCGCAACGACATCATGGAGCGGTGAAAGCTTTTCGCTTTTCGACGGAGCCTTCCCAGTCGACTTTTTTGCTCCATCAATGAAGTTATTGCCATGGGGACTATCCGGCAATGTCCTGTACGTGATAACTTCTAAGCTGTATACCGCCTTGGAACAGGCGGAGGCGGCCATGTGGGCTCGGTGCGAGTTCCGGAGGAAGTGAAACGATTCTCACGGAAGATGTCCGGGTCTCGGGCCAAATTGCAAATCACGATTGGGAGCGACCCTTGAAAGATCAACAACGCGGCGTGCAAATTGCTGGCCTGCTCAGGACTTTGGTTGCCGTAGTGACGGCATTTGCTCTGTTCATTACAGGAGCCATGTTCAATCTTGTGCCGAGCTCGGAGGCCCAGGATGCTAACCCGGCGCCTGTGACCTTCGGGCAGCCGACGGTCACCCAGAACGGTCAGCCGATTGACAAGCAGCTCGACACGCGTGACCGAGTCAGCCTCAGCTTCCCGTGGACGGCAAACGGCACCATTGAGCAGGGCCAGACAATGTCCATCGACTTCCCGACAGAGATCCTGCCGCCTGCTAACAAGCTGCCGTTCAGCGTGTCGGGTCAAGAGGCTGGGTCGTGCGAAGTGCAGGAACGAACCCTGGTTTGCACCTTCAACCGGGACATCAATCAGGATAGTGTGACTGGCTCGATCGGCCTGAATGTGGGGCTCGGTGAGACCCCGGGCCCGGATTGGAAGTTCAACACCGTACCGGGCGGTGAACCGCTCTCCGTTGCTATCCCTGGCGGCAGCGTGGTGCCGTACGTGCTGCCGGACGGCAAAGAAGACCGCGTTTCGAAGTACGGAACCATCGATTACGCAAACAATGTCATCGACTGGACGATCATCATCCCCGCTGAGAACCTCACTGATGAGAACGGTCAGGCCAGGTCTGTCCGCATCACTGACCAGCTGCAAAGCCGAAACCACGCGTACGTCGGGTTTGATGACCCCAACAGGGTTGTCTACGTCTACCAGGAGGATCTGAGCCGCGAGAATCAGGCGTGGCCGAACAGCAACGTCACCGCCCAGGATGGGGGTCGCGGTTTCGCTGCGGACATCGCCCCTCAGAGGGGTGGCTGGAACCCAGAGTGGGATCTGAAGATCACCTACCAGACGGAATTCGTCGGTGACCCGAAGGACCGTGATAAGTTCGAAAACTCGGCGAACGTCGTTGTTACTGACTCGCAGGGCATCGAGACCACGACTGCGGCTGAGGAGCGCAACGCTGGGGAGCACACCTACGACGCCGCTGCTGCTGCAGCGGGTGCGGGTGTTGAGCGCGGCTCATTCGCACTGACGAAGACCGTGATCGGTGAGCAGGAGTGCATTGCACGAATCGAGGAGCCCTTTACGGTCCAGGTCGACATCGACGTGAGGGACTCGGTCGGGCCGAACTTCCAGTTCCCGGGAACGGTCAAGCAGACTGAGGCGCAGCCCGCCGACGGCAAGATTTCTTATACCGCGGCCCTTCGGCCCGGTACGACGCTCACCGGTTACGACTCTCTGCCGCAGGGTTCGAAAGTTACCATTACTGAGGTGAAGCCGGACATCGCAGGTGTTGAATTCGCTGATCCGGATTACAGCCCGGGCCAGACCGTGACGATCGAGAACGCCGCAGAGAATGCGACTATCGAGCTGACCAATAGGATCGAGTCTTGTCCGCAGCCTACAACGGAACAGCCGGTGCCGACCACGACGGAGGACCAGCCGGAACCGAGCACCACGGAGGAGCAGCCGGAGCCGACGACGACTGATGAGGAGCCGGAGCCGACGACGACTGATGAGGAGCCGGAGCCGACGACGACTGATGAGGAGCCGGAGCCGACGACGACGGAGGAGCAGCCGGAGCCGACCACCACGGAGGAGCAGCCGGAGCCGACCACGACTGACGTGGAGCCGGAGCCGACCACGACTGACGTGGAGCCGGAGCCGACCACGACTGACGTGGAGCCGGAGCCGACGACGACGGAGGAGCAGCCGGAACCGACCACCACGGAGGAGCAGCCGGAGCCGACCACGACTGACGTGGAGCCGGAGCCGACCACGACTGACGTGGAGCC
>NZ_JAGPZB010000013.1:0-52033 GCF_024454115.1 Corynebacterium sp. CCUG 65737
CAAATTTGACGGTGCCACACCCCGTGAAAAACTAAAAGAACTATTCAACGGTGGCGCAATCACCCCTTGATACCGCCGAGCTGCTACTCAGTTCATAGGCAGAGGTTCATAGCGTCTTGCGGATCGGGGCAGATCGGGCCGGGTCGGGCCGGGCGGCGCTACTTCTTCTTGCCAGACTTGACCGGCTTGACCTTCTTGAAGGCCTTCTTCACCTCAGTGATGGCGTCCGGGTACCCCTTGAGCGCCTCGTTGCCGCGGGAGATCTCCCGCTGGAAGAGCATGCCGTAGGCGAAGGTGTCCTCGCCACGGGTGCGGGCCTCACCGGCGATCTGCTGGATCCGGTCACGCGAGGTCACCGCGTCCTGGAAATCACCGAGGACCTCCTGGAGCTGCTTGCACGCCTTCGACAGCTTTCCGGCGTTCAACCCACTGTCCTTGGCGGCGTTAGCGGAGTAGCGCAGCTTCTTAGCGGCTTTGCGCACGTCGTGGACGTACTCTTCACGGTCGTGAAGGGGCAGGGAGGTGTCCTGGTAATACTTCTCGGCCTTCTTCTGGCGCTTCATCAGCTTCTTGTAGCCGGTGGCGAGGTGGTCGTAGAGGATCTCCTCGGGCTCGGCGCCCTCAGACTCATCGGCTTCAGCCTCCACCTCGGGGAGCTCGAAGTCCGCGGCCGCGGAAGGGGACTCGGCGTCGAATTCGGCAGCGTCCGAACCCGGTAAGGCGTCCGGCGCACCTGCGCCAGGCACCGGCTCCCCACCGAGTTCTGGCGACAGGGGCGGGTTGGCCAACAAGGCGTCGATGTCGTCGAGAAGCTGGAGGTAGCGGTCGGAGTCGAGGGTGCGCACGATGCGGCGGTGGGCACGCTCGTACTCGCGGCGCATGTCGCCGCGGATATGCTCGTCGGCATCCGGGTCCACCATGCCGGTGTCGTCCGATTCGAGCAGGCCGACGAAACGCTCCTCGACGACCTCGGCGTCGCGGGCGGTGCCCAGCAGGGAGGCCAGCTCCTTGAGCTCGGACTCAAGGTGGGACAGCTGCGGGCCGGCAAGAATGCCTTCGAAAGTCTCCATCAGGGAGCGCAGCTCACGGGTGGCTACGCGCATCTGGTGGACGGAATCCCATTCGTCGTTGCGGACGCGGGGATCCCACTCGACGAGCTTGTCACGTTGGGCGCGAAGCGAGTCGACGACGGCCTTAGCGGGGGAGTCGCTGGAAAGCGGCGTGACGGCGGGCGGAACCGGCGCGTTGTTCACGGAGGTGCCCAGGGCGGTGGCGAGCTTGGAAGCCGATGCGGACTTGCGTGCACCTGCGTTGATCAGCACCGTTGTGGCCTCGTGGATAAGTGCGCCGCCGTCTAGGGACTCGGCGAGGGCCGGGCCGAGCTCGACCTCCCACTCGCGCCAGGAGGTCTGCTGGCCACCGGGCAGCAAGGACCATGCGGTGACGCGGTCGTCGCAGAACTCGGCGACAACGCCGCCGTCCGCACCCAGCAGCTGTGTCTCGGCGCGGTTGTTATCGATCTGCGCGATCGGTGCGAGCGGCTCACGGCGGACAATAGCGCGCACGGCGGAGAGCAATTGAGCCGGCGGCGTGGACAGATCCTCCAGCGGCGCGTGCAGTTCCAAGCGGCCGTGGGCGGCGGGCAGCTTCAGGTGCCAGCCGTCGTCGTTGCCGCCCGAGCGCCGGCGCAGGGTGATCTTCGCGCGTGTGAGGCGCAGGTCCGCGGTGTCGTAGTAGATCGCGGACAGGCTGTGGTGCGCGGTGTGGCCGAGCGTGTCCACGCCACTCAGCGAAGACAGGTCCGGCGCTGCAACGGAATCGTCGACGGCGAATTTCGCCTCGACCTCAAGAAATGTCTCAGAACCCAGTCCAGAACTCATGGTGATATCGCCTTTCGAGCAACTTTCGTGCGAACGGAGGAATTTACCTCTAGTTTACCTAAGGACCATGCGGCCCGGGGAAACCTAGCGCGCGTCCCCGCTACGCTGGTTGCCATGAACAGCCAACAAGAAAACGTCCTGCGCGACGTCGAAGAACGCGACATCCGCTTCATCCGTCTGTGGTTCACGGACCTGTTCGGTTCGCTGAAGACAGTGATGATGTCGCCGGCGGAGTTGGAGACCGCATTCGACGAGGGCGTCGGCTTTGATGGCTCGTCCATCGAGGGCTTTTCGCGCATCTCCGAGTCGGACACGTTGCTGCTGCCGGATCCGTCGACATTTCAGCCGCTGCCGTTCGACATGGATGACGGAATGCAAACAGCCCGGATGTTCTGCGATATCTCCATGCCGGACGGCAGCCCGCTCTACGCCGATCCGCGCCAGGTCCTGCGCCGGACACTGAACAAGGCTGCCGATGACGGTTTCGAGTGCGTGGCCAGCCCGGAGATCGAGTTCTTTGTGCTCACCGAGGGCAGCGAGGACAAGGAGCCGAAGCCTGTCGATGACGGTGGTTACTTTGACCAAGCGAAGCGGAATGCGGCGCCGCAGTTTCGTCGACAAGCGATCTCCGCGCTTGAATACATGGGCATCGTGACGGAATTTTCGCACCACGAGGGCTCACCGGGGCAGCAGGAAATCGACCTGCGCCACACAGACGCGCTGACCATGGCGGACAACATCATGAGCTTCCGCTACGTGGTGAAAACCGTCGGTGAGGCGAACAATGTGCTGGCCACTTTCATGCCGAAGCCGTTCCGCGAGCACAACGGCTCGGCGATGCACACTCACCTGTCGCTGTTCGAGGGTGACTCGAACGCGTTCCACGACCCTGACGATGAATACTCGCTGTCGACGACCGCCCGCCAGTTCATCGCCGGCGTCGTCGAGCACGCCAGCGAGATCTCCGCGGTGACCAACCAGTGGGTGAACTCCTACAAGCGCCTCCAGTTCGGTTCGGAGGCGCCCACGAGCGCGACGTGGGGAGTGTCCAACTCGTCCGCGATGGTGCGCGTGCCCACCTACCGCCTGCACAAAGAAGCTTCTCGACGCATCGAGGTCCGCACCGTCGACTCCGCCGCCAACCCCTACCTCGCGTTCGCCGCAGTGCTCGCGGCAGGGCTGGACGGCATCGATAAGGAGATGGAGCTGGGCGAGCCCGCCGTTGATGACGTGTTCTCTCTGACCCGCCGCGAGCGCCGCGCGATGGGGTACAAGGACCTGCCCGGCTCCCTCGACGAGGCACTGCGCGAGCTGGAGAAGTCCGAGTTCATGGCAGAAGTCTTGGGCGAGCAGGTCTTCGAGTTCTTCCTCCGCTCCAAATGGGACGAGTGGCACCAGTATGAAGACCAGATCACGAAGTGGGAACTGCAGACCAATTTGAATCTCTGATCGCTCTGTTGCAGAGCTCCAGAGATCCAAAGGAGGTAAGAAGAAATGGCCCGCAAGACCTCGCCGTCACCTGCGCAACTATCCCTCAGCAGCAAGAACGCCGCCGAGGATCTGGAGCGGCTCGGCTGGATCGACAACGACGTGCTCTACACGCTCGGCGCGGCCGGTAGCCCCGACCTGACGCTCAACACGGCGTACCGTCTCGCGGAAGCGCTCGGTGATTCCTATGAGGAGCTGCGCCAATCGCTTATCGACGATAAAACCCTCCGTGTCCGGCTCTTCGCCCTCCTAGGAGGATCGACCGCGCTCGGCGACCACCTGGTAGCCCACCCCGAGGAGTGGAAACTCCTGGCGGAGCCGTTGCCGGACAGCAGGGAGATCTTCCGCGCCATGCTCTCTGCCGTGGATGCGGTACCGGAAGACGGCGACCCGACTGCGACGCAAGAGCTGGACGCGCCGGGCACCTACCGCGCTGCTGAGGCCGGCAACGACGCGAAGCGGGCACTGAAGGATGCCTACCGCACGCTGATGATGCGGGTCGCCGCCGCTGACTTGGCGGGAACCTTTTCCTCCTTCAAGGGCGTCGGCGGGGACCAGGAGGAGCTGACGTACCGGGAGGTCACGGAGCTGCTCACCGTCATTGCCGATGCTGCGCTGACCGCAGCCTTGGCGGTGGCGATGCGCTCCGTCCACGACGACGAGAAGGCCGACGGCAAACTGGCCGTCATCGCGATGGGCAAGTGCGGCGCCCGGGAGCTGAACTACATCTCCGACGTGGACGTCATCTTCGTGGCCGAACCGGCTGACGCGAAGGCGACGAAGGTGGCCAGCGAGTTCACAGCCATCGGCAATTCGGCATTCTTCGACGTCGACCCGAACCTGCGGCCGGAAGGCAAGTCCGGTGCCCTGGTGCGCACCCTCGATTCCCACGAGGCGTATTACAAGCGCTGGGCGGACACGTGGGAATTCCAAGCCCTGCTCAAGGCCCGCCCGATGACGGGCGACATGGAGCTCGGCCAGGAGTACCAGGAACGGTTGCGGCCAATGGTGTGGGAGTCGAGCCAACGCGACTCCTTCGTCGAGGATGTCCAGGCCATGCGCCGCCGGGTGCTGTCCAACGTCCCGGAAGACATGCGCACCCGCGAGCTCAAGCTGGGTTCAGGCGGCCTGCGCGATGTCGAGTTCGCCGTGCAGCTCCTCCAACTCGTGCACGGGCGTATTGACGACACCTTGCGCACCCAGAACACCATCGAATCCATTGAGGCACTTTCCGCCGGCGGGTACATCGGCCGTGAAGACTCGGCCCGGCTCATCGAAGCCTATGAGTTCCTCCGCCTGCTCGAGCACCGTCTGCAGCTGCACCGCTTCCGTCGCACCCACACGCTGCCCGCGGAGGACGACGCGAAGAACCGCCGCTGGCTCGCCCTGACCGCAGGGTTTGTCTCCACCCCGAAGACGCCGGCTGTCGAGGCGATGGAGAAGCACCTCAAGGGCGAGCGCAAGAATATCTCCGACCTGCACTCACGCCTGTTCTACCGTCCGCTGCTCAACGCCATTGCGGGGATGAGCATCGGTGAGGCGTCGCTGACCAAGGATGCTGCCGTCGCTCAGCTCAAAGCACTCGGCTACACCCACCCGTCGCGCGCGTACGAGCACCTCACCGCCTTGGCCAAGGGGACGTCGCGTAAAGCGAAACTGCAGGCCATTCTGCTTCCGACTCTCATGACCTACCTCGGCGACACCGCCGACCCAGATGCCGGCCTGCTCAACTACCGCAAGCTTTCAGAGGCGGCGAACGACAGGTCGTGGTTCCTGCGGATGCTTCGCGACGAAGGCGTTGTCGGTGAACGCCTCATGCACATCTTGGGGACATCCCCTTACGCGGCGAATTTGATTATCAGTGCGCCGGACGTCGTCAAGCAGTTGGGCGACGGTGCCTCGAAACCGAAACTCTTGGACACGAACCCGGACCGTGTGTACAAGTCGCTCATCGCGGCCACGAAGCGCCACGCCGACCCGGACAAAGCCGTCAACGTGGCGAGGTCGCTGCGGCGCGCGGAACTGGCGCGCATCGCGTCGGCGGACCTGCTGGGCATGATGAGCGTGCGCGAGGTGTGCATGCAGCTGTCGTGGGTGTGGAACGCCGTGCTCGAGGCAGGGTTGCGGGCGGAGATCCGCGCTGACTTGATCGAGCGTGGGCTGGAGGAACCGTTGGCGCAGATCGCCGTAATCGGCATGGGGCGCCTTGGCGGTGAAGAACTCGGGTACGGGTCCGACGCAGACGTCATGGTCGTTGCCGAACCGAGCGAGGGTGTCGCAGAGACAGACGCGTTGGCGTGGGCAAAGAAGATCATCGACCAGATGCGCAAACGCTTGGCCAAACCGTCCAGCGACCCGCCGCTCGAAGTCGATCTGGGGCTGCGCCCTGAGGGACGTTCCGGCCCGGTGGCGCGAACCATCGCCAGCTACGAGCGCTACTACGACGAATGGGGCGCGGTCTGGGAGAAACAAGCCCTTTTGCGGGCCACTGTGTGCGCGGGAGATGTCGAGGTGGGGAAGAACTTTCTCACAGCCATCGATAAGTTCCGTTACCCGGAAGGTGGGGCCAGCGACGCGGAAATCAAAGAGATCCGCCGCATCAAAGCGCGCGTGGACAACGAGCGGTTGCCGCGCGGCGCCGACCGCGCCACGCACACGAAGCTCGGCCGCGGTGCGCTGTCCGATATTGAATGGACAGTCCAGCTGCTCACGATGATGCACGCCGATGCGTACGAGGAGCTGCACAACACCTCCACTTTGGAAGTGCTCGACTTCCTGGTCACAGATGAGGCGAACGGCATTATTGAGAACACGCAGGCGCGGAAGCTCACAGACGCCTGGCTCATGGCCACCGCTGCACGCAATGCGTTGGTCCTGGTCACGGGCAAACGCATCGATCAGTTGCCCGGTCCGGGGGCGCAGCTCAACCAGGTTGCAGGTGCGGCAGGATATGACCCGCAGGACGCGCAAGCGTTCCTGGACCGCTACCTGAAGGTCACGCGCCGGGCCCACCGCGTGGTGGAGGAAGTTTTCTGGGGCGAAGAACCGTCCTTCGAGTTCGAGTAGCGTTGAGCCCATGGCTATGAATCTCTCGATCGATCTGCAGGACGCGACCGTCGGCGACCTGGTCGCGCTCATCCGGGCGGCGCAGGCGGCGGGTGTGGACAACGCCACGAAGTTGGAACTGGAAGACACAACGCTGCTGGTGAACATCGTCGCCCCGGCAGTGGGTTCCGCGAACCTTGCCACGGCTGAGGACTTTGGGGGTGCGGACGGACCGTCGGGCCGCCACTCGCGCGGACACGAACCGCTGCCAGTGCTGGGGGACAGCGCGATCCGCAGCGTCATCGACATCCTCACCGGCAGGCAGGAGCCTCCCCGCTAAGCGTGTCCTGTGCGGCGGGTAAACTTCTTTAGCGTGGATTACATCTCAACGCGCGACACGTCGAAAACCCCGTACAAGTTCACCGACATCCTGCTTGGTGGCCTCGCCCCGGACGGTGGCCTCTACGTGCCCGTCGCGTACCCGCGGATTACGCCCGAGCGTCTTGCGCAGTGGCGCACCCTGTTGGACGAGGAGGGTTACGCCGCTTTGGCCGCCGAAGTGGTCAAACTGTTCGTCTCCGACATCCCGCCGGTGAAGATCGAGGAGCTGACGGCCAACGCGTACCGCACCCCGGTCTTCGCCGATGAGGAAATCGTGCCCGTCACGTCGTTGGAAGACGACATCTACCTGGCGCACCTGTCGGAGGGACCCACGGCCGCCTTCAAGGACATGGCGATGCAGCTGCTCGGCGAGTTCTTCGAGTTCGAGCTGGCGCGGCGCGAGGCCACCCTCAATATTCTCGGTGCGACCTCCGGCGACACCGGTTCTTCTGCCGAGTACGCCATGCGCGGCCGCGACAACATCCGCGTGTTCATGCTCACCCCAGCAGGCCGCATGACCCCCTTCCAGCAAGCGCAAATGTTCGGCCTGGATGAGCCCAACATCTTCAACATCGCCCTCGACGGTGTCTTCGACGACTGTCAGGACGTAGTCAAGGAGGTCAACGCCGACGCCGCGTTCAAGGAGAAGTACTACATCGGCGCGGTGAACTCGATTAACTGGGCCCGCCTGCTCGCCCAGACGATCTACTACATCTCCACCTACCTCAAGGTCACGGAGGCTCCAGGGGAGGGCCAGGAGCCGCAGCAGATTTCCTTCTGCGTTCCCACCGGCAACTTCGGTGATATCTGCGCAGGTCACATTACGAAGCAGATGGGTTTGCCCGTCGACAAGCTCATTGTGGCGACGAACGAGAACGATGTGCTCCACGAGTTCTTCACCACGGGCCAGTACCGTCCGCGCTCTGCCGCGGAGACGCAGGCGACCTCCTCGCCGTCAATGGACATCTCCCGCGCATCCAACTTCGAACGATTCATCTTCGATGTGCTCGAGCGCGACGCAGATCGCACGAGCGACCTATTCGCGGTGCAGGCGAAGGCTGACGGCTTCGAGCTCGAGGACTACCTCATGGAGCAGATCCGCGCCGATTACGGGTTCCTGTCCGGCAAGTCCACGCATGCAGATCGCTTATCGACGATTCGTGCCACCCACACCGACCACGACGTCATGATCGATCCGCACACCGCGGACGGTGTCTTTGTCGCGCGCGGTGTGGCGGACCGAGTGGACACCCCGATTGTCGTGCTGGAGACCGCGCTGCCGGTGAAGTTCTCCGAGACCATCGTGGAAGCGACTGGTGTGGAACCGGATGTTCCGGAGCGCTTCGCGGAAATCATGGATGCGGACCGCCATGTCGTGGATATGCCGAACAACGCCGAGACCGTGAAGCAGTACATCGCTACAATCGCCGACAGCAACGCAGCCGAGGACAACGAGTAGAGGAGCACTCATGGCGCAGGAACAGTTCGCAGGCCCCGACCACTACACCGAGTTCGACCCGGAGAAGTTCGTCCGCGACCTGAAGGTCCAAAAGTCCGTGGATGAGGACGACAAAGGCGGAAAAGCTGCGAGCGAGAAAGATGCCGCTGGCATCGACGACACCGCCGCGAACGCCGATTCTGACTCCGCCGATCAGGTGTAACCACCACGGGTTGACCCAACGGTGACGCAACCATCTATGCATCCGTCTGAGCCCCCGCGGGAGTACCCCGTGCAGGGGAGCGACGAGCTGCCCGTTCATTACCAGCTGCAGCCGCTGCCTCAGCCACAGCCGCATCCGCAGCGCCGGTCGAGCGACAGCGGTTTGACCCTGTGGTCGGCGCTGATCGTCATCATGACGTTCGTTGTCGCCTCGGTGGTGTGGCTCGGCGTGAGCACCTCGGATTACCCGACTCTCACCGTCGAGGAGCGCCAAGCGCGCGAGGATGTCCGGACCCCTGGGGGGCCGGCGGCTGATGCGCCCGTAGAGGAGCTGCCGGGGACCCCCGTCATCCAGCCGGCGTTCGCTCTGTGGGCCCCGGGCACAAAGATCCAGTCCACGCAGCATTACCCCCAGCCAGGCGAAGTTTTCACGGCGCAGTCATGCACTGTCGCGTTCAGTTTCAGCGCCGACGACGGCCGCAACTTCGCCGTCACCGCGGGCCACTGCGGGCGCGAAGGCGACCTGGTGTGGCCGACGAACGCGGAGACGGTGCACGACTTTTCTGTTGAAGCGGGCCGTTATATTTACTCGGGGCTGTACAGCGATGAAAACGGTGACATCGATGTGGGGATCATTGAGATCACTGACCCGAACCGCTTCATGGATCTCGTGGGTGACCCGATTGACACCGGCCTGTACGAAGGCAAGATGGAGCCCGGCGAGCGCATCTGCAAAACCGGCGGAACCACTGGGTTA
Source organism: Corynebacterium sp. CCUG 65737 (assembly GCF_024454115.1). Classification (NCBI taxonomy): domain Bacteria; kingdom Bacillati; phylum Actinomycetota; class Actinomycetes; order Mycobacteriales; family Corynebacteriaceae; genus Corynebacterium; species Corynebacterium sp. CCUG 65737. Next base: position 9,212 of record NZ_JAGPZB010000013.1, read on the forward strand.
ACCTGCGGAGAGTTCAAGGCGACGGAGCGCATCCAGGTAATCCGCACGGAAGCGGATGTGGAGCGTGAAACCCACGGCGACATCGCCAACGTGTGCGCCCTGCCCGGTGATTCCGGCGGCCCGGTGTTCTACATCGTCGGTGACCGCGCCACGATCATCGGCGTGGTCTCGGGTACTGAAGCTGGCCGTGCGCACGAGGAGTGCGACATCCCCGGCGCAGAGACCAAGATGATGAGCTACTCCAACCTCAACCAGGTCATGGAAGTGATTCGTCGCGTTGTCCCCAACGCTACGTTTTCAGATCAGCGCTGGTGAGATTCGCCCGTGAGCTCTTCTGTCGTTGCGTAGTCGGGCTTCCCGCGAGATTTGACCACACGGTGCACTTCGTTGGGGCTGTAGGTGTACAGGTTGATCTTCTCGATCGCGCGGGGCCGGCGCAGCGGGTTCCACGTCTCGTGGATCTTCTCGGCGACGTCATTAGAGTCGACAAACCAGTTCATGGTCACAGCGTTCTTGTGGCCGCGGTTGGGGTGGTTGGCAAAGTCGATTGAGTCCGCTTTGCCGTCGAGAGCAAAGGTGAGCATGCGCTCGATCGTCTCCGGAGGCAGCGAGGTGTAGCAAAAGCCGTTGAATGTCACGCGGGTGTTATCTGGAGTTTCCAGAGCCATGGCGTCCAGGCAATTCTGCTCGAGCAGCCGGCTGATATGCCCTGTTAGCTCCGGCATCATGCCGAGCGCTTCCTCGGACACAGTGCCGGTGACTGCGACGCCGGTGTAGGTGCGTGCCGTCGCGGCGTCCTGGATGAGGTAGGAGCGTATCGACGATTTCACCTGCTTCTCATCCGTGCCCGGGGGCGCCGGCTTGGGTTCTCGGGTGACAGTGACCTTGTCCTCCTCGCCCGGACCGGTCACCGTGGTCACCGGGGTGGTCGTGGACTCGGTGGTAGTGGTGCTGCTTCCACTCGTCCCCGTCGTCGCTGTGGCGGAAGCCGCACGTTCTTCGGCTCCAGACTCGTAATTGAACAGCCCAATGGTGAGAACCACGCAGATAACGAGCAGGGCACCGAACCCGACGATGAAGGCTGGGGTGGGCAGGCTGCGCAGGTCTCTCATAGTGCTTCTAAACTTTAGCGCCCTTTGCCCGCAACGTAGACTTGGCGGTATGCCCATTCCAGATTTCATTGTGGAGACTCGCAAGAAGATCGGCCATGACCCCATGTGGATCCCCGCTGTGTCGGCGTTGGTCCTGCGGGATTCCACGGACGGTTCCGCATGGGCAGTGCCGGAAATTCTGCTGGTCAAAAGGGCAGACAACGGGAAGTGGACTCCAGTGACGGGGATTTGTGATCCCGGTGAGGAACCGCAGGACGCCGCTGTGCGCGAGGTCATGGAGGAAACCGGTATCGAGGCTGCTCCCGCGGCACTGATCGGAGCTGGCGCCATTGGCCCGATCACCCATGAGAACGGCGACCAGGCGAGCTACATGTCCATCGCGATCCGCCTTGAGCCTGTCGACGCCGCCGCGGCCCCGCACGTCGCCGACGACGAATCGACGGAGGTCGGCTGGTTCTCTGTCGCCCATATGCCGGTCACGGACCCAAAGTGGCGCCTTGTCATTGCCGACGCGATCGCCCAGCGCAAGCACCCGGCTAATTTCTCTCCGCGCATGGGATTCACCAAGCGGTGACGGGTCCAGGCTCTCGCGTCCAGTTCGGGGTGGATGTCAGCGAGCACCAGGATGGCATCAGCCTCGTGCGTGCTGCAGCCGAAGGCATCGAGTTCGCAGTGGTGCGCACCACGGATGGCACGTACAAAGACCGCACATACCGCTCGCATATCGACGATGCCTCCCACGCCGGCATCGCAGCCGAGTCCTACCACTACCTGCGTAACCCCTCGGAGGGCACCACGATCGCTCAGCAGGTCGAGGCATCCCTCGAGGTGATGTCAGACGCGCAGCGCCCGGTGTGGCTGGATTGTGAAACCCCTGCGGGACTCCACCTTGACCACATCCGCGAGGCGCGCGATCTTTTCTTGCAAGCGGGTGTTCCCGTGCGCGGCATCTATACCTACCCGCACTTTTGGCGGTGGCGAATGCTCGGTGCCGACACCCGGGAGTTCGGCCAGGTGTGGTTAGCCCAGTACGGACAAAACCCGGCCGGTCCGCCCGCGGAGATCTACACGGGGGAGTGGCCGGGTGCCGTCGGCAAGCAAGCGCCCGCAATGTGGCAGTTCAGCTCGCGCGGTCACGTTGCTGGCTTCGAGGTCGACGTGAACGCGCGGACGAACTAGCGCGGGTTCTCCTCGGTACCGGTCGAGGAGTCAGTCTCCGGGGAAGGACCTGTCGATGTGCCGGCTGAAGTGCCGCCTGAGGTGTCACCCCACGTGGACTGGCCGCCAGAAGACGGGACGTCAGACGACGCGGTGCCAGAGGACGATACGTCCGTCGTGGACGAGGTGCTCGAAGGCTCGACGCGGTAGCTGGTGCTGCCGGACTGCTGGGTGCTGCCGGACTGCTGGGTGCTCTGCTGCGGTGGCTGGAACCCCTGCTGGTCCTGCTGGTACGGCTGCTGGAAACCCTGCTGCGGCTGCTGGGCGGGCTGGCCGTATGGCTGCGGTTGCTGGAAGCCCTGGCCTGGCTGGCCTGGCTGCTGGAAACCCTGCTGGCCTTGCTGGCTCTGCTGCTGGAACTGCTGCTGCGCGTTGCGCTGCTGTACCTGCTGGACGGAATTCTTCGCCTTGGCGAACTGGCCTTCAATGCCAGAACGGCCCTTGACAAGCAGGAAGATGCTCAACGCCAGAGCCAGGATGCCGAAGAGCAACCACATCCACCACCCGGCGCCGAGGGAGGTGTAATCGTCGCCGATCGAGCTAAAGAAGAAGAACAGGATGCCGGAGAGCTGCAGACCAGCACCGATGATACCGAGAATGGCACCGAGCTTTTCCTTGCCCAGGAAGTAGAGAACCGTCGCCGCGATGTAGCAGCCCAGAGTCAGGACGGTGCCGATGCCGATGAGGAAGGTGCCCGTCACTTCCTCCTTGAGCGCTGCCTCACCGAGACGGCCGAGGCCAGAACTTTCGACGCTGAAGGCACCCCACCAGTTGAGCGTTCCGCCGATGGAGCCCAATCCTTCAAAATCATCAAGGTCGACAATAGTCCTGGACACAGTCATGAAACTGGTCAGGAAGCTCAGCAGGAAGAACCCGAGCATTGCCCAGGTAGGCCATACCGGCGTTACCTTCGGCGCCTGCATCGTGCCGCCGGGCTGGCCTGGCTGCGCGCCCCACTGCGGCTGGCCCTGCGGCTGATTCGGCTGATTCGGCTGCGCACCCCACTGCGAGGGGTTTGGCTGGTGGCCGGGTTGCGGACTGCCCCACTGACCTGCGGAGTTAGAAGCGGGGTTGTTCGGTGTTGTCATGGTGACCTTTCCAAAGATGAAGTTTTCGGTCTTTAGACTATCCGAAAAACTTCCAGCGGAAAGGATTAGTCGGAGATTCAACCCCGGCCGCAGTTAATTAGGCTCGGCCTTCCTTTACCCAGCCGATGAACCTGCTCGAACACAGCGACCAGTGAATGATGAGCAGAACGGGAATGCTCAAAGCAACAGTGTCGAGCCAGTTAGAGCCGTTGACCAATGCGACCTGGTGTCCGCCCATGCTCACCGTTCCCGGCGGGAACGTGCAGGCCCACCATGCGGGGGAGTAATCCACCCAGCGCACGACGTTCGGGTAGAACTTCACCATCGCGAAGATCGCAAGGGGAATGGCGATCACCAACGCAGTTAGTCCGTAGCCGATGGAGTAGTGGCCGGGGTAGAGGAGCTGAATTGCTGTTGTCGATTGGCCGACAACGCCGAGCGGAACCCATGCTGTTGCCGAGTTGGCACCGCTGAGATCTACGTTGCCGCGCCACAATTGCCAGTAGACGTAAATGAAAATCGGCACGGCGGTGAAGAAGGACATCACGAAGAAAACGGTGCCCATCGTGTGGTAGAGCTGCCCGTAGTCGCGGGCGAGCCACGCGCCCACAGACGACGAAATCATCGGGCCAACGAGGGGGAGACCCCAGGTGAACTTTGGGGGTCCTTCAAAACGCGTGAGCTGAATTGCCCACGTGATCACAGTGGCCGGCGCTCCGATCCAGAACCCGATCAGGCGGAAAACTGTGTGGCCGGTCAGCCCCGACATTGCCGCCCCCAGGGCGAGGATGCCGATGAAGAACATTGACCACGCTGCCATGGAGGTGCGGCGGAAACTCGGTTGGCGGTAACGCACGAAACCGACAATGAGAACGGCCAGGATCCCCCACGCGATCGCGGCAAAGATGCCGGAAGCGATCCTCAGGTCGAGTTCGACGAGGAGGCGGGAAACGATTGAGGTTCCCATGAGACTGCCGCCCCATTCGGGTCCAGGGGGCGGCAGTTGGCGGAATTTGGCAGGCACTCTGGGCATCGTAGTCCTCGGCTCGTGGAGTATCTACTCGGTTCGTCTCGTGCCCCCCAAACGGCCGTTAATAGGCAGAAGGATAGGGTGTACCGGCTTGAGGGGGTTGTACTGCGGGGTATTTCTTGCCGCCTGCAACGAGAACAACGATGTAGAAAATGAAGCCACCAACCGAGGCTGCGAGGAAGAGCCACAAACCAGTGCCCGGGGTGACCGTGAGGTTCTCTTCCATTTCGGGGGCAACGGATATGAAGAAGAAAATCAAGCCTGTGCCCGCCATCTGAGCAAGAGCGGCGAGGATGCCGGGTAAGGCAGATAGCCGGTTGTTGAACAACACGCATATCACGGCAAGTCCTGCCAACACGAGAACCACGATGACGCCGCCACTGATCACGCTGATCAACGTCTGGAAGTCCTCGTCTTCAACGAGTTCCTGCCTTTGTTCCTCTTCGGCTGCCTCGATGTCGTAACCCAGCGCGTCTTCGTCGAAGCCGACGGCATCGAACTCCACGTGCCCCCACCAGTTCAGGGTCAACCCAACATAGCCATCGGCGTCCACTCCTTCTGGCAGCATCAGGGAGCTCACCCCGTATTCGTTCGCAAGATCCTCCGTCGTCATTTTGGCGATCATCATCGGAAGGAACGTACTGCCAAGGATCAACAAGAAAAGGGCGATCACGCCGAGCTTTGGCCAAACGGGGGAACGACCCTCCAACCCGGCGTGGGGATTATATGGCGCATACGCAGCGCTTGGCTGGGCGGCAGGGGTGTACTGTGGCTGGGGTTGCGGGGTGTACTGCGGCTGGTTTGTGTATTGCGGGTAACCGCCTTGGGACGCATGCGGGGGCTGAGCTGAAAACGGGTTGTAGGGGGTACTCATAGTGCGGGCCCTTTCGGACAGTTCAGGAAAGCTCGACAACGAAGCCTAACCCACAGACCGGGCTCGTGAGGAGTGAGCCAGTCGCGGTCTACGAGGTCAATGCCAACGTGTTTCGCGTGACCAATGCATACGCGACAGCTGCTGCTGCCACGGTTGCCAGGAGAGATATCGCAAGATCGCTTGTCGACGCTGTCGTCAGACCCGCTCCGCTCACCCCGAACGCTTCCGGCGCGTAGCCGAACGTATTGCCCACCGCGTGAACCGCCGTCGCCGCCGCAATTCCGCGGGTGGTGTAGGTGAGGAATGCCGCGCACAGTGTTCTAGACGTCGAAGTACAGCTCGTACTCCAGCGGAGTCGGGCGCAGGCGGTTCGGCTCGATCTCGAGCTCGTACTTGAGCTTGATGTAGGTCTCGATGAGGTCCTCGGTGAACACGTCTCCTTCGGTGAGGAATTCGTGGTCCTCCTCCAATGCGGCCAGGGAGGCCTCGAGAGAGGTCGGGGCCTGCGGGATGGACTTGGCCTCTTCCGGCGGCAGCTCGTAGAGGTCCTTGTCCACCGGCTCGTGCGGCTCGATGCGGTTCTTCACACCGTCCAGACCGGCGAGCATCATCGCTGCGAAACCGAGGTACGGGTTGCCCGACGGGTCCGGAGCGCGGAACTCGATGCGCTTAGCCTTCGGGTTGGAGCCGGTGATCGGGATGCGGATCGCGGCGGAGCGGTTCCGCTGGGAGTACACAAGGTTGATTGGTGCCTCAAAACCCGGAACCAGGCGGTGGTAGGAGTTCAGCGTCGGGTTGGTGAACGCCAGGACAGCACCAGCGTGGTGGAGGATGCCGCCGATGTAGAAGCGGGCGATGTCGGACAGACCGCCGTAACCGGACTCGTCGTAAAACAGCGGCTCCCCGTCCTTCCACAGGGACTGGTGGGCATGCATGCCGGAGCCGTTGTCGCCGGCGATCGGCTTGGGCATGAACGTCGCGGTCTTGCCCCACTGGTGCGCTGTGTTCTTAATGATGTACTTGAAGGTCTGCAGGTCATCTGCAGCGTGCAGCATCGTGTTGAACTTGTAATTGATCTCTTGCTGGCCGCCGGTGCCCACCTCGTGGTGGAAACGTTCGATCTCAAACCCGGCGTTGGCCAGGTTGAGGGTCATGGCGTCGCGAATATCCATGGTCTGGTCGACCGGAGGGACCGGGAAGTAGCCGCCCTTCATCGGGGTCTTGTGGCCCAGGTTCTGCGAACCGTCGTGCTCGGATTCACGGGAGCGGTTCCACCAGCCCTCGATCGAGTCGACCTCGTAGAAGCTCTTGTTTGCCGCGGTGGAGTAGCGGACCTTGTCAAAGAGGTAGAACTCCGCCTCTGCTCCGAAGAAGCAGGTATCGGCGATGCCGGTGGATTCCAGGTACTCCTCGGCCTTGCGCGCCACGTTGCGCGGATCGCGGGAGAATGCCTCGTGGGTGAACGGGTCGTTCACGAAGAACTTCACGTTCAGAGTCTTTGCCTTGCGGAAGGGGTCGATCTGCGCGGTTGCCAGGTCCGGCATGAGGATCATGTCGGACTCATCAATCGTCGTAAAGCCCTTGATGCTCGAACCGTCGAATGCGAGACCTTCTTCTACTGCATCCTCGTCAAACATGGACGCGGGGATGGAGAAGTGGTGCTCGATGCCCGGAACATCCGTGAAGCGGACATCAACGAATTCCACCTCTTCGTCTTTGATGAACTTCATTGTGTCCTGGATGTTGTCAAAGGCCACGGGGAAAACTCCTTGATTGCGGATCAGTTACCCCATCGATCGTACCGAAAAATAGATGTCCTCTATCCTTGACATCTATGGCGAACCCCAAGAAAAACCGGCGCGACGGGCCCGAGTTCAACACCGGTGATGACTGGACCGCGCCCGGGCAATGGCCGGGGCAAAATCTGGGTCTGCCGCAGCAGGGGGCCGGAGCGCAAGCGTCGGTCATGCGGCGCGCTGGCGGGGTTCTCATTGACTGGGTGATCTGCTGGATCATCGCGGCGTTCATCAATATTTTCTCGTCCAGTTTCGGCGACGTGGCTACACTCACCTACTTGTTGTGGATTGTGCTGGGGATTGTCACCGGGTGGCTGTTCGCGCGGACGCCAGGCATGGCGGTGTTGGGCATGGGCGTTGCGCGTGTCGACGACCCAGGCAACCCCGTCGGACTGTGGCGCGCCGCCGTGCGCTCGCTGCTTACAGCGTTCATCTTGCCCGCGGCGATCGTCGACGCTGACGGTCGTGGCCTGCACGACCGCGCAACTGGCACGACAGTCATCTTGAGCTAGAAAGCTAAGCGTTGATCGGGCGGGGAGTGCCGTCGAGCTTCCTGTTGAAATCGATGTAGCGCGAGGGATCTTATGGCGAACTAGGTGCGCCCGCAGTGCGAGCGCACAGGGTGCTTATTTGCCTTGACGCTGCTGCATACGGCGCATTTTGCGGTTCATGCCCGACATGTTCTGCGCCTGGCGCGGCATCGGGCCCTTCGGCAGGCCCTGCTGCTGCCCGCCACGGACGTTATCCATCGCCTCCAGCTTGGCGTTCATGGAGTAGACCTCGTCCTTTTGGTAGTTCTTCGGCAACTTCAACAGGTGGCGCTGCAGCTTCTTCGGCTCAACCTGGCCCTCGCCGCTGCCGACGAAAACTTCGTGGATGGGCACACCGCCGATGAGACGGTCCACGCGCTTGCGTTCTTTGTCCATGAGCGGCTTCAGCCGCTTCTCGTCGCCTTCACCAACCAAGACCACGCCGGGGTTGCCCACCACGCGGTGCACGGCATCCATCTGCGGCGTCGCGGCGACAGCCTTCTTGGTCAGCCACACGATGCCCATCGTGTTCTTCATGTTGTCCAGCGTCCAACCGGCAGCGCCCGGCGTATCGCCGATCTCTTCGTACATGGAGCCTTCAAGACGGCGGGTGAAGATGAACATGGCCAGCACGAAACCGAACAAGAGGCCGAGCACCAGCAGGAACCACTTTCCGCCGGTCAGCATGCCCAGCAGGAAGAACGCCAACCCGACACCGAGGATCGCCAGCAGCATGTACGGGATGAGCTTCTTATCCCGCTTGCGCTGCATGTTGAACGCCTGCCACACCTGCGAACGCGTCTGCTTGCGCTGGGAGCGCTTCGCGGTGCGTTGCTCTTTCTTCGCGGTCTTCGCTGCGGCTGCTTGCTTGTCTTTGGCCATGGGGACAAGCCTATCAATCCGCATGCTTATCGACGTCCCCCACCCGCCACGTTCCTACCCCGCCCCATCCGGGACAACGACAAACCCGCGGCCGCCACAAAGGGGGAGTGGGGCTGCGGGTTGTCGTCGATAAGCGGGCTTGGGCTAGAGCGCCTTGATCTCTGCGTTCAGGTGCAGCTTCTCCGGCTTGGAGGAACCGCGCAGCTGCAGCTCGTAAGAGCCGTCACCCTGCTCGATGGCCCACAGTGCCACCGAGGCCGGAATGACAACAGGCTTGACGAACTCGACGGAGTATCGCAGCGCGCCTGGCAGCTTGCCCTCGAGCGGAGCGAGGACCGCGGCAGCAGAGTACATGCCGTGCGCGATGACCGCCGGGAAGCCGAACAGCTTCGCACCCACGTTGGACGTGTGGATCGGGTTGTGGTCGTTGGAAGCATCCACGTACGCGTTGACGTTGTCGCGGTTCCAGCGCCAACGGGCATTCGGCTTGAACTCTGGCAGCTCCGGCTTCGGCAGAACCTTGCCGGTGTCCTCGCCGCGGGTAGTCACAGCCAGCTCGGCGTCTTTGGCGAACTTGGCACCCATTGCCAGGAAGCTCGAGGTCTGACGCCATACGACATCGTTCTCACCCTCAGGGGTGACCTCGGTGATCATGTCCACGATCAGGCCGCGGCGGTGCGGGCGCAGGTTCTGGCCGTAGCAGCGGATGTTGTAGGTCTCATCGACCGTGAGGGTGCGGGACTGCTCAATCACATTGGACACGTGCACCGCACCGATTGCCGGAACCGGGAAGTCCGGGCGGGACATCAGGTCCATGATCATCGGGAACGCCAGCACGAAGAAGTACGTCGGCGGGATCTCATTGCCCAAGCGCAGCCCAGTCGCGGAGGTGTACGCGGCGAGGTTGTTCTTGTCGATCTCCACTCCGTCGACCTGGATTGCCGACGTCGGATCACCCTTCGCGGAGCGGGTCTCGCCCACGACGGGCAGAGCGCCCACAAAGATCTTGCGGTTGATTGCCTTCAGATCCGGCACGGCCTTGAGCGTCTGGAAGTCGCGGGTCTTGCCGGACGCGATGCGCTCGTTGTGGGTCTCAGCGCCAGCGTTAGCGTCCGCCTCTGGCTTGACCTCCTCCGCCTTGGCCTCTGCGTCGGCCTTGACTTCTTCTGCCTTGGCGGAGACCTTCTCCTGCACGTCTTCGACTTTGTCGGCCACGGTGTTCTTGACCTCTTCGGCCTTGTCTTCTGCCTTGGCGGCGGCCTGCTTTGCCTCCGCCTTGACCTCGGCAGCCTTTGCCTCAGTCTGCTGCTGTGCGTCGTCCTTGGGGTCCTTCTCCGGACCTTTACCTACTGCAGTGGTCATGTTTTTAAGCTCCAACCAGGTTTTGGCCGCAGACGCGGACGGTGTTGCCGTTGACGGAGGTCGACGACGGAGCGGAGAAGTACGCAACAGTCTCAGCAACGTCGAGTGGCTTACCGCCCTGGCTCAGGGTGTTCAGTCGGCGAGCCACCTCACGAGTCGTGAACGGGATCGCGTCGGTCATCTCAGTCTCGATGAAGCCCGGAGCCACAGCGTTGATGGAGCCGCCCTTCTCAGCGATCTTGTCGGCAAGCGCATCGACGAAGCCGACCACGCCAGCCTTGGTGGTGCCGTAGTTAGTTTGGCCGCGGTTACCGGCGATACCAGAGGTGGAGGAGACACCGACGATGGCCGGCTTGTCAGCGAATGCATCAGCCTCGAGCAGAGCCTCGGTGATGCGCACCGGTGCGACCAGGTTGATGTTCTGGACCATGTTCCAGCGGCTGTCATCCATGTTGACCAGCAGCTTGTCGCGGGTAACGCCAGCGTTGTGAACGATGGTGTCGATCTTGCGGCCGTAACGCTCCTGAGCGTGCTTAGCAATCTCTTCCGCAGCCTTCGGGTCCGTCACGTCGAGCGGCAAAGCGGTGCCCTTGACCTTGTTGGCGGTCTTGGCCAGGCCTTCACCAGCCTGCGGAATGTCCACGCAGATCACCTTGGCACCGTCACGGGCCAGGGTCTCTGCGATAACGGCGCCGATGCCGCGGGCGGCACCGGTGACCACGGCGAGGCGGCCAGCCAGCGGCTTCTCCCAGTCTTCCGGCTGATCAACATCGGCCGGGGTGACGCGGATGACCTGGCCGTCGACAAACGCGGACTTGCCGGACAGCAGGAAGCGGAGGGTGGACTCCACCTTGGAGATCTGGCCGCCGTCGATGGAGGGGTCCACGTACACCAGCTGGACGGTGCCGCCCTTGCGCATCTCCTTTGCCAGGGAGCGGGTGAAACCTTCCAGCGAGCGCTGTGCAATGCGCTCATCTGCGCCGTCGACCAGCTCCGGGGTGGTGCCGATGACGATGATGCGGGCGTTGTCCAGCACCTTCTTCAGCTGCGGGTGGAAGAACTTGTGCAGGGCCTCGAGCTCCTCCGGCTTGGTCAGGCCGGTGGCATCGAACACGATGCCAGCACGCTTGGTGTCTGCTTCGGCCTTCAACAGCTTGTAAGGGCCATCGAGAAGCTCGGCCAGAGCTGGAGTCAGACGGCCCTCACCGCCAACGACGACCGGACCGTGGAGCAGGGGCTCACCCTGCTTGTAACGACGCAGCGGGTAACCCTGGGGGACACCAGCCTTGGCAGCGAGAGGGGAGTTGATGAACTGTTCGAGGAGGCCTTGGGATGCCACTATTTTCTCCTTCATATAGGCACGTACTGAGGCAAGGGCAACCGTGCGAAATCGGTGGCTCTGTGTCGGATACTATTATAAGATCACTATGGTGACGAACCTTACAAAGGAATGACTTTGTAAAGTGCCAAACAAAAGTCCGGAGAAAATCGCAGGAAGATCCTGGGTTTCTCAACGCTTTTCACGGAAGTGCAGGAATAAGCATGAATGAACCTCGCAAGGTAGCCATCCTCGGCGGTAACCGCATCCCGTTCGCTCGGTCCAACAAGGAATACGCCAACGCATCCAATCAGGACATGCTCACCTCGGCCCTCAACGGCCTAGTGGCGCGTTACGGTCTGCAGGACCAGGAGATGGGTCTCGTCGTCGGTGGTGCTGTGCTCAAGCACGCACGCGACTTCAACCTCGTGCGCGAATCGGTGATCGGATCTGAGCTGGCATCCACCACTCCGGCCTTCGACCTGCAGCACGCCTGCGGCACCTCGCTGACCTCCGCGATCCAGGTCGCTGACGCAATTGCTCTGGGCCGCATCGAGAACGGTATCGCCTGCGGCGCCGACACCACGTCGGACGCCCCGCTGGCTGTGAACGACACGCTGCGTAAGACGCTGATCCGTCTGTCCAACGCCAAGTCCACCGCTGATCAGCTCAAGCTCGTCGGTTCCATCCGCCCGAGCCAGCTGGCTCCGGAGCAGCCGCAGAACGGCGAGCCGCGCACCGGCCTGTCCATGGGTGAGCACGCCGCCATCACCGCCCGCGAGATGGAAATCTCCCGCGAGGCCCAGGATGAGCTGGCAGCCACCTCCCACCAGAACCTGGCCAAGGCTTACGACGAGGGCTTCTTCAACGACCTGATGACCCCGTTCCTCGGCGTGCAGCGCGACACTAACCTGCGCCCGGACTCCTCCGTCGAAAAGCTTTCGAAGCTCAAGCCGGTCTTCGGCAAGAAGGACGCGGAGCAGCACGGCGGCACCGCAACGATGACCGCGGGTAACTCCACCCCGCTTACTGACGGTGCAGCGGCTGTCCTCCTCTCCTCCGAGGAATGGGCAAAGGAGAACAACCTGCCGGTCCAGGCGTACATCGTCGATTCCGAGCTGGCAGCCGTTGACTTCGTCTCCGGCAAGGACGGCCTGCTCATGGCTCCGACCTACGCTGTCCCGCGCATGCTCGAGCGCAACGGCCTGACCCTGCAGGACTTCGACTACTACGAGATCCACGAGGCTTTCGCATCCCAGGTGCTGGCCACCCTCAAGGCATGGGAAGACGAGACCTACTGTCGCGAGCGCCTCGGCCTGGACGCTCCGCTGGGCTCCATCGACCGTTCCAAGCTCAACGTCAAGGGCTCCTCTCTGGCAGCCGGCCACCCGTTCGCCGCGACCGGCGCACGCATCCTCGCTGCGGCTGCCAAGGTGCTGGAGCAAAACGGTGGCGGCCGCACCCTAGTTTCCGTCTGTGCAGCAGGCGGCCAGGGCATCGTCGCGATCATTGAGCGCTAAAGCGCCAAAGCTTCACCTATTCACCACTCTCCGTAAAGGAACACAACCATGACCTCTGTTGAGGAAAAGGAAGGCCGCAAGGCCAAGCCGGAATCCCGCCAACCGCAGACGCTGCCAGAGACCCCCGATGCAGCTGTCGCGGGGAAGCTGAAGGATCTGCTTGACGGCGCATGGGGCGAGCGCAAGGACGACATCCGCGAGCAGCTCAACCGGGAAGAAGCCCTCCCGATGATCGAGGGTTCCGTCGAGGACATCCGCGCCGCCCTGCTGGAAAAGGTCAAGATGGTGGCTGGCTCCGGCATGATGCAGACCGCTTTCTCCGAAGCTAACGGCGGCTCCGGCGAGGCCCACGTGGGCATCCTGGGCCTGGACCTGCTGGGTCAGTTCAACGGCTCCCTGGCGATTAAGTCCGGTGTGCAGTTCGGTCTGTGGGGCGGCGCAGTCGACGTCCTGGGCACCGAGCGTCACCGCGAGTACGCGCAAGGCGCCATGGACCTGTCCATGCTCGGCTCCTACGGCATGACCGAGCGTGGCCACGGCTCCAACGTCCAGGACCTGGAGACCACCGCGACCTATGACCCGGAGACGCAGGAGTTCATCATCCACTCTCCGTCTCCGTCGGCGACCAAGGTTTACATCGGCAACACCGCCCGCGATGGCCGCTGGTCCGCAGTCTTCGCCCAGCTCTACACCCCGGGCGAGGAAGAGTCCCACGGTGTGCACTGCTTCGTTGTGCGCATTCGCGAGGATGACGGCTCCCCGGTCGAGGGCGTCAAGATCGGCGACCACGGCCACAAGGGCGGCCTGCTCGGTGTTGACAACGGCACCCTGACCTTCGACAACGTCCGCATCCCGCGCGAAGCGCTGCTGAACCAGTTCGGCGATGTCGACGAGGCCGGTAACTACACCTCCCCGATCGAGTCGAAGAACCGCCGCTTTTTCACCATGCTGGGCACCCTAATCCGCGGCCGTATTGCCGTCGGTGCTGCCGGCGCAGGCGCGACCAAGTCCGCACTGGCCATTGCCACGAAGTACGCGCACCAGCGCCGCCAGTTCGACTACGGTGACGCCGGCCGTGAAGACAAGCTGATCGACTACCGTGCGCACCGCCGCCGTCTGATCATCCCGCTGGCCCGCACCTACGCTATCCAGCTGCTGCAGAATCAGCTGACCCAGCGTTACGCGGATCAGACCGCACGTCAGGCATCCGGCGAGTGGTCCGTGACCGACCCGACCAAGGCGCAGGCCCTGGCATCCCGCGAGATGGAGACCCTGGCTGCAGCGTTCAAGGCCGTCGCGACCGAGCACGCCACCGATACCATCCAGGAGTGCCGCGAGGCGTGCGGTGGTGCCGGCTTCATGTCCGAGAACCTGCTGACCACCTTCCGCGCGGACACCGATGTGTACAACACGTTCGAGGGCGATAACACCGTTCTGCTGCAGCTGGCCGGCAAGAACCTGCTCACCGCGTACACCAGTGAGATGGCTAACCCGTCTGCCATGGACATTGTGAAGTACGCCGCCACCAACGTTACGGATATCTTCCGCTCCCGCGCAGGCCTGGGTGCCACCGTCCAGTCCGTGGTGGACACGTTCGCCAGCGAAGAAGCATCGCTTTTCGACGCTGACTACCAGCTCAAGGTGATCCAGCTGCGCGAGCAGCTGGTGATGCGTTCCCTGATCCGCCGCATCCAGGGCGCACGCAAGCTGTCGCGCGCCGAGGGTGCAAGGGCCATCGACAAAGCCCAGGACCACATGCTCAACGCCGCATGGGCGTACATCGAGAACCTGATGGTCCAGGCCATGATCGAAGCAGAGCGTTCCCTGCCGGTCGGCTCCACCGAGCGCGCCGTATTCGAGCAGGTCCGCCACCTGTTCGTCTTCGACACCATCATCCGCAACGCTGGCTGGTACCAGGAGCAAAACGTCATCTCCTCCGGCCGCGTCAAGGCAGCCCGCGCCGCCATCAACGACCTGGTCGACTCGCTTGGCCCCTGGTCTGAGGTTCTCGTGGACGCTTTCGCAGTCCCGTCCGTCGTGCTCGACCGTCCGATCTTCAAGGACGGCGGCACCGACGCCTCCCGCGACAACCCGGAGGCGTGGACGGTTGGGTCCAACATCCCGACCACGGCGAAAGAGAACTAACTCTACGTAGCTAGTCGCTTAGACGAGCAAGGCCTCCCGGATCACATCCGGGAGGCCTTAGCTTTTCGAGTGCTTCTCAGCTCTAGAATACTACTCGCTGTTTTCTGGAATACTGCTCATCTATAAACCCAGGTCAAAAGCATGCAGTTCCGCCTATGTGTCCGAGCAGTATTCCATCCGGCAGGGAAGGGGGCGGGACGACCTGAATGAGATCCCGGCCCCTGATGTAGCCGCTAAGCCGACGGCATAGACAGGCCTGGCAAGCCCAGCGAGACAGACGGGCGGCCAGCAGAGACCACCGGCGTCTCCTGGGACGGGCCGTACTTGTTCAGCAGGGTAGAAGCTTCTTGGTCGGTCGCACCCTGAGAGGTCTGTGCGAGGTGCTTGAGGTTCTCCGGCAGTTCACGGCCGTGGAACTTCATCGCCTCGACGTAGAGCTTGCCAGCACGGTAGGAGGAGCGAACCAGCGGGCCGGACATGACCGCAGCGAAGCCCATCTCGTATGCGGCGTCGCGGTACTCAATGAACTCCTCCGGCTTCACCCACCGCTCAATCGGGTGGAACTGCGGGCCGGGGCGGAGGTATTGGGTAATCGTGATGATGTCGGTGCCGGCTTCCTGCATGTCCTGTAGCGCCTCGAGCACCTCTTCGCGGGTCTCGCCCATACCCAGGATGAGGTTCGACTTGGTGATCAGCCCGTAGTCGCGTGCCGCCTGAATGACCTCCAAGGACCGGTCGTAGCGGAACGCCGGGCGGATGCGCTTGAAGATGCGCGGCACTGTCTCCAGGTTGTGCGCGAAGACCTCCGGTTCAGCCTCGAACACCTGCTGCAGCAGGTCGGGCTTACCAGAGAAGTCGGGGGTAAGGTTCTCCACGCCGGTGTGCGGGTTGAGCTCGTGAATCTTGCGCACGACCTCGGCGTAGAGCCAAGCACCCTCGTCATCCAGGTCATCACGGGTCACGCCGGTGATGGTGGAGTAGTTCAGCTCCATCTCGCGCACAGACTCGGCGACGCGCAAGGGTTCTTCAGGGTCAAGCGGTTCCGGTTTCGCGGAATTGATCATGCAGAAATCGCAACGGCGGGAACAGTTCGCACCGCCGATGAGGAAGGTGGCCTCGCGCGATTCCCAGCACTCGTGAATGTTGGGGCAACCGGCCTCCTGGCACACGGTGTGCAGCGACGCACCGGACACCTTGCGGCGCATGTCCTCGTACTCCGGACCCGTCTTCACCGCATTGCGGATCCACCGCGGCTTCGACTCGATGGGGGTTTGAGCGTTTCGCTTTTCGACGCGCCTTAGCTTGCGTCCTTCTTCTGCCACAGTCACACCGTCCAGGTTAGTGCTGCCTTACTAGCGTGTCGAATATCTACGACGCGATTGCCCTACTACGGGGTCGGTGCCGCACCAATCGTGTGGTCGGAGACGTGGAGTTCGCCGGAAAGGGCGCGGGAGAGAGCGTCGACAAGCGTGGGCGTGATGGCATCGGGGGTGATGTCGCGGCCGGTCTCGAGCGACAAGGTGGTCACATCCGCGTCGTTGATGCCGCAGGCGATGATGTGTCCGAAGTACTCGAGCGTGTTGTTGCAGTTCACTGCCAAGCCGTGCATAGTCACACCGCGCGTGACGCGGATGCCCAGCTGAGCGACTTTGCGGTCGCGGCGGAACGTGGACGGGTCGGCCGGGACCCAGACACCGGAGCGGCCCTCGATCCGGCCAGCATCGGCAACGCCGAACTCGCGCACAGCGAAGATCATCGCTTCTTCGATGCGGCGTACGAAGTCGACCACGTCCACAGGATCGGCGAGCTTGATGATGGGATAGATCACCAGCTGGCCCTCACCATGCCAGGTGATGCGCCCGCCACGGTCGACCTTCACCACGGGCAGGCCGTTGTCGGGGAGGTCTTCCGGCTGGGTGCGCTTGCCGGCGGTATAGGTATTGGGGTGCTGCAGAACCAGCAGGGTATCGCCGATCTCGTCGTTCGCGCGCTGGGTAGCGAGGTCCGCCTGCATGTGCCACGTTTCTTCATAGTCCACAAGGCCGAGATTTCGCACGTCAAGAGGAGAATTATCAGCGCGGATCGACTTGTCGGCGGGGAAGAACGGATCGCGGGGAGCAGTCATGGGTTCATGGTAGCGCTACCTTTTTAGTATCGCCCTTCAGCCTTTTCGGCGTGATCTCACCTGGGGAAACGTCGCGGAGATGGATCAGAAGGCGATACTAAAAATGTATGAAGCTCCCGACACCGGCGAATTAGACGCCGTTGGCGGAAGCGTACTCGTCGGCGGTCATGAGCGGGCCGGCGGCGGAAACCTTGACCTCGAAGAGCCACCCCTCGCCGAACGGGTCGTTGTTGATGGCCTCGTAGTTGTCCTCGATGGACTCGTTCACGGCCGTGACGGTGCCGGTGACGGGGGAGTACAGATCCGAGACCGACTTGGTGGACTCAACCTCACCGCAGGTCTCACCGGCGGTGACGGTGTCACCGACAGCAGGCAGCTCTGCGAAAACGATCTCCCCGAGGCGCTCGGTAGCCACGGAGGTGATGCCGATGCGCACAGTCTGGCCCTGAATGGCGTCAACGGCAGCGTTGACCCACTCGTGGTCCTCGGAGTAAGAGAATTCCTGGGGCAGCGTGATGTCGGCCATGGTTACTTGTCCTTTCGGGAGTAGAAGGGGGTTTCGCTGACCGTGTAGGCGTAGCGCTTACCCCGGATGTCCACCTCAACCTTAGTGCCTGGCTCGGCGTGATTTGGGTCAATGTGCGCCAAAGCAACGGGGTGACCCAGCGTGGGGGAGGGCTGGCCCGAAGTAACGGTGCCAATCTGGGTGTCCGAGCCGTCCGCGAGGAAAACAGTAGCGCCTTCGCGGGCTGCGCGACGTTCCTCCGAGGTCAACCCCGCGATGACGACGGTCGGCTCGCGGCCGGTCAGCGCCTGCTTGCCCACGAAGTCCGCCTCTTTCTTCGCAAACGCCCGTCCCATCCCAGCTTCCACCGGGGTGATGTCTGCGGTCAGTTCGTGGCCGTAGAGGGGCATGGAGGCCTCGAGGCGCAGGGAGTCGCGGGCGGCGAGGCCGCACGGGGTGCCTTTGTCGACGACCGCGTCCCATACCTTCTGCGCGTCCTCGCGCATGCAGAACAGCTCAAAGCCGTCTTCGCCTGTGTAGCCGGTGCGGGCGACGAAGACCTCAACAGGCGAGTCCTCGGACTTCAGGCGCATCCACTCGCCCGAGTAGTAGGCGAGGTCGCCGGGGGTGCCGTCGATAAGCGGCTCGAGCACCTCGAGCGCACGCGGACCCTGGACTGCGACCAGGGCGACCGCTTCGGAATCGTTGCGGATCTCCACGTCGAAGTCGCCGACGCGGGCCTCGAACGCCGCCCAGACTGCGCCGGTGTTGCCGGCGTTGGGCACGACCATGAAGTGATCGTCCGCGAACTTGTACGTGATCAGGTCGTCGATGATGCCGCCATCGTCATTCACGATCATCGAGTACTTTGCCTTGCCCACTTTGAGGGCGGAAAGGGAACTGATCAGAATGTAGTCGAGGTACGCACCGGCGTCGGGGCCTTTCACGTCGATCTCGCCCATGTGCGACAGGTCGAAGATGCCCACGTTGTTGCGCACAGCGCGGTGTTCCTCGAGCTCGCTGCCATATTTCAGAGGCATGGTCCAGCCACCGAAGTCGGTGAAGGTGGCGTTCAACGCCTCGTGGGCAGAGTGCAGTGGTGTTTGGGGCATGACTTAGATCCTGTTCTCTTCGGTGACAGTCGGGTCGCGCTCTTCATCGACGTCGCTTGCGGCAATATCGAAAGCCTCCGGCGGCGGGCAGGCGCACACGAGGTTGCGGTCGCCGTAGGCCTCGTCGATGCGGCGCACCGGCGGGAAGTACTTGTTGGTCAACAGCGAGTCGACCGGGTAAGCGGCCTCTTGGCGGCTGAACTGGTAATCCCAATCACCGACGACAACGCTGCGGGCGGTGAACGGTGCGTTGTGGACGACAGAGGCCTCGTAGGCGACGTGTCCGTCGATGATGTCCTGGATCTCCGCGCGGATGGAACGCATCGCTGTGATGAACCGGTCCAGCTCGGCGAGATCCTCGGATTCGGTGGGCTCGATCATCAATGTGCCTGCCACTGGGAACGCCAAAGTGGGGGCGTGGAAGCCGTAGTCGACGAGGCGCTTGGCCACGTCGGCAGCGGTCACGCCGCACCGGTCGGTCAGCGGGCGGAGATCCACGATGCACTCGTGCCCGACCAATCCGTTGTTGCCGGTGTACAGCACCGGGAAAGAGTCGTTGAGCTCGTGCGCTACGTAGTTGGCGTTGAGGATCGCGTTGCGGGTCGCAGACGCGAGGCCCTCTGCACCGGACATGGCGATGTACGCCCACGAGATCGGGAGCACGCCCGCAGAACCGTACGTGGTCGACGCGATAGGCACGCCGGCGTCCTCAGGAGCCTCCTGCGCGGCCTCAGAACCGCTGACCTGCGGATCAGACGGCAGGAACGGAGCCAGGTGCTTACCCACACCGATCGGGCCGACACCCGGGCCACCGCCACCGTGCGGGATGGTGAAGGTCTTGTGCAGGTTCAGGTGCGAGCAGTCACCGCCAAAGTCACCGGGGCGGGCCAAGCCGGTCAGGGCGTTCATGTTCGCGCCATCGATGTAGACCTGGCCGCCGACCGCGTGGACCTTCTCAGCCACCTCAGACACGGTGTCCTCGTACACACCGTGCGTGGACGGGTAGGTGATCATGATCGCCGCGACGTGCTCGCCGTACTGCTCGAGCTTCTTATCCAGGTCTTCAATGTCGATGGAACCGTCATCGGCGGTCGCCACGACGACCACGCGCAGATTCGCCAGCGTTGCCGAAGCAGCGTTCGTGCCATGTGCGGATGCCGGGATGAGGCAGATGTCGCGCTCGGTGTCGCCGTTGGCCACGTGGTAGCGGCGCATCGCTAGCAGGCCGGCCAGCTCACCGGTCGCGCCGGAGTTCGGCTGGACGGACACGGCATCGTAACCGGTGATTTCCACAAGCCAGCCGTTGAGCTCGTCGATCAGCTCGCGCCAGCCTTCGGTGTACTTGTCCGGCGTGAACGGGTGCACGTTGGCAAAGCCCGGCCACGTAATCGCCTCAAGCCCGGCAGTCGGGTTGAGCTTCATCGTGCACGAACCCAGCGGGATCATAGTGCGGTCGAGCGCCAGATCCTTGTCGCCGAGTTTGCGGATGTAGCGCATCATCATCGTCTCGGAGTGGTGCGTGTTGAATACCTCGTGCGTGAGCACGTCACTGGTGCGCAGCAGTGCTTCCGGCAGGTGGTTCTCGGCACCTGCTGCCGGCTGGTCAATAATGCCGAAGCCTCCGAGCAGACCGACCAGGTCGGCCTCGTCGGTGTCCTCACCAAAGCTCACGCCCACCGTGTCGGCGTCGATCGCGCGAACAAGATAACCGTTCTCAGCCAGCGCATCGACAATGCCTTGCGCACGGCCGGGCACCTTCACCGCGACAGTGTCGAAGAAGTTCTCGTGCGCGAGCTCCAGGCCCGCATTGCTTATCGACGCAGCAAACCGCCCCGCCCACTCATGCACCTGCTGCGCAATCTCGCGCAGGCCCTCCGGCCCGTGGTACACGGCGTACATGGACGCGGTGACCGCCAGCAGCGCCTGGGCGGTGCAGATGTTAGAGGTCGCCTTCTCGCGGCGGATGTGCTGCTCACGGGTCTGCAGCGACAGGCGGTAGGCGGGGAAGCCCTCAGCGTCGACCGAGACGCCGACCAGGCGGCCCGGCATCTGGCGCTTGAGCTTGTCGGTGACAGCCATGTAGGCGGCGTGCGGGCCGCCGTAGAACAGCGGAACACCGAAGCGCTGGGTGGTACCCACCGCGATGTCTGCGCCCATCTCGCCCGGGGACTCGACCAGCAGCAGCGCCAGCGGATCGGCAACCACGGTGGCCAGGCCGCCGCGGGAGTGGATCGCCTCGATAACCGGCCGAGGGTCGGTGATGTCGCCCTCTGTGCCCGGGTAGGCGATGACAACTCCGACGAAGTCTTCTCCGACCAAGTTGGAATCCAAAGCGGTGACCTCAACCTCGAGGTCCAGGGCGCGGGCGCGCTCAGCACCGACGGCGATCACCTGCGGGTGGAGACGGGAGTCCAGGATGACGCGGCGGCCCTTCTTCACGGCGCGCGACATCAGGCCGATGGCTTCAGCAACGGCAGAAGCTTCGCACAGGAGAGATGCGTTAGCCATCGGCAGGCCCGTAAGGTCCTGCACCATTGTTTGGAAGTTCAGCAGCGCCTCTAGACGGCCCTGGGAGATCTCCGGCTGGTAGGGGGTGTAGGCGGTGTACCAACCTGCATCTTCCACCACACCGCGGCGAATCACTGGTGGGGTGACCGTGGAGGAATACCCCTGGCCGTGGAAGGCGCGCAACACCGTGTTCTTGCCAGCTAGTTCGCGAAGGCGGTTCTGCGCCTCCTTCTCGCTCAGCGGCTCAGGCAAGTTCAGTGGCTGCTTGAGCAGGATTCCGGGGGGTGTTGCAGCGTCGACAAGCTCGGCGATTGAGCCGTAGCCAACGCGGTCGAGCATCTGCGCGCGTTCTTCATCAGTCGGGCCGATGTGGCGGGTGATGTAGTCCACGGTTCTCCTTTAGTTTCCGGGGTGATTCAGTTGGTCTCCCACAAGTTTAAGTGAGGGGTTTTAGAACTCGTCCACAGCTGCTTCGCCGAACAGCCACGTAACGGCAATCGCGCCGGGGTCGGGCACATCGGAGGCGGATTCGCCCAGGTAAGAGGCGCGTCCCTTCTTCGCTGCCATGCCGCGGGTCGACTTCGCGCCCTTGACTGCCGGCTCGAAAACGCGCTCCAGAACCTCATCGATGGATTCGGCGCTGGTGATGTCGGAGGCGGCCTTGGCGGCGGGAGCCAAAGCGTCGATAAGCGTGTTGTCTCCCTCCTTGGCGCCGCCGAGCTCCGTGATCGCCTCGACACCGTTGTTCAGGCCCGTCGCCAGCGTCTTCGCAAAGGCTCCCGCGCCCGCGTCGCGCGAGTCCACGCCGGTTTCAGCGAAGGCGTCGCTCATTTCGCGGAAGAACGTGCCCAGGACCGCGCCTGAGGTGCCGCCGGCACGCACGAGCATGCGGTGGGCGAAGAACTCGAGCGCTTGCTCGTCGGAGCACTTCAGCGGGGTCGTGATGTCGCCGAAAGCGGCTTCCATGTTCTGGCCGAAGTCGCCGTCGCCGGCAATGCGGTCGAGCTCGGTGAGGTCGTCGAAAGCGCCAGAGAGGCGGTCGACAAACGCGCT
This sequence comes from Corynebacterium sp. CCUG 65737, assembly GCF_024454115.1. NCBI lineage: Bacteria > Bacillati > Actinomycetota > Actinomycetes > Mycobacteriales > Corynebacteriaceae > Corynebacterium > Corynebacterium sp. CCUG 65737. Next base: position 31,390 of record NZ_JAGPZB010000013.1, read on the forward strand.
GAGCCACTTGTTCTTCTTGCCGTTGACCGGCTGTTCAAAATCATCCTCCATCGCAGCAAGGGCGAACTTCGGGTTGACGGCAGCGGCGGGCCAGGCAGGGGCAGATGTCTCGGCATCGAGCAGCTCCAGCATTTCTCGGTTGACCTTCGTCAACGTCAGCGAGACACCGGCCATGTTCAGAGAAGTCACCAATGAGCCGCGGTAGCCGCGCTTGACCTTGATGCCCTTTTCCTCGAGCTGCTTGCACGCCTCGCCGAAAACGAGGTCGAGCTCCAGCTCGCTCGTGCCGCCCAGCCCGTTGACCAGAAGAACAACATCGGTGTTCTCCTTGACCGTGACATCGGCCTTGTTGAGGGAAGTGATGATCCCGTCGAGCAGTTCCTCAACAAGGTTGGCTGCCGTCGGCCTCTTCACACCCGGTTTTTGCTTGCGGCGCTCAACACCAGGCTCGCCGTGGATGCCCACACCGATCTCGATCTCCTTCTCCTCAAGGTCGAAGGTTTGGCGGTCGCTGGTGGGCAAGTGGCCTGCCTGAAACGCCACGGCCATGCTGCGGGACTGGTCGGCGGCCTTCTGCCCCCACTTGACCACATCTTTCAACTCATCACCGCGGGCAGCAGAAGCTCCGGCAATCTTCTCCACGATGATGGTCGCGCCGGTACCGCGCCGGCCGGGGGAGTCATCGTTGTCGATTTCAGTGGCGACATCGTCCGCCACGATGATCTGGCCAACTTCCCCCTCGACGGTGTTCGCCGCCACGGTGAAGTTCATGACATCGCCCGTGTAGTTCTTCACCACATGGACCACGCCCTTGCCGCGGTCAGCCCACTCGGTGGCGGCGATGACCTGGACGGCGTTCGGGGAGGTGAACACCAGACCTGGGCAGGCCGCGTCCAGCATGCCCTCCCCAATGAAACCGGCGTGCATCGGCTCGTGGCCGGAACCGCCACCGGAAATCACGCCGACCTTGCCGCGCTGATTGCTCTCTTCCTGTGTGCGTTTGCGGCCGATGAACCCTTCGCTGTGCCACTCGGCGTCCGGGTGTGCAGCAACCAGGCCACCGATCGCCTCCTCGGTGAAATCTGCCGCATCGTTTCGGAAGGATTTGAAGGTCTCGGTCTTCTTCTTCTTTTTCGCGTTGTCCTGTGCTTTTGCCATACCTTCAGTCTAGAGGGATCGGCGAGGTGGCGTGCCCGGTTCACAACCCGCACAGGGGTTGCACATCCGCGGTGACAATGGGGTCTAGGAAAGCCGAAACCCGGCCCCAGCTGAAGCTGGAACCGGGCTCAGTGCGCGGAGACAGGGGGCTTAGATGTCCAAGTCGTCCTGGAAGTCGCCGGCCTCGATGCGGTCCACGATGGTGGAGACGAAGCGGCCAGCGTCAGCACCGTCGACCAGCTGGTGGTCATAGGTGAACGGCAGGAAGCACATCTGGCGGATCGCGATGGAGTCGATGCCGTCCTCGGTGACAATGACCGGGCGCTTCTGGATCGCCGCGGTGCCCAGGATGCCGGCCTGCGGCGGGGTGAGGATCGGGGTATCCAGCAGTGCACCCTCGGAGCCGATGTTGGACACCGTGAAGGTGGCCCCCGACAGGTCATCCGGGCGCAGCTTCTTGTTGCGTGCGCGCTCGGCGACATCAGCCACGCCCTTGGCAATGTCAGCCAGGTTCATGTCCTGAACGTTCTTCAGCACCGGCACGAGCAGACCCTGCGGGGTGTCCACCGCGACGCCGATGTTGACGGTGTCGTGGTAGGTGATCTCCTTGGTCTCCGCGTTGTAGGACGCGTTGACGTTCGGGTGGGAAACCAGAGCCTCTGCGGCGGCCTTGATGAAGAAGTGCAGGTACGTGATGTTCACGCCGTGCTTATCGACGAATGCCGGCTTCGCAGCCTTACGCAGCTCTGCAACGCGCGTGACGTCGGCCTCCTGGACGTGGGTGAGCTGTGCAGTGATCTGCAGGGACTCGACCATCTTGGCGGCCGTGATTTCGCGGATGCGGTTGACCTTCTGGGTCGTGCCGATCAGCTCGGACTTCGCCGGGTCCACAGACTTGGTGGACCAACGGGAGCGCGGGCCAGCGTCCTTCTGCTCAGCGGCAGCAGCCTGGGTGGACTCAGCGGAGTCGGCGGAGCCACCCTGCGCAGCAGCCAGGACATCCTGCTTGCGGATGCGGCCGCCGACACCAGTGCCCTCGATGGAGTTGAGGTCCACACCGTGCTTGTCAGCCAGCTTGCGCACCAGCGGGGTCACGTACGGCACCTTGCCGCCGTTGTCGACCTTCGCCGAGGTGTTGGTGGACTCAGCGGAGTCACCTGCAGGCTTCTCGTCCTTCTTCGGTGCCTCGGACTTCGGCTTCTCGTCCTTGGCTGCCTGCTTCTCTTCCTTGACCTCAGGCTCAGCGGGCTTCTCCTCCTTTGCAGGGGGCTCGGAAGCAGAGGTGTCAGAGTCATCGGAAGCGGAATCGTCAGCAGCCGCCTCAGCGTCACCGACGCGAGCAATGACCTCGCCGACCTCGACGGTGTCGTCCTCTTCCGCGAGGATTTCCAGCAGAGTGCCCTCCACCGGGGACGGGATCTCGGTGTCGACCTTGTCGGTGGAGACCTCGAGCAGCGGCTCATCGACCTCAACCATGTCTCCGACGGACTTCAGCCACGTGGTGATGGTGCCCTCGGTGACAGACTCACCCAGTTCCGGCATCTCCACGTCGGTGGACTCACCAGAGCCCTTCTTGTTGGTGGAGGACTTGTTCTCGGAGTCCTTCTTCGGTGCGTCAGCCGGGTTGTCGCCTTCGCCTTGTGCCGAGTTGTCGTCGTCGACCTCTTCGGCAGCGTCAGCAACATCGTCCTCGCCGCGGTTGGTCTGCTCCGGCTCGTCGGAAGCACCAGCTGCGTCAGCGTCACCGACGCGAGCGATGACTTCGCCGACCTCGACGGTGTCGTCCTCTTCCGCGAGGATCTCGACCAGGGTGCCGGCCACCGGGGACGGGATCTCGGTGTCGACCTTGTCGGTGGAGACCTCGAGCAGCGGCTCGTCGACCTCAACCTCGTCGCCGACGGACTTCAGCCACGTGGTGATGGTGCCCTCGGTGACAGACTCACCCAGCTCCGGCATTTCAACATCGGTGGCGCTTCCGGAGCCGCCGGACTTCTTCGGCGCGGACTCCTCCTGGGCCGGCTTCTCGTCGGCCTTTTCCTTCTCTGCCTCTGCAGAGTCGTCCGAGTCAGCCGCGTCAGAGCCGGAGCCGGAATCACCGGACGGCTCTTCGCCCTCGTCGCCGACGACAGCGATGACTTCGCCGACCTCGACAGTGTCGTCTTCCTCAGCCTTGATCTCCAGCAGCACGCCAGCGACCGGGGACGGGATCTCGGTGTCGACCTTGTCGGTGGAGACCTCGAGCAATGGCTCGTCGACCTCGACGGTGTCGCCGACCTCCTTGAGCCACGTCGTGATGGTGCCTTCGGTGACCGATTCGCCCAGCTCGGGCATCTCTACAGAGTGAGCCATGGTTGTGTGTGTCTCCTATAAAAGTTTGCAGACGTTGAATCTCTTCCCAGAGTACTCGCTTCCCAGGCATCGCGTCCGCAAGTGTGATGTCCGCCAAATACGGGGGGTGCGACAGGGGAGGCCTACAATATTGACCGTGTTCAATCTGTTCGGCTCACGCAAGAAGAATTCCCCGTTCAAGCCGCCGCGCGGCCCGGGGGAGACTGTGCGGCCGGAAGATGCCCAGTATCTCAAGCAGTGGGCGGAGCGGCATGGGTTCGTCGAGGGCTTCGTCGAGCCGGAAACGATGGTCAACGAAATGTCAGTCGTGCTCGTTGCGGACAATGGCGAGTACACGCGCCGCAACATTGGGGGACCCAAGGGCATTGACGCGGTGAGCAAGATGCTGGGCATTTCGCTTTACGACGTTGAAGAGACCGGATACCCAGACCGCATGCGGAAACGGATGGAGCAGGAGCGGATCCTGCGTAAGCGCGCCGAACAAAAAGAACGCCGCGCCAAGTTCGAGCGCGGCGAAGACCCTAACGTCTAGGCGACGGAGCCCTTAAACGTTAGGAGCAGATCGAACGAATCGTCTCCACGATGGTGCGCACCGGCACACCGGTCGCCCGGGCGGGAATGAATCCGTAGGGGCCGCCGGTGTTCCAAGCGGGGGAGGCGACGTCGATATGCGCCCACGGGATCTCCTCGCCGTCGGCGGTCTCGCCCACGAACTTGGATAGGTAGGTGGCGGCGAATTCCATGCCGCCGAAGCGGTCCGAGTTGGCGTTTTTGATGTCGGCCACCTTGGAGGCGATTTCCTCGTCGTGTTCTTCCAGCATCGGCATGGCCCAGCCGGGTTCATCGATCTCGCGTGCCGTTTCGGCGATCTGGTCGCGCAGTTCGTCTGAACCCATGACGCCGAAGGTGCGCTTGCCCAGCGCCACCATCTGCGCGCCGGTCAAGGTGGATGTTTCGATGAGGTAGTCGGGGTGGTCCTCGCTGGCGCGGGCAATTGCGTCGGCAAGCACGAGGCGGCCCTCGGCATCAGTGTTGATCACCTCGGATGTCATGCCGCCGTAGTGGGTGATCACGTCGCCAGGGCGTTGCGCCGTACCGGATGGCATGTTTTCTGCCAGGGGAAGCCATGCGTCGACACGCACAGGTAGCTCGAGCGCAGCGATCGCGGAGGTAGCCGCGAGCACAGCTGCGGAACCTCCCATGTCCATCACCATCTGCTCCATCCCGGCGGCAGGTTTGATGGAGATGCCGCCGGTGTCGAAGGTGATGCCTTTACCGACGAGCGCCACGGAGGTGCCCGCGTTCTCTGGCGCCCAGGAGAGGTGGACGAGACGCGGCGGACGCTCAGAACCCTGACCAACGGCGGTGATACCGCCGAAACCCTGCTCGCGGAGCTGATCGTGGTCGAGTACCTCCACGGTGAGACCGCACCGACCGGCGACCGCAGTAGCGATGTCGGCGTAGTTGGCGGGGTAGAGCAGGTTCGACGGCGTGTTCACCAGGTCACGGGCGAGGGCGACCGCGTTGGCAACGGTGACGGCGGCATCGAACTGGTCGCGGTCGGCCTCATCGCCGATGACAGTGACCAAGGGGCGCCGCGCCGGGGTGTCGCTGTACCCCTCGACCTCGGCAGTTTTCTCTCCTTCGGCGGTGTCCGGGGTGGCCTTCTCCGCACTCTTGAGGCCGTTGTAGGCGTAGCCGCCGAGCAGCAGCCCCTCCACAGTCGCGCGGATGCCGTAGCTGCCCAGAACGACTGCGTTCGTGGAGTCCTTCAGCCCCCGCGCAGCCGCACCCATCGCGCGGCGCAGAGCGGTCTCGTCCAAACCGTCCTCACCAACACCGACGGCAACGAAGAGCACACCGTCGCTGACGAGCTTCGTGATTTCCCCCAACTTGCCCGTCGCCCCGAGGGACTCGAGCTGACGGTAAACCTCAGCACTGGTCAGAGGTGACGTAGGCATCGCCAGCTCCCCATCCTCCTGCAGGACGGGGATGATCCTCGTGTTCGCTGACTCGGCTCTAGCAATGTCGGCGGCGAACTCCAGCTGCGGCATGGTGCCGTGCGCCGGTAGCAGATCGGTGAAGTGGGGAAGTTTCGCGTGAGTGGACATGCCAGCGATCCTACTGGCCTCGCTGACTACGGATAACCCCCGGTCTGGACTATGGCAGCGCGGTCGGGGGCGGTCGGGGGCGGGAGTATGATTCCGGGTATGACGAACCACAACCTCCCTGAATTCACCGTTACAAAGAACGAGAATCCGAAGAGTGCGCAGGAGCGCGCGGAGATTCTGGAAAACCCAATGTTCGGTAAGAAATTCACCGACCACATGGTTTCCATCGATTGGACTAAGGATCAGGGGTGGCACAACGCGCAGGTGCGCCCGTATGAGAATGTCTCCTTCGATCCGGCATCGATGGTGTTCCACTACGGTCAGGCCATCTTTGAGGGGTTGAAGGCCTACCGTCACGCCGACGGCACCATCGTCACTTTCCGGCCGGAACAGAACGCGCGCCGTATGCAGAACTCGGCGGAACGTCTGGCTATGCCGGAGATTCCGGAGGAGCTGTTCATTGAGTCGCTGCGCCAGCTGGTTGATATTGACCACGAGTGGGTCCCGGAGGCCGGGGGTGAGGCGGCGCTGTACCTCCGCCCATTCATGATCTCCACGCAGGTCGGGTTAGGCGTGCACCCGGCTGACTCCTACACCTTCTTCGTCATCGCGTCCCCGGCTGGCTCCTACTTCTCCGGCGGCGTGAACCCGGTCAAGGTGTGGATTAGCGACGATTATGTCCGCGCCGCGCCAGGCGGTACCGGCGCAGCCAAGTTCGCGGGCAACTACGCCGCGTCTCTGCTGGCCCAGGCGCAAGCCGAAGAGAAGGGCTGCGACCAGGTGGTGTGGCTTGACGCTATCGAGCGGACCTACATCGAAGAGATGGGCGGCATGAACCTCATGTTCGTTTATGGCTCCGGTGACAGCGCCAGGGTGGTCACCCCGGAATTGTCCGGCTCGCTGCTTCCGGGTATTACGCGCGACTCACTGTTGCAGGTCGCACGCGACCTTGGCTTTACGACGGAGGAAGTGCGCATCACAGTCGACGACTGGCGCAACGGTGCCGAATCGGGGGAAATGACCGAAACCATGGCATGCGGCACCGCAGCAGTGATCACCCCGGTCGGCCACGTCGTGGGCAATGACGTTGACTTCGCCGTCAACGGCAATGAAGCCGGTGATGTCACGATGGCGATGCGCGATCGTCTCACCGCGATCCAGCGCGGTGAGCATGAGGACACCCACGGCTGGCTGCACACCCTGGTGCAGGGCGGGAACTAAAGCACCGGGTCGCCGCTGGCGGCTTGGTTGTCAGCCTGCTGGCTGGCCTGGGCGCGCATCTCGTCGCGCACCAAGTCCACGGCAGCTTTGACCAAGGGAAGGGTGGCGGCTCCGCCAGTTGCTTGTCCCGTGGACATGTCCAGGGCAGCCACCGGCGTGAGATCAAGTGCTTGGAGGCAGACCATGTGGCACGGTTCCGGACTCAACTGGCCAGCGAGGAGCCATTCTTTCGTCCCCGGAGCGAGGCGCTCGGCGGTGTAGGCCGCAACGGCGGTGTATGCGCCGTCGATAAGCACTGGCGTACGCCGCACCGCGCATTGCGCAATGAACGCAGTGAGCGCAACGAAGTCCGGGGCCGAGATTCTCCGCAGCACTTCGAGGACGTCCTCGCGCTGGTCGCGGACGCGGAACATGGCATCGCGCACCGCGGCGACTTTGGTTTTCCACACTTCGTCATTAATCCCGCTGCCACGCCCAACGGCGACAGCCGGTTCCGTGAAGGTGAACGTGCCCATGACCGCAGCGGCGACGGTGGTGTTCCCCGCGCCGAGGTCACCGAGCACGATCAGATCGCTGCCTGAATCGATCTCGTGATCCGCAGCGGACATGCCTAGCTGCGCGGAGCGCTCGAACTCATCCGGGCTCATGGCGTCGTCGACATCGATGGGGCCGGACGGGGCGTCCACGTTGACGTCGATAAGGCGCACGGATGCCCCAGCATTCCGAGCGAGCGCACACACTGGTGCCGCACCGGATTGAATTTCCTGCGCTTGCACCGCCGTCGCATCAGGAGTGAACGCAGAGACACCGCGCTGCGCAATGCCGTGGCTACCGGCGAACACGACCACTCGCACCGTGCCCAGGGGCCTCGGTGGAGCCTCGCCTTGCCGTCCAGCCACCCACGCACCGATGCCTGCTAAGCGGCCAAAAGACAGCCCCCGCGGATTCTGTGTCAACGCTGACTGGACTGCAGCCTCCGCAGACGCGTCAGGGGCGGGGACCGGATCGAACGCGAGCGAAAGAGGAGTGGACACGGCGCTGGCCCCTTCTACACCTTGGAACCGAGAGCGACCTGCGGCTTGGGCGTGCGCCAGTTGCGTGGCTGTGACGCGCGGGAGAAGGCGTACATGCCCAGGCCAAAGCCGGTGTCATTCTCCTCAGGGAACTTCTCCTTGACGGCCCTGTTGGCCTTGCGGCCGATGATGAACGCCTCCGCCAGCACCGTCGCGATGAAAATCATCGACAACGTCGACAGCACCGCAGCCATCTGCGGCACGAACTGGCCGATGAGCATAATCAGCAACATCACGAACGCCGCCGGCATGATGTAGTTGGAGATGAAACGGCGCGAATCCACCCAATCGCGGACGTACTTGCGCACCTTTCCCTTGTCGCGGTCCATGAGGTACGCCTCTTCACCGGCGTCCATCTTGGCCTGCAATTCCTTGTTCTGTGCGCGGCGCTGCGCGCGCTCCTGCTTCTTGTAGTCCTTCCACTCTTCCTTGGACATGGACTTCTTCAGCTCTTTGCGCTTCTGCGCAGCCTGCGGAGTGGACATCGCGTTCGGGTCGCGGATCACACCGCGCTTGACCTCCTGGTCGTGGCGCTTCGGCGTGGGGCGCCCCTTCGGCGGAGTGTAGCCCTTGGGCAGTTTCTTCTCTGGGGCATTTTTAGCGCCGTCCGTGCTTGCCGTGCTGGTCGTGCTGGTCACCTCGGACTTGTGTTCAGCAAGATCGACTTTGGTGGAGCCGCCGGCCGCGGCGTCGGTCGCGTCAGTTTTCTGCCAGGGAAGTTTCACGCTCTCTAGGCTACAAGGCCGGTTTCTGTTACAGCCACACAGGGTCGACGGGTTCGTGCAGCTTGACGGCCGTGGCAGTGCGCCGGTTTCTGCTCCTGGAATGCAGTTCGCATCGTGGGTGTTGGACACGGTAGAAGTCCGCTCCTTCGCTCCAAGTTAGGGTGCACTAGCATCCGTTCCGGCTCGGGGAGTAGGCTCGGACCCCGAAACTGCAACACGGCCTCAATTGGCCAAGGAGATGTTTTATGACTGCACCGACTTCCACTACCGGCGTCAAGCTGACCGACGCAGCTGCAGCTAAGGCAAAGGCGCTGCTGGATCAGGAAGGCCGCAACGACCTGTCTCTGCGCATCGCTGTGCAGCCGGGTGGCTGCGCTGGTCTGCGCTACCAGCTCTACTTCGACGACCGCGACCTCGACGGCGACAAGGCCGATGTCGTCGGCGGTGTGCGCCTCGTCGTGGACAAGATGTCTGTTCCGTACCTCATGGGCGCAGAGATCGACTTCGCAGACACGATTGAGCAGCAGGGCTTCACCATTGATAACCCGAACGCCGGTGGCTCCTGCGCCTGCGGCGACTCTTTCAACTAAGACGAACGCTCCGCTGAGAGCGAGGATTGAATTAAGCGCCCCTCGGGGCGCTTAATTCTTTAGGTTGAGTACCGGTGCTAGCCGGTGCCCTAGCATCTATTCGCAGCCGTGCTCCTCGCGAAGCCATGTCTTGGCCGCTGCCAAAGCAGCGTCGCTCGAATCAGTCTTTGTGTCGGGTTCGATTGGATCCTCCGCGTAGGTTTGGCCGGTACGGTCGCGGTTCCTGGCTGTGGTGAGCATCAGCTCGCTGCCGTCGGGGAATTCATAGACATTATTCGCCGAGGCGAACCCAGCGGTCGGCGTGCCGAAGCTGCGGGAATTGTCCAGACCGCGGAAGGACAGCATGGTCGCCTCACCGGAAGACGCGGTCGCGTCACTGACGAGCACAGCCGTCGGCGCATCCCATTTGCCACCGGTGGTTGAGAGAGGAGTGCCGCCGCCGCTGACTGAATTCCCCTCGACCTTCACCGGCATCGCATTGCCGGAAGCGACGAACTCGATCGCAGTGCCGTCGGGGATGATGGGAGAGAGACCCGCCAGCATAGGGCCCATGTCGCCGCCGTCGTTGGTCTGTAGATCCACGATTGCGCCGCATGCGCCGTTATCGCGGGCCTGCGTCAGGCCGTTCGACAGCTCGTCAGCGTAGCTCTGCACGTCGTCGTCGCGGTGGATACCGGGAACCGTGGCGATGGCGACGGCACTCTCCACGTTGACGGTGGGTTCGGATGCGCCGTCTTCGGCGTTTTCGTCATCAACGCGCTGCTGCTTTTCATCGGGGGAGATCAGGCGCGAGTGCTTACCGCCCGCGGCGCGAACCGCGTTGTTGAGATCTTCGCGCACTTCGTCGACAGAATCCGCCTTCTTGGCCACATCTTTGGCGTGCTCGCTCGCGGCCGAGAATTCCTCCGAGTCGCTGTAGATACCTTGCTCGGCCAGCTGAAGTACCGTCGAGGTGTAGCGTTTCGGTGAGTCCGTGCCCACAAAACGTGCCGTCCCCGTAGTCATCGCGGTGACGGCCGGGCCGTAAAAGTACACGGCTACTGCAGCGACTATCACCACGGCGAGGGCTAGCGCCCCGATCACGGTCCAGACTTTCCTTCGGTTTGTCTTGGTCTCGGACTTTCGCTGTAACTGCTGGTTGCTCTGCGCGTTGGTCATAGTGCGAATTGAACCGACAGAAGCACGAAAATTCAGTAACCCTGCTTATCCAATCGGGGTAGAGCCAGCACTACCCCGTCCACCGGCGTGTGTGGTGCCGACGAGCGGGGTAGTGGGGCAGGGAGAGTGGTGAGCCTTAGAGCTTCACCGGATAATCGCGCTGCTCAATGCCGGGATCGATGCGGTGCTCGACGAAAATGCCGTGCCAGACCATGAACGCCAGCACGGTCCACAGACGACGCGAGTGGTCGGAGACACCGTCGCGGTGCTCCTTGAGCATCTCTTCGACTTCGTGCTTGTTGAAGATGTCGTCGGTCTGGGAGTCGCGGATGGTCTGCTGGGCCCAACCGTAGAGCTCGTCGCCGGCGAGCCAGTGGCGCATAGGCACGGGGAAGCCGAGCTTCTTGCGGTGCAGGACGTGCGGCGGGACGATCTGCTCCATGGCCTTGCGCAGGGCGTATTTGGTTGTTCCGTCCGCGATCTTCAGATCGTGAGGGATGGTCTCCGCGACAGCGAAGACCTCCTTATCCAGGAACGGCACGCGCAGCTCGAGGGAGTGCGCCATGTTGATCTTGTCAGCCTTGACCAGGATGTCGCCGCGCATCCACGTGAACAGGTCCAAGTGCTGCATGCGTGCGACCGGGTCCATTCCCGTGGACTCGGCGTAGATCGGTGCTGTGACCTCGCGGTGGTCCCACTCGCGCTTGGCCCACGGAAGCACTCGGCGCAGCTGGTCGTAGTTGAAGGAGCGCGCGTTACCGTAGTAGCGATCCTCCATCGGCATCGTTCCGCGCTCAAGCAGTGACTTACCCTTCATTCCCTCAGGCAGAATGTGGCTTAACCGATTGAGGCCCTTGAGCAGGGGGTCCGGCATTTTCTCGAACGGCGCGAGAGACAGGGGCTCCTTATAGATGGTGTAGCCGCCGAAGAGCTCGTCCGCGCCCTCACCGGACAGGACCACCTTGACGTGCTTACGAGCTTCTTGCGCCACGAAGAAGAGCGGGACGAGCGACGGGTCAGCCACCGGGTCGTCGAGGTACCACATGATCTTCGGGATGGACTCGGCGTATTCCTCCGGAGAGACGATCTTGACTATGTGTTCAACGCCGATCGCTTCCGCGGACTCAGCCGCGACATCGACCTCGGAGTAACCCTGGCGTTCAAAACCGGTGGTGAACGTCAGCAAGTTCGGGTTGTGCCGCTTAGCCAATGTCGCAATAGCGGTCGAGTCAATACCGCCGGAGAGGAAGGAGCCGACGGTCACATCTGCGCGCATGTGCTTTGCGACGGAATCTTCCAGGGCGGCGGCAATAGCGTCGAAAAGCTTCTGTTCTTCGCCTTTGATCACCGGCGTGACATTGAACTGGGGCCGGAAGTAGCGCTCCGCGACGACCTCACCGCCGGGGGTCAGCGTGGCGGTGCATCCAGATTCGAGCCGGCGGACGGCCGCGTGGAGAGATTCCGGCTCCGGGACGTACTGCAGGTCCACATAATGCTCGATGGCGCGCTTATCCAGGCTCAGATCCAGCCCGAGCTCCGGCGCCATCTCCAGGATGGACTTCTTCTCCGAGGAGAAGACGGTGCCTGCGTCAGTTGTGGCGTAGTAGAGGGGCTTGATTCCGAACTGGTCGCGGGCAGCGAACACGACCCGGTCCTGGGTGTCCCAGATGGTGAAGGCGAACATGCCTCGGAGGTGGTTCACCACGTCCTTGCCCCAGTGGTGGTAGCCCACCACGATGGTTTCGGAATCACCGTGCGTGTTGAAGGTGTAGCCGAGGGCGGACAGCTCATCGCGCAGTTCTATGTAGTTGTAGATCTCACCGTTGAACGTCAGTGCGTAGCGCTGCGGGTTGTCTTCCGGCCCCCAGCGCAACGGCTGGTGGGAGTGCTCGAGGTCAATGATGGACAGGCGGTTGAAGCCGAAAACTGCGTCATCGTCGTTCCACGTCCCGGCGGCATCTGGGCCGCGGTGGTGGAAACATGGCAGGGCACGCTCGGTGGCCGCGACGAAGCGGGCAGCGTCCGAATTGCTGCTGAGCATTGCGAGAAGACCGCACATAAGTGGGTGGCTCCTTAGAAAGAGTTGAGTAAAACTAGCTCCACCCACAATAGATCTGCGGGGCGCCGCTGAGTCTATTGGTGTCGCACCACCTTTAGCCCGTCCCCGTTAGGGGTGCAACTTCCGATTGATATTCTGCAAGATAAGTGTGACCGCAATTACGCCTGTGGGAAATCTGTGGCGGATCTGCGCACAGTGACTGCAGGTGACCGGCTAGGACAGCGCCTCTTTGGGGGCTCTGCGTAGGCCGTGGCTCTGCGTCGCCGAAAACGCGGGAGCCGTGCAGGTTAAACATGTGGCGCTGATCCTCTATTCTGACTGGGTAGGAATATTCTGTGTGGATAGGAAGGCTTTACACACGTGGATACGGCAAAGAACCGTGGCCTTGCCAAGAAGCTCTGCTTCGCAGGGATTATCGCCCTGAGCGGCTTGGGCCTGACGGGCTGTGAGGTCGCACCGCCGAGCGCACTCGGCAACCTGCTGGACATGGGCTGGCCTGACCCGGTCACCCCTGAAGGTGCCAGCATGTACAACTTCTGGGTCTGGGTCTGGCTCGTTGCCTGGATCATCGGCATCATCATGTGGGCCATCTTCATCTACGCGGTCTTCGCGTGGAACAGCAAGCGCCGTCAGAAGCAGGGCCACGGTGAGTTCCCGAAGCAGCTGCAGTACAACATCCCGCTCGAGCTGGCGCTGACCATTGTGCCGATCCTGATCGTCATGGTCCTGTTCTTCTTCACGGTCCAGGCGCAGACCAAGGTTGTGGCCCTGGATAAAGAGCCTGATGTCACTGTCGATGTCACGGCGTTCCAGTGGAACTGGAAGTTCGGCTACGCGGAGGTCAAGGGAGACCTGTCGCCGGTCGGCGGGGACTATGACGGCAGCGATCTGGAGCGCCAGAAGCTGGCCGACGAGACCAAGATCGACGACGAGAACATGGTCAACGGCAACCCGATCCACGGCCAGTCTTCGAACGACCAGTCCTACCTCAACTACAACCTGATTGAGACTGTCGGTTCCACCGAGGAAGTTCCGGTTCTGGTTCTGCCTACCGACACGGCGATCGAGTTCCGTCTCGCATCCAGCGATGTGAGCCACGCCTTCTGGGTTCCGGAGTTCCTGTTCAAGCGCGATGCTTACTCTCACCCGGAGATGAACCAGCAGGAGCGCAGCTTCCAGATCGAGGAGATCACCGAGACCGGTTCCTTCGTCGGCCGCTGTGCTGAGATGTGCGGTACCTACCACGCAATGATGAACTTCGAAATCCGTGCGGTCACGCCGGATCAGTTCCGCGAGTACATGGACTTCCGCCACAACAACCCCGAAGCATCCAACTCCGAGGCTCTTGAGGCCATCGGCGAGGAGCCGTTCGCTACGTCCACCCGCCCGTTCAACTCCGACCGCACCGGCACGCGCGACGGAAACAACGCCGTCGACAACGTCGGCATCTAAGAGAGGCTAGGTACACATCATGGGTGCAGGATCAAAGGTCTTCTACGGAATCGGCGTCTTCATCGCGGTCATTGCGGTGCTCTACGCCCTGGGCACTAACTTCGTCGGCGACGACGCGTACATGGGCGGCTACGAATGGGCCGGCGGTGTGGCCCTGGTTCTCGCAGCTGCTTTCTCCTTCATGCTCGGCGGTTACCTTCACTTCACCGAACGTCGCATCGATATCCTCCCGGAGGACTGGGAGGAAGCAGAGGTTGAGGACGGCGCTGGTGTTTTGGGCTTCTTCTCCCCGAACTCCGTCTGGCCGATGGTGATGACTGGTGGCATTACCCTCATGGCTTTCGGGATCTGCTTCTGGCAGCTGTGGCTTCTGGCCCTTGGTGTCGTCGTGCTCATCTGGGGCGTGACGATGCTGAACCTGCAGTACGGTATCCCCCGCGAGAAGCACTAAGACTTCGCCGCAAAGGCGAACGTAACTTCGGCCCCCACGCCCTGTGGCGTGGGGGTTTCCATTTTTCTGTTGGGGCAGGCCAACCTTTCGGTCGATGGGGTGAGGGGTCATCCGAAAGTTGATGGGGGTGCACGTTTCTGCAGGCCGAATGTGTGAATCCAGTCACACGCGGGAACTAAGACGTTCGTGGCGCACGTTCGCTTAGCGGCGTTCCCGCAGTGGGGTGAGAATGTTGCCGCGTTAGGGGAATCGCGGCTCAAGCTATGACCTGCACGGATGACCGTCGTAAAGCACCGCGAAAGAGTTCCTGGACGGATGCGTGACTGCGACACGCGGAATGTGAGCAGAAATACGGGCAGGTCCGTGAACTGCTCACATGAAAAACTCGGGGGTAAACAAGGTGACTTTAGGGTTCAAAAGCGGGATACTAATACGCGTGACGACTGCAACAACGAACCCAGGTATGGCGACTTCGCCCGACCGTTTGCCGGTGCTGAACCGACCGAACATGGTCAGCGTCGGAACGATCGTGTTCCTCGCCCAAGAATTGATGTTCTTCGCCGGCTTGTTCGCGATGTACTTCACCTCGCGTGCAAACGGCATGAAAACTGGTGATTGGGCTGTTCAAACCGATCACCTCAACGTTCTCTTCGGAACGATCATCACCATTGTGCTGGTGACCTCCTCGGTCACCTCGCAGCTTGGTGTGTTCGCCGCAGAGAAGGGTGATGTTTTCGGGCTGCGCAAGTGGTTCACCGTGACCATTGCCCTGGGCGTGATCTTCCTGGGTCTGGTCGCCTACGAGTGGGCTGAGATGGTCATGCACGGTGTGACCCCGCAGTCCAGCGTCTACGGGTCGGTGTTCTACATCATCACCGGCTTCCACATGGCGCACGTGACCGCGGGCATCATTGCGTTCTGCATTGTCATGGCACGCGTGGCCAAGTCGAAGTTCACCCCGGCGCAGGCAACTGCGGCCATGGTGACCTCCTACTACTGGCACTTCGTCGACGTCATTTGGATCGGCGTGTTCGTTACTCTCTACCTCGTTCAGTAGCTGCCCACACGGGCACTCGCTCGCACGCAGCACGCTGATTGAAAATCTGATTTCGCTAAAGGGAACAACATGGATAACACCCCCAAGAAGGCGCGTAACCGCCGCAAGCTGCGCAGGTCCGCTGCCGGCGCGATGGCGTTGACGTTTGGTCTCACGGGTGCCGGCCTGCTTGCGTCCGCCCTGACTCCGGACGCACAGGTCGCCACCGCCCAGCGCGACGACCAGGCAATGATCCAAGAGGGCAAGGACCTCTACGACGTTGCTTGCATCACCTGCCACGGCGCTAACCTCCAGGGCGTCAAGGACCGCGGTCCGTCCCTGATCGGTACCGGTGAAGGTGCCGTGTACTTCCAGGTGCACTCCGGCCGCATGCCGATGATGTCGAATGACGCTCAGGCTGAGCGCAAGAAGCCGCGCTACACCGAGGCGCAGACCCTGGCCATCGCCGCGTATGTTGCAGCAAACGGTGGCGGCCCGGAGCTGGTCTACAACGAGGACGGCTCTGTCGCTATGGAGGAGCTGCGCGGTAAGAACTACGACGGACAGATTCAGGCTGACGACGTTGCACGCGGATCGGAGCTGTTCCGCCTCAACTGTGCGTCCTGCCACAACTTCACTGGCCGTGGTGGCGCGCTGTCCTCCGGTAAGTACGCGCCGGTCCTGGACCCTGCCAATGAGCAGGAGATTTACCAGGCAATGCTGACTGGTCCGCAGAACATGCCGAAGTTCTCTGACCGCCAGCTCACCGCGGACGAGAAGAAGGACATCATCGCCTTCATCAAGTCCGCCAAGGAAACCCCGAGCCCCTCGGGTTGGTCGCTTGGCGGTATCGGCCCCGTTGCTGAGGGCCTTGCAATGTGGATCATCGGTGTCACCCTGGTCGGCGCCGCTGCAATGTGGATTGGATCGCGCTCATGAGCAATGAAGTGAAGAAGGATTACACAGACAAAGAGCTCGATCGCATGAGCAATGCCGAGCTGGCTGCCCTGGGCACCGAGCTCGACGACGTGACGGTTGCGTACCGCAAGGAACGCTGGCCGATTGAGGATGACCCGGCAGAGAAGCGCGCTGCGCGCGGCATCATGGTCTGGCTGATCATCTCGATCGTCATGGGCCTGGCATTCCTGGGCGTTTACCTCTTCTGGCCGTGGGAGCCCCGCTTCCACGGTGACGAAGGCCTGTGGATGTACACCATGTACACCCCTTTGCTCGGCCTGACCTCTGGCCTGGCGCTTGCATCTCTGGGCTTCGCTGTCGTCCAGTACGTCAAGAAGTTCATCCCGGAAGAAATCGCGGTACAGCGTCGCCACGACGGCCGCTCCTCCGAGCTGGACCGCCGCACGACCACCGCGCTGCTTAACGATGCATGGCAGACTTCCACCCTTGGTCGCCGCAAGGTGATGCAGGGTCTCCTCGGTGGTGCTGGCCTGCTTGCTGGCCTGGCCATCATCGCCCCGCTCGGCGGCGTGATCAAGAACCCGTGGCGTCCCCGCCACGCCATGAACTACGAAGGCGACGGCACCTTGTGGACCCAGGGTTGGTCCATGGCGCGTGAAGGCAAGAAGCTTTACCTGGGCCGCGACACCGGTGCGATCGCCGAGCTGCACGACAGTGACGCCGGCAAGCACTACACCACGGCTGGTGTGTCCCGCCTGGTGCGCATGCGCCCCGAGGACTTGGACGCAGCTTCCATGGAGACGGTCTTCCCGCTCCTGGAGCAGGACGTTAACGACGGCGATGACTAC
This sequence comes from Corynebacterium sp. CCUG 65737, assembly GCF_024454115.1. Taxonomy (NCBI): domain Bacteria; kingdom Bacillati; phylum Actinomycetota; class Actinomycetes; order Mycobacteriales; family Corynebacteriaceae; genus Corynebacterium; species Corynebacterium sp. CCUG 65737. The sequence continues at coordinate 48,539 of NZ_JAGPZB010000013.1, forward strand.
AACCCGGACCTGGACGTGTACGAGAACCACATGCACTCCATCCACGGCCCGCGCAATGCGGTCATGCTGATCCGCCTGCGTTCCTCCGACGCTGCCGCAGTGGTGGAGCGCCAAGGTCAGGAAGACTTCCACTACGGCGATTACTACGCCTACTCCAAGATCTGTACGCACATCGGTTGCCCGACCTCCTTGTACGAGGCTCAGACCAACCGCATCCTGTGCCCGTGCCACCAGTCGCAGTTCGATGCACTGCAGCACGGCAAGCCGATCTTCGGTCCAGCTGCGCGCGCTCTGCCGCAGCTGCCGATTGAGATCGACGAAGATGGTTACCTCATCGCCCGCGGGGACTTCATTGAGCCCGTCGGCCCGGCATTCTGGGAGCGTAAGTCCTAATGAGCACTAAACTCAGTCAAGCTGCTGACAATATTGATTCGCGCTACACGATCTCGGGTGTCCTGCGCCCGCAGCTGAACAAGGTCTTTCCGACGCACTGGTCCTTCATGCTCGGCGAGATGGCCTTGTACAGCTTCATCATCCTGCTGCTGACAGGTGTGTACCTGGCGCTCTTCTTCGACCCGTCGATCACGAAGGTGATCTACGACGGCGGGTACCTCCCGCTCAACGGCGTGGAGATGTCGCGTGCATACGCGACTGCCCTGGACATTTCCTTCGAGGTCCGCGGTGGTCTGTTCATCCGCCAGATGCACCACTGGGCTGCGCTCATGTTCATGATGGCGATGTTCGCCCACATGCTGCGCATCTTCTTCACCGGTGCATTCCGTCGCCCGCGTGAAGCCAACTGGATCATCGGTGTTGTCCTGATTCTGCTGGGCATGATCGAGGGCTTCCTCGGTTACTCTCTGCCGGATGACCTGCTTTCCGGTGTCGGTCTGCGCATTATGTCCGCGATCATCGTGGGCCTGCCGATCATCGGCACCTGGATCCACTGGGCAATCTTCGGCGGCGACTTCCCGTCCGACCTCATGCTGGACCGCTTCTACATCATGCACGTGCTGATCCTGCCGGGCATCATCCTCGCGCTGATTGCCGGACACCTGCTGATGGTCTGGTTCCAGAAGCACACCCAGTTCCCTGGCCCGGGCCGCACCGAGAACAACGTTGTGGGTATCCGCATTCTGCCGGTCTTCGCAGTCAAGGCTGTCGGTTTCGGCCTGCTGGTCTTCGGTGTCCTCGCGCTGATGGCCGGTGTCACTACCATTAACGCGATTTGGAACCTCGGCCCCTACAACCCGTCGCAGGTGTCCGCTGGTTCTCAGCCTGACGTCTACATGCTGTGGACGGATGGTGCCGCCCGTGTCATGCCGGCGTGGGAGCTCTACTTGGGTAACTACACCATCCCGGGCGTGTTCTGGGTGGCACTGATGGCAGGCCTCATGGTGGTGCTGTTGCTGCTGTATCCCTTCCTGGAGAAAAAGATGCTTGGCGACGACGCGCACCACAACCTCTTGCAGCGTCCCCGCGACGTTCCTGTCCGCACCGGTATCGGTGTCATGGGCATCACCTTCTTCCTGCTGCTGACATTGTCCGGTGGTAACGACCTGTTTGCTTACCACTTCCAGATCTCGCTTAACGCGATGACCTGGGTTGGCCGTATAGGTTTGATCGTGCTGCCGCCGCTGGCGTACTTCATCACCTACCGCATTTGCGTCGGTCTCCAGCGCTCTGACCGTGAGGTCCTGGAGCACGGTATTGAGACCGGTGTGATCAAGAAGCTGCCGAATGGTGCCTTCGTCGAGGTTCACCAGCCGGTTGGCCCGGTGGACGAGCACGGCCACCAGATCCCGCTCGAGTACGCGGGCGCTGTTGTTCCGAAGCAGATGAACCAGCTCGGTTACGCCGACTCGGAGACCTCCGGCACGTTCAGCCCGGATGATCCGGCGATCACTGCGCGCCGCAACGAGATCGCGCGCCAGAACCACCACGAAGAGGTGGAGACGCTGCGTGCGCTGGAGGCAGAGAAGAACTCTGTCGACCGCGACGCCGGTACTAAGAGCAAGCGTTAGAGCCATTAGTGCATAACGCCGAGGCCCCTCTGACTGCCCAAAAACGGGTGGGGGAGGGGCCTTTGGCTTGTAACAAAACCATAAAGACATCTACTGTGAGCAGGATCACATTAGAAAGTTTTGGCGTCAATCATCGCTTTCTGCCGGCCTTGGACGTAACGTCATTCCGCAGCAAACGTGCTGGTGACAGGCCCGCAGTAGGCCGTCACACGCTAAAGCAGGTTGGCATGGAGGGGCTCGAGGCGTCGGTTTTTCGGGGCGCCGGGGAAAATAACGAAAAAATAACGGGCGCGCCGTTGGACAATGCTTGTGTCCGTTTCGTAACCTAGCTGAGACCTTGTAGCCACGAAGGCGCAAGCGACATTTGAACCACATAGAGCCGAGTTCTAGGACCCCTATGGTCCGGAAGCCGGGGAACCATGACTTCCCTGGGGTGAACGGGGCGCAAGGAGCGCGCAAGCGCAGGAGCGTCCTAGAGGTGACTTCCCGCACCGAACCCGACAGCTAACCCGGTAGGCGCAACTGGAGATATGGAGTTTATAAGTGGCTAAGCACCGCCGCCAGGCAAACGGTACCAAGCGCACCGTTGCAACCGCGTCCGCCGTTCTCGCCGGCGCAACCCTGATCGCCCCGACTACCGCTGATGCTGCCGAGGTTCGCGTTCCTAACACGAACATCTCTGCGGAGATCCCGGGCATTGAGAACACCCCTGGCATCGCAAGCATCCCGGGCATCGAGCAGTGGATCCCGTCCCTGGCCGGTAAGGCCGACCGCGACGCTGACATCCGTTCTGCTATCGCGGCCGTGAAGGCTGTTCCGGGCGTTGCTAACGTTCCGGGCTTCAACGACTGGATCAACGGCGTCGAGAAGAAGTACGCTAGCGCCCCTGTCGCTAACCGCCAGCCGCAGGCTGCTGCCGCACCGGCTCCGGTGCGCCAGCCGTCCCAGGGTGAGCGCATCGTGTCCATCGCAAAGTCCAAGATCGGCTCCCCGTACGTCTACGGTGCTGCCGGCCCGAACGCGTTCGACTGCTCTGGCTTCACCTCCTGGGTTCACGCTCAGGCAGGCAAGCAGATTCCGCGTACCTCGCAGGCTCAGGCCAACGCTGGCCGTAAGGTCGCCATTTCTGACCTGCAGCCGGGTGACATCGTCGTCTACTACGGTGGCGCATCCCACGTTGCTATTTACGCCGGTAACGGCCAGATCATCGACGCGCTGAACTCCGGCACCCCGGTGGGCTACCGCCCGCTGAACATGATGCCGATTCACTCTGCAGTCCGCTTCTAGCGCAGCACCTGCCGCAGGAACTTCCGCGGCGTACCTAAAACCGGTCTGGAGCCTCGGGGCTCGGGCCGGTTTTGGCTCTTTATCGCACAATTGTCACAACAGTAACAGGGTTAAGGGTCAAAATGTGTGTCTGGCTCGGCGTGTCGTGGGGGTTAGATCTGGCCTTTTTGGATGCCGATTGAGT